>JBBIWB010000026.1:0-40908 GCA_037439445.1 Desulfobacteraceae bacterium | reverse complement strand
CCCCATAAAACCCCCAGAAAGCGGCATGAGTGAATTGGTGTCCACTATTGACGACAGAGGTCACTATTTTTCTATGCCGATTCTGGCTGGAATTCCTGCATTATAATAATGCTTGATCTCTTTCATCTCAAGGGCATAGTCTGCCATTTCAATGACTTCACCGGGTACACCCCGACCCGTAAGAACAACAGATACGCCTTCAGCCCTATCCCGAATTGCAGCAAGAAGCTCGTTCACTGAAAAAAGCTTATATCGCATGGCAATATTGGCTTCATCAAGAACCACAAGATCATAATTATCTGTTTTTAACAGTTCTTTAACGATTGCAAAGCCTTTTTGAGCAACTTCTATATCTTCTGCCTGCGGAGCACCTTCAATAAAACGTCCCAAGCCAAACTGCTCGACCCTTATCAAGTCGCTTAGTCTTTGCAGAGCTTTAATTTCACTGTATTGACTGCCTTTAATAAATTGCCCCAGAAAAACCTTCTTACCTGCACTTGCAGCCTTAACGCACAGACCAAGCGCGTAAGTTGTTTTGCCCTTGCCATTTCCGGTTAAAACAACAAATTCTCCTGCCATCCGGGTTTCCTTGAAAAGCATAATCTTATTAAATAATTAGAAGTTAAAAAATAACACATCATTACGGCAAATCCGGGATCTTAACCCGGAACAGGCACATGTATCCAGTTAAATCAAATTGAAGGAGGGGTAACCTATCATTTTAGTTTTGAAATGACAAGGCAATTCAGTCTCGGATCACCTCATCAATTGATGACAGTCTGAGCCTGTCTATGGCCTCCCTTAGCTCTTCCTTGCCAGGTATAACATCAAAAAATAATTCACCGTTGATGTAAATTGATGGAACAGGTGGAAGTTGGCCTCGTTTTTGACCAAGCTTGTCGAAGCGTATTGCCCCATCTTTTGTTGTAAGAATTACTTTTTCCCAGGTGACCGTATTTTTATAATCCTGTACGACTTCTTCTACAAGAAGTGCCATATATACGCATGGGATGCAGTGCTCGCCTTCATGGATAACTTCGATATGCGTTTTTTTCATGATAAAATCCCACTTGACAATGCTTCTTCGATAGCACTCACAAGCTCGTACTGAGGCGGAATCTGGTCAAATATCAGCTCTCCGTTTATAAGCAAGGATGGGACTGGCACAAGCCTCAGATGATTCCTGACAGCATCTTCCCCAAACAGCTCACATGACAGTTCTATAAAACGTTTTTTCCCTTTACCAACCATGATATCAATGCGGCGGTATTCCACATTGTTTGGATACTTTGGAAGAACTTCCTTAACTGCTTCATCCATGTAAAAACAAGGAAGGCAGTAATCCGCCTTATAAATCACTTCAATAACAATTTTTTTGTTTTGTTCCATCTCTTGATACCGACCTCGTAAGTGCCATGGGCATGCTGCCCGTTTTATAGCCAACTGATTCATGAGCATTTACTGTAAAATGCATAAGCATAGAGACTATTTAATTGCCTTATAAAGGATGCAGTATGATAAAGCAATATAGAGGATACTCAGTCTATATTCTGTGTTTTTACCAGGCCATCCTGGCTGGCGGTGCCACCTGCAGTAAGCGAGTAAATCACAGAAATGTGGCTGGGCAGAATCAAAAGCACGTCCACCACATTCCAGTATCCCCTGCTTTCCCGGCGACAGATGCTCGGCCAAGAGGCTAACGGCAAGGCGGCATTCTTCACTGTAAGTGGCAGCAGCACCGAAAAAAAGATGTATTAGCATCTGAAGACAGCCGGATGTGAAGACTTTGCCTGCCCTCTGAGTTTACTCGGTCATCTGGATTGTCATAAACCCGGCAGAATAATGGCTTGGTCTGGAAATTCACGGGTAATTCACGACTCTGGATGCCGCTGGAGTCATGCAGGAACATATACCCCTCTTTTCCTGCGAACAATCTTTCCTGTTTTATGAAGCCTGTGGATGATGTTCCGAATTTTTTTTTCATCAAAACCGGTCAATGCGTGTATTCCCTCATAATTAAGACCAGTTTCAGAATCCATTATTGCTTTGTATACTGCACTCGTTGCATTGGATGCGCGGGTTACCTTTTGCGAAAGCCTTTCCCCAGGTAAGCTTTTAGTCCCCGTCTGCCTTCTCGGTTTTCCGTAGAGACATTTTTTTTCGATATTTTTTTCCAGTTGATCCATCCTGTTCATGATCCTCTGAATATCCTGACGGGTTGGGATTTCAAAGCGAAGCATGAAAAATTTAATCATTGCATCAAAGCTAACTGATTTTCCGCTTTTTTTTGCCATATCCTTATCCTCTTCACATGAAAACAGGCTTGCTGCTCCTTGCTTCTTGTGCTTTTGTTTGCAGATACTTTTGTCTGTTCCTGCTCTTTTGAAAGAGAAGATATTGTTTTTTTTGTGATATTGTATTATTTATTTAAAGTTAAATCTTTTGAATAGTTCAATTGGATTTCTTGATCAAGCAATCTATTTTATGTTTCTGGATAATTCAACATGAAATCAATAAAATCGCCAATAATAATGGGCTGCGATCATGCAGCTTTTGCACTTAAAGAAAACCTTAAACTGTTTATCAAAGAAAAAGGAATTGAAGTTCAGGATGTCGGAGTTCACAACACTGATTCTGTAGATTATCCTGATTATGCTTTCAAGGTAGCTGCTGAAATTTCCTCAGGAAATTTTTCACGAGGCATCCTTCTCTGCGGAACAGGCATTGGAATGTCAATAGCCGCAAATAAATTCATGCATGTCAGGGCAGCTCTTTGCAATGATCTTTTTTCTGCAATCATGAGCAGACGTCATAATAACGCCAACGTACTTGTCATGGGAGGAAGGGTCATAGGAGATGTTCTTGCCAGAGAAATTGTCTCTGCCTGGCTGGATACCCCTTTTGAAGGCGGAAGGCATCAAAACCGCATCGATAAATTCGACTGTAAGGGAGGTAACATTTGATCTTATCCAAAATAGAAAAAATTGACCCTGAAATCGCCAGGGTCATTGCTCAGGAATGCGAAAGGCAGGAAAACACACTCGAGCTGATTGCTTCGGAAAACATAGCAAGCCAGGCTGTAATGGATGCACAGGGAAGTGTATTAACAAACAAATACGCTGAAGGGTATCCTGGGAAAAGATATTATGGAGGATGCCAGTTCGTTGATATTGCAGAAAGTCTTGCAATCGAAAGGGCAAACCAGCTCTTCGACTCATCATATGCTAATGTACAGCCTCATTCCGGATCACAGGCAAATATGGCTGTGTATTTTGCATTTTTAAATCCTGGAGACACAATTCTTGGCATGAACCTCTCACATGGAGGGCATCTTACTCACGGGAGTCCAGTCAGCTTTTCAGGAAGACTGTTCAAGATATCTCATTATGGGGTGGATAAGAACACTGGCAGGATAGACTATGATGCTCTTGCGGATATTGCCAGAAAGGTAAAACCCAACATGATTGTTGCAGGAGCAAGCGCTTATGCCCGGACATTAGATTTCGAGGCTTTCGGAACCATTGCAAAAGCAGTGGGAGCATATTTGATGGTTGATATGGCCCATATTGCAGGTCTTGTCGCTACAGGTCATCATCCTTCCCCTGTGCCTCATGCTGATGTTGTTACCTCTACTACCCATAAAACCTTAAGAGGCCCCCGTGGAGGTCTCATTGTATCTTCAACCAATTGCATTGACAAGCTGAACCGTCAGGTTTTCCCTGGCATTCAGGGCGGGCCTCTCATGCATGTAATTGCCGCAAAAGCAGTTGCTTTCAAGCAAGCACTTACTCCTGAATTTAAATTGTACCAGCAAGATATTGTGTGTAATGCCAGAGCCCTTGCAGATGGCCTCATGAATCGCGGTATAAAACTTGTATCTGACGGTACAGACAACCACATGATGCTAGTTGATCTTACAAATCTCAGCATCACTGGAAAAGAAGCAGAAGAGATCCTGGGTTTTGCAGGAATTACAGTAAACAAAAACTCTATTCCCTTTGAAACCAGAAGCCCACAGGTAACCAGTGGAATAAGAATAGGAACTCCTGCAGTAACCTCAAGAGGCATGAAGACTAAAGAAATGTCCGTTATTGCAGATCTCATAGCAACTGCCATAAAAAAACCAACTGATGAAACTGCAATCAAACGTATCCGTAAAAAAGTACATGAGCTTTGTCAGGCATTTCCAATATATGGTTAGCAACCACATGTTGACAGACTGTAGACTATCAGGCTGCAGGAGAAAGCATGCGCTGCCATAAGAAGTCTGAGAGCATTTGCATTTGCCGATATATTGCTTAGGGCAATCATCGGAAGCACAAACAGTCTTTTTTTAACAAACTACAGGATAAAAAACCTTAAAATATGCTATAAAGGCTAACCGTGTCTGAAAAGAGGTTTAAAAAAAATACTGCTGAAAATGAAGGAAAGAAGAGGCCTTCATGGGAAACCTATTTCATGGACATTGCCATACAGGTTGCCACCCGCTCTACTTGCATAAGACGTTCTGTAGGGGCTCTCATCGTCAAGGACAGGCGCATTCTGGCTACAGGATACAACGGGGCTCCATCAGGGCTTTCTCACTGCCTTGACACAGGATGCATAAGGGAAAGCTTGAATGTAAGCTCAGGCGAGAGACATGAATTGTGCAGGGGCATTCATGCAGAGCAGAACGCCATCATCCAGGCTGCCTATCATGGATTTTCCATCAAGGACTCCATTCTCTACTGCACAAACCTTCCCTGTTCCATTTGCACCAAGATGATCATTAACGCAGGCGTTGTCCAGATATACTACAGGGAAGGGTATGCAGATGACCTGTCAATGAAAATGCTTGACGAAGCCAGGATAAGGGTAGTCCAGAAGACATAAGGATTAAGAATTATGAAATGCCCTTTTTGCGCAGATTTTGAAAACAAGGTCATGGATTCAAGATTGAGTAAGGAAGGAGATGTGATTAAAAGGCGCAGGGAATGCATTAAATGCTCCAAGCGTTTTACGACATTCGAAAGAATAGAAGAAATTCCTTTGATGATAATCAAAAAAGATGGACGCAGGGAGGTTTTCAATCGGGAAAAAGTCCGCTCAGGCATCATAAAAGCCTGTGAAAAGAGAAGCATAAGCATGGACAGCATCGAAGACTTTCTTGATGAGATCGAGCAGGAACTGCATGAGACAGGAAAAAAGGAAATTGCATCTTCAGCCATCGGCGAAAAAGTCATGTACAGACTCCATGACCTCGATGATATCGCTTATGTAAGATTTGCTTCAGTTTACAGGGAATTCAAGGACGTCAATGACTTCGTTCGGGAACTTAAATCGATGCTTGAAAAGAACTGCAAATGATGATCGATCACGGCTCATATATGAATAAAGCCCTTGAGCTTGCAGCAAAAGGAGCAGGATATACTTCTCCTAATCCAATGGTGGGTGCTGTTGTCGTGGATCCATCTGGTGCAATCAAAGGAAAAGGGTATCACAGAAAAGCCGGCGGACCTCATGCAGAAGTCTATGCAATTGATGAAGCAGGAAGTTCAGCAAGGGGTGCAACACTTTATGTAACTCTTGAACCCTGCAATCATACTGGCAGAACACCTCCTTGCACCCAAAAAATAATAGATGCAGGAATTGCCCATGTTGTTGTAGCAATGAATGATCCTAATCCAAGGGTTAAGGGAGGGGGAAATTCATGCCTCATTTCAAAAGGGATCAAAGTTACAACAGGGGTATGTGAAGAACAGGCAAGACGACTGAATGAGTCCTTCATAAAATTCATTACTGCCGGCAGGCCTTTTGTTACGCTGAAATGCGCTTCCACTTTAGATGGGCGGATTGCTACAAGAACTGGTGATTCAAAATGGATTACAGGTGAGGAGTCAAGGCAATATGTTCATAATTTAAGACATTGCTCTGATGCAATTCTTGTGGGGGTTAATACTGTAAAAAGAGATGACCCTCTGTTGACTACCCGCATTATGGAAACTCCTGACGGAAGAAAACCAAAAGATCCCTTAAGAATAATTCTCGATACAAAACTATCCATTCCCGAAAACTCAAGAATCCTTAACCTCGATACCGATGTAGAAACCATTATAGTCACAGGAGATATGATATCTCACGAAAAAAAAGTGCGTCTTCTGAAAAAAAGAGTTAGGATAATGGGGGCTCCTCTTGCAAACGGGCTTATAGACATGAACTTTCTGATGGACGAGCTTGGAAAAATGAGTGTTTCAAGCCTTCTGATCGAAGGAGGAAGCAGAGTGATAGCATCTTCTCTTTCGTCAGGGATAGTAGATAAGGTACTCTTTTTTTATGCTCCCAAGATACTTGGTTCAGACGATGGCATTCCTGTCTGCAAAGGGAAAGGCCCGGAGTTGATGAAAGACTGTATTCAGATAAACAGCATTTCGGTAAGGCGTTTTGGCAGTGACATCATGATAGAAGGGTATTTACCCGATGTTTACAGGCATAATTGAAGGAATAGGAATCCTTTCCTCCATCAAGAGTGCAGGGAAGGGCAAACGAATAACAGTTACTGCTGATTTTGATCTTTCACAGAGTAAGATTGGAGACAGCATTGCTGTCAACGGCGCTTGTCTTACGGCAGTTGAAATAGCCGGCAGGCGATTTTCTGCAGATGTCTCACCCGAAACACTCGATAAGACAACATTTGCAAGAGCAAGGATAGGTGACAAAATGAACCTTGAACGGGCAATGAGGCTTTCGGACCGTCTAGACGGTCATATTGTTTCAGGTCATATAGACGGGGTAGGGACAATTGAAAACAAGAAAACGATTGGAAATGCTCTGATCGTATCCTTCAATGCTCCCGAATCACTTTCACGCTACATGATACGAAAAGGTTCTGTTGCAGTTGATGGGATAAGCCTTACAATCAATGAGTGTTCAGAAGGGAAGTTTGAGGTAAGCATCATTCCTCATACAGCAGCACTGACTACAATAGGATTTAAAAATCCAGGAGATATGGTCAATATTGAAACTGACATGATAGGAAAGTATGTAGAAAGACTGCTTGGAGGAAACTCTGACTTCAAAAAATCAGAGATTTCAAATGGCATTGACATGCAGTTTCTTGCAACGACAGGATTTTTATAATTCTTTGCAGAATATATTATTCACGAAGGCATGAAAATCTTAATAATCGTTAAGAGATAATTTTTGTACCTTATGTAAGGAAATTCTGATTTTTTTATTACTTTCTATATAAAGATGTTTAAAGAGGAGAATAATTTTACGTAATGCCATTAATTTCTATAGAACAAGCAATTGAAGATATCAAAGCAGGAAAGATGGTCATTCTTGTGGATGATGAAGACAGGGAAAACGAAGGAGACCTTACCATTGCAGCCGAAAAAGTGACGCCTGAGATAATCAACTTCATGGCCAGATACGGAAGAGGACTGATATGTCTTTCCATGACAGGAGAAAAACTTGACAGTCTCAACCTCCCCATGATGGTTAAAGACAATACGTCACCTTTTAATACAGGATTTACTGTATCCATTGAAGCCAGGAGTGGGGTAACAACTGGTATTTCTGCTGCAGACAGGGCAACGACAATACTTACAGCAATAGCAGATGATGCCAAACCAGGTGATCTCGTAAGGCCGGGGCACATTTTCCCCTTAAGGGCAAGAAAGGGCGGGGTCACAGTAAGAGCCGGCCAGACAGAAGGCTCGGTTGATCTTGCCAGGTTAGCCGGTTTAAAACCGGCAGGTGTAATCTGTGAAATCATGGATGATGACGGGTCTATGGCCAGAATGCCTTCTCTTGAAAAATTCAGCGAATTTCATGGAATTGGAATATGCACAATTGCAGACCTGATAGAGTACAGAATGCAAACTGAATCCTTTGTTCACAGGGCAGTGGAAACAGTCATACCTACGGCTCATGCAGGTGAATTCAAGGTGATAGTTTATGAAAACGATGTGGATGACCTGCTTCACGTAGCTCTTATCAAAGGAGAAATTGACCCTGGCAAACCAGTTCTAGTAAGGGTTCACTCCGAATGCCTGACAGGAGATGTATTCGGTTCTCAGAGATGTGATTGCGGTGACCAGCTCCACAAGGCAATGGAAATGATGAACAGGGAAGGTTCCGGCATCTTGCTTTATGTCAGGCAGGAAGGCCGTGGAATAGGCCTTATCAACAAACTGAAGGCTTATGTTCTACAAGATCAGGGACTCGATACGGTTGATGCCAACATAGAACTTGGATTTAAACCTGATATGAGAAATTATGGCATAGGTGCCCAGGTTCTAGCAGACCTGGGAGTAAAACAAATGCGCCTTCTCACCAATAATCCCAAGAAGATGATTGGTCTTGAAGGGTATGGTTTAAGTATAGCAGAACAGATTCCTATTGAAATTGAACCAAATGAATTTAACAAATGCTATCTTGAATGTAAAAAATTCAGGATGGGACACACGCTTCATATAGATATGAATCCATAATCGATGGCTTCGTAAAAAGCCCAGATGCAGTGCACCTTGCCTGCAAACTTTTTACTTTGCCTTCTCAATTTTTATTTTTATGTGTTAGTCATATTTAAGCCTTGATGCTTTGGAAAGTGAGGAGGACTGTTCATGCCCAACATTATAGAAGCAAAATTACTTGCAGACGGGAAGAAATTTGCCATAGTTGCGAGTCGATTCAATGATTTCATTACAGAAAGATTGACGTCTGGTGCAGTGGATGCTCTCGTCCGTTCAGGAGCAGCCAGCCAGGACATTGATATTGTAAAGGTTCCAGGGGCTTTTGAAATACCCCTTGCAGCCAAAAAAATGGCAAAAAAAGGAAAATATGATGCCATAATCTGTCTCGGTGCAGTCATTCGCGGAGCTACTCCGCATTTCGAATATGTAAGTGCTGAAGTTACCAAAGGAATAGCCATGGTTAGCCTTGAAAGCGGGATTCCTGTGATTTTTGGTATTGTTACGGCAGATACCATTGAGCAGGCAATAGAGAGGGCAGGTACAAAGGCTGGAAACAAGGGCTGGCATGCTGCAATATCTGCCATCGAGATGGCTAATTTAGTCTTTGATCTTGATCAGGCATAAGGCATGGGAAATCGTCGCAAATCCAGGGAGCTTGCCATTCAGGCGCTCTTTTTCATGGATATAAAACAGAAATTCACAGAAGACAGTCTTTCCCTTTTCTGTGAAAATTTTCTTCAGAATTCCAAGATACCTCCATTTTTTTTGAATCTGGTGAGAGGGGTTGTACACGCTAGAATTGAAATCGATACCATCATAGAGAGATTTTCAGACAATTGGAAGATGAGTCGCATGTCTTGCGTTGATCGTAATATCATGAGGCTTTCCGTGTATGAAATGGTTATCTTCAAGGATATTCCATGCAAAGTGTCCATTAATGAGGCTGTTGATCTCGGAAAGAAATACGGCACAGAAGAATCTGGTGCCTTTGTTAACGGAATTCTCGACAGCATCCGAATTGCCATGGAGACAGAAGACCTTGCCATTTCCTCAACAGGGGACAGCAAGCTCATAACTGATGATTTACCTAAACCAGAAAGCCTCTTAACCTTAAACCAGGATAACCTCAAGAATGATTATCCTGCAAACTTTATTGGATCCGAATTTTATCAGAGCTCTGATTCGGGTTTCACGCATGAGCCTGATGATTCCGGCAAACATGCACCCAAGCAACGCAAAAGGAAAGCGATACGATAACAAAAAAGACTTTCACAGAAGAAGGAGAACGTTATGAGAGCCAAAAAAATAATCCTGACCGAAGACGAAATGCCCCGTCAATGGTACAACATCCTTGCAGATATCAAGATGAACCCACCTCTGGGGCCCGATGGAAAACCAATTGGACCCGAAGCCCTTGCACCGGTATTTCCCATGAACCTGATAGAACAGGAAGTCAGCACCCAGAGATGGATCGATATTCCTGAACCTGTCATGGATGTTTACACTATCTGGAGGCCTTCTCCCCTGGTAAGAGCGTTCTCGCTTGAAAAAGCTCTGGGTACCCCGGCCAGAATTTATTATAAGAATGAAAGTGTAAGCCCTCCTGGAAGCCATAAACCCAACACAGCAGTTCCTCAGGCCTATTACAACAAAGTGTTCGGCATCGAGAAAATGACTACGGAAACAGGTGCCGGCCAATGGGGAAGTGCGCTTTCCTTTGCCTGTTGTCAGTTCGGACTTGAGTGCAGGGTTTTCATGGTGAGAGTAAGCTTCGATCAGAAGCCATACAGAAAAGCCATGATGGAAACCTGGGGCGGAAAATGTGTTGCCAGTCCAAGCATGGAAACCAAGGCCGGAAGAGATGCTCTCGAAAAAGACCCCAATACTCCTGGAAGTCTTGGAATTGCCATCAGCGAAGCCATAGAGGCAGCAGTAAGCGACTCAACAGGAAAGACGAGATATTCCCTCGGAAGTGTATTGAACCATGTAATGCTTCATCAGACCATAATTGGACTTGAGGCAAAGAAGCAACTGAACAAAATAGGCGAATACCCTGATATCATAATTGGCTGTGCTGGAGGTGGAAGTAATTTTGCTGGCCTTTCTTTTCCATTTGTGCTGGACAAGATAAACGGGAAACAAGTAGAAATCTATCCGGTTGAACCTGCAGCATGTCCAACCCTGACACGTGCTCCATTTGTCTATGATCATGGGGATACTGCACGATATACTCCTCTTCTTCCCATGCACAGCCTCGGCCATGAGTTCATGCCACCTCCTTTTCATGCTGGAGGCCTCAGGTATCATGGAATGGCACCAACTGTAAGCCAACTAGCGGTAGAGGGAATCATTACCCCAAGATCCGTTCAGCAGATAGAGGCTTATGACGCCGGAATAGCATTCGCCAGAACCGAAGGAATCATTCCTGCACCTGAAACCACCCACGCACTTGCCTGTGTAGTGGAAGAAGCAAAAAAGGCAAAGCTTGAAGGTAAGGAAAAAGTCATTCTGTTCAACTGGAGCGGTCATGGCCTCCTTGATTTCGGTGCTTATGAGAAATACTTTTCAGGAGAACTGAAGAATTTCGAGTTGTCTGATAAGGAAATTATAAATTCAGAGAAGGTGTTTGAGAGTTTTCCAAAACCTGCTTATCTTAAAAGCAGATAAATGCAGAATCCAGGGAGGTTTCATTGATTATTCAGTCACTTGCTGTTGGGCCAATCATGGCAAATTGTTTTATTTTAGGTTGCGAAACCACACGAAAGGCCGTGGTCATCGATCCTGGTGCAGAAGCTGGCCGGATTCTCATGAAGCTGGCAGAAAAAAAACTTACTGTTGAATACATTATAAACACTCACGGCCATTTCGACCATGTCGGGGCAAACAGAAAAATGAAGGAAGCAACTGGTGCAAAGCTTGTCATTCATAAAGAAGATCAGCACATGCTTGGTATGCTTTCAGATATGTCTGCTGCATTTGGAATGTCTGTAGAGAATTCCCCGCCCCCTGACCAGACTGTTAAAGATGGTGATAAAATTCAATTTGGTAACATAACGCTTACAGTACTCCATACTCCTGGGCATACCCAGGGTGGCATATCACTTTTTACTGATGCGGCTGTTTTCGTAGGAGATACTCTTTTTGCTGGATCCATCGGACGAACTGATTTTCCTGGCGGAAGCTTCGAAATCCTTGCAAGCAGCATCAGGAATAAACTCTATACTCTTGGGGATAAGGTAACTGTATATACAGGACACGGCCCTGAAACCACCATAGGACGAGAAAAACGCTTCAATCCTTTTGTCAACATGTAAATCGTAGTTTAATGGGGGCAGACACACCGGTGGTCTGCCTCTAAAGAATGAATTCTATTTCTTCTGATTTTGCCTCATAAAATTCTTGAGAAAATTTTGTCCTACCCCCATTGCTTTGGCAGTCAAGGCAATGTCATGATTGTACTGGATCAGCTTTCTTTGTATAAATTCATTTTCAAAAGCATTCAGGGCATCTTTCAGCTTATTTATCGAAAACACTGTATGCACTTCTTCCATATCCTTTTTCTTCCCACCCGGATTGACAGGAAAGGGAATATCTTTGACATCGATTGAATCACCAACAGTCATGATGGAAAGTCTCTCAAGAAGGTTTCTCAGTTCCCTGACATTTCCAGGCCAGGAATAATTGCATAGGAGTTGAAGAGCGGAAGGCGTGATAGTTTTTCTGGAATAACGGGTCTGTGTGACTGTATTGTTGAGGAAAATATCTACTAAAACCGGAATATCTTCCAGCCGATGTCTGAGTGCAGGCACCTCTATCGGAATAACGTTGAGTCTGAAGAATAAATCTTCGCGAAATTTGCCGTCGGCAATCTCTGCTTCTATATCCTTGTTTGTTGAGGCTATTACACGGGCATTCATATCGATTGAGCGGCTTCCGCCAAGACGATGAAATTTTTTTTCCTGAAGAGCACGAAGAATTTTCCCCTGAGATTTGAGACTCATGTCCCCTATTTCATCCAGGAAAATGGTACCATTGCCAGCCAATTCAAATTTTCCTCTTTTTTTATTGACTGCCCCTGGAAAAGCTCCTTTTTCGTGGCCAAAAAGCTCGCTTTCAACAAGATCATCCTGGATGGCAGCGCAATTGACATCGACCATGGGATCCTGAGCTCTATTGCTGAGCTGATGAATGGTGCGGGCAACCAGCTCCTTGCCGCAGCCGTTTTCCCCTGTTATAAGTATCCAGGCATCTGTTGGTCCGGCAATGGCTATCTGTTTTTTCAGGGCAAGAGTGGCGGGACTATTTCCTGTAATGAAGTTTTTTTCAATTGTTTTTTTCCTGAGATATTTATTTTCTTCTTCGAGTCTTCGGTAATTGAGCGCACGGTTTATTGCAACAATTACCTTTTCTATGGAAAGGGGTTTTTCAATGAGGTCAAATGCTCCTAACTTTGTGGCATTTACTGCTGTTTCAATTGTTCCATGACCAGTAATGATTATGACCTGAATAACAGAATCATGTTTTTTAATTTCTTTCAGTGTTTCAATGCCATCCAGGCCAGGCATCCAGATATCCAGAAGCACAAGATCGGGGACTTCCTGTTCTATCAGCTTTAGCGCCTCATACCCGTTGGTTGCAGTAAACACCTCAAAACCTTCATCAGAAAGAAGGCCGCTGAGCGACTGAAGAATATAAGGTTCATCATCTACTATCATTACAGATGGATGCATTATCTGTCCTCAAAAAAAAGAAAAAAGTTAATTGAAAACGGCTATCATGCCGGCAACTCGATTATGAATCTAGCACCTTTGGGAAAGTTATCCTCAACCCGAATCAAACCATTATGATCCATTATTATGGTGTTTACTATGGCAAGCCCTAGCCCCATGCCTGTAATCTTGGTTGAAAAATCCGGCTCGAAAAGCCTTGGCTTGTCTTCATCAGAGATACCTTCTCCGCTGTCGCTTACTTCTATTCTAACCATTTTTTTCTTCGCATCATGAGCAATCGAAATATCAATATCACCTTCTGAATGAATTGCTGATACTGCATTATCAACCAGGTTGATCATTGCCTGCTTTATCTGCTGACGATCTATGTTAACGACGGGTATGAAGCCTTGTTTTTGCAGATTAAACCTGATTCTCTGATAACCCTGACTGTAAAGGGCAATGGTTTCTTCAATAACAGGCTGTATTTCACCCGGTTTGGGATTGGCAGACGGAAATCTGGCAAATTTTGAAAATTCGTTTACAAGGTTTCTGATTATATCGACATTATCGATTATCATCTTTGTACATTCATCAAAAACAGGCTCATTGATCTGTTTAGAATATTTCCTTTTCAGGCGCTGAGCTGAAAGGGTTATCGGCGTCAGGGGATTTTTCACCTCATGAGCTATTCGTCTTGCCACTTCCTTCCAGGCAGCTGCACGCTGGGCTTTTTCTATTTCTGTCAAATCATCAAAGACCACAACAATGCCTAGGTGTCTTCCTGCATCGTCAGAAAGCGAATTTATGTGCAGCAAGAAGCTTCTTGGTCTGCCATCGACTGATATATTAACGGGGAATTCTATTGAATCACCTCGGGTTCCTTTAAGTTGATTCAGAGCTTCATCAGACATCTTGAGATGTCTGCCGCTAAGAAGTTTTGAATAGCTTTTTCCAAGTACATGCTCGGAAGTAATACTTAGCATTTTTTCTGCCGATTTGTTTATTGTTGCGATGTATCCATGAGCATCCAGAGTTATTACTCCTGCTGAAACATTTCTCAGAACGATTTCCATGAAACGCCTTTTTTCTTCTATTTCCGCATTTTGTGCCCGCAGCATGTTTGAAGACATTTCAATCTGGTCTCTGTTGAGCCTTAGATCGTGGGTCATCTTGTTGAAAGAAATGACTAGGCTTCCAATCTCATCATCTCCAACATTTCCGATCTGGAAGCTCAGGTCGCCTTCTGCTACCCTTCTGGTACCGTCAGCTATCTCTTTTATGGGAATACTTATCGATTTTGCGAGATAAAACCCGAACCATACAGCGCAAAATACAACCAGAAGCCCGACGATGGACAAGGTTAGATAATAAGAAATCTGTATGGGTTTCTTTAAAAATTTTATCTGCTGATATTCTTCAAAGCCTCTTGATATTGAAGCCATATTCTCTGAAAGATGAGGGGGAAACAGGACTGTCAGAACTATAAAAGCTTCTGCATTTGAGTGTTTTCCACCATAAGGGATTGCTCCTATAGAACGTATCACTTCACCTGACGGAATGATCTGAGAAAAAGAAAATACAGACCTGGGAGACGGTTCTTTTTGAAGCTGTTGCAAGGAAACTGCGGAAATGGATTGAATGTCAAAATCACGACTGATGGCTGTTGTGATTCGTATTCCGCTGGAATTATAGATTTCTATTACATTCAAGTTATAAGTGCGCCGAACACCTTCTATATAATTTGACAATTCTTTAAGTTTTGCAGGATCAAGAAGTTTTCTGGTTCTTATCTGGTAGGCTATTATTTCAACATAAAACTCATTGGTGTTTTCTGTCAGCCCGTACACCTGCCTTCCTACATGAAGTGAGTTTTCCAGGGCCTGTTCAACAGGAACATTAAACCAGAAATCAATGCTTGTGGTAATAAAACCAATGGAAAAGAAAAACATCACTCCTGTCGGAATAAGGGTCAGGGCAACAAAAGCAATGACAAGTTTTGTGCGAAGCTTAGAACCCATTACTCTTCTCTTCCTGTCATACAGGAGTTTTACGACATTCCTGAAAACAAGAAAAATCATGAGTATAAGCAAAAGCAGGTTGATGTTTGTCATAGTAAACATCAAAATTGTGTTTGAGATGGGGAAATCACTTCCAAAATGGATAAGCCTGTTCTGAACATATGTCATCAGAGACACAAAGACGATTATGGCTGCAATGATGATTAACTCGCGTTTTCGTCTTTTGCGGTCTTCTGTAGAAATATAGGTAGAAGCTGTTTTGAAGCGATTTTTCTTCATGATATTTTTTTCAAGCCCTTCAACAGATTATCCCACGGAATATCGGGAAGATCAGTTTCTGAAGAAACTATTTCTCTGATTGATTTTCCTGATTCAAGTGCTTTTTTCGCAACTGAAGCTGATCTGTCATAACCGATTACCGGCACAAGTGCGGTTGCAAGATAAAGGCTTTTATCCACATTTGTCCTGCATGTCACGGAATTGGGAACAATGCCTCCTATGCATTTGTCGGCAAAAATAATTACGGTTTTTGACAGCAACGATATTGACTGAAGAAGATTATAGGCTATGACTGGCGCCATTGTATTCAATTGAAAATTTCCAGCCTGGCCACAGAAGGTTATGGTTGTGTCATTTCCAATTATTTGTGCCGCAACCTGAATTACTACTTCAGGAATCACCGGGTTTATTTTCCCGGGCATTATTGATGAGCCGGGCTGAAGCTCAGGAAGATTTATTTCACCCAGTCCACATCTAGGCCCTGATGCCAGCCATCTTATGTCATTGGCAATTTTCACAAGACTTACTGCAATTGTTTTAAGAGCCCCGCTTGCTTCAACAGCAGAGTCCCTCACAGATTGAGCCTCAAAATGATTTAATGCCTCAAAAAATGGGATTTTTGTTTCCTCTGCAATTTTTGATATTACCTTGCTTGCAAAGTCAGGGTGGGTATTAATACCTGTTCCAATGGCTGTTCCACCAAGAGCAAGTTCGCAGAGGCTTTCCGTGACAGATGACACACGTTTTATTCCAAGCTCTATCTGTCTGGCAAAACCCGAAAATTCCTCCCCCAGAGTCATTGGGACTGCATCCTGAAGATGGGTTCTTCCCATTTTCACTATTTCTTTAAAATCACCTGCCTTAAGATACAAGGCTTTCTTGAGGTGCTCTAATCCTGGTATCAGCCTTCCTATAATTTCAACCGTTGCTGAAATGTTAATGGCTGTCGGGAAAACATCATTGCTCGATTGGCCCATGTTTACATGATCATTTGGGTGCACTGGTGTCTTTCCGCCTCTTTTACCTGTCAGCAACTCATTTGCGCGGGATGCTATGACTTCGTTCAGATTCATGTTGGTTGATGTTCCTGAACCTGTTTGAAAAACATCAACAACGAACTCTTTATCGAGTTTTGAATCAATCACTTCCTGTGCAGACATCATAACGGCCTTGGCTATCCTGGTATCTATAAGCCCCAGCTCTGCATTAACCTCAGCACAGTGTTTTTTTATCAATCCAAGCATATGAATGAATGAAAGAGGAAAACGAAGAGAACTGATCTGAAAATTTTCGGCTGCTCTTTGAGTTTGAGCTCCGTAATATGCATTTTCAGGAATCAGTATTTCCCCAAAGCTGTCGGACTCAAATCTCTCTGCCATAGTTATATACCCCGATTCCAACTGCTCAGGTTCTTCAGGCCGGATGCCTTCAGTTCTTCTGCCTGAAAAACTAATAGTCAATCTGACTGAACATTTACCATCAATTCTTATAAAAATAATAATGCTCTTGATCAATCTTCATGATATGATAAGTTCATAAATAATCAAATGAAAAATTAATTAATAAGGCAATACCAACACAAATTAAGCAAGAAGATAATTTTTAATAAACTCGTAAAAAGTCAAATTCATATCAACAGGATAGAAAAAATCCATGAAATCTCATATAATTGTTGATTCATCAGGAATAGAAAGAATTTTAACCCGTATGAGTCATGAAATCCTGGAAGCACACAAGGGAACAGCGCGCCTGGCTCTGATCGGCATTCAAACCCGCGGTGTGCACATGGCTGCAAGACTGCAAAAATACATTCAGAAAATTGAAGGAGTTGAAGTTCCAACAGGCATTCTGGATATTACAATGTACAGGGACGACTGGACAAGAATAAGCCAACATCCTGTAATTCAGGCAACAGACATATCATTTTCAGTTGATGGAAAGGATATTATTCTCACAGATGATGTGCTTTTCACTGGAAGAACTATAAGGGCTGCCATGGATGCACTCATTGATTTTGGACGCCCTAACCGCATAGAGCTTGCTGTTTTAGTTGACAGGGGGCACAGAGAACTTCCGATTCAGGCAAATTATGTTGGCAAATCCCTGCCAACCCGTCGTTCAGAAACAGTTAATGTAATGCTTTCAGAATCAGACAATGTCGATCAGATAGTGCTTGAAGAAGCAGGAGAAGAAAATGGGAACAAAGGAGCATAAAGATACTGCGCCAAAAAACCTGACAATAGTGATAATTTCCATTTCAACCACCCGTAAGATGGCAGATGATAAAAGTGGTCAATGGATAAGCAAGCATACCAAAAAAGAAGGCCACAGGATTGCATTCCATCAGGTTGTTCCGGATGATATAAAGGCCATTCAATCAACAGTTCTGGATGCTATAAGGGATTATCATCCTCATGCCCTCCTGTTGACGGGCGGCACAGGCATCAGCCCGAAAGATCTTACCATAGAAGCAATACGTCCTCTCTTGACCAAGGAGTTAACTGCATTTGGAATCCTTTTCACCCTGCTGAGCTTCGATGAGATCGATTCTTCTGCGCTCCTTTCCCGTGCAATGGCCGGCGTCATCGATAAAACCCTCGTCTTTTGCATGCCTGGAAGCCTAAATGCCTGCAAACTGGCCTGTAATTCTCTCATTTTTCCAGAGCTCGGACATCTGGCAGGACATCTCCAGGAAACCTGAGCAAACATCAGTTTTTTTTGCTGAAGATATCCGCAAACGGGTTGTTAAAAGGCAGATGTTTTTCCTTTAGAGGTTTTTGGGTTTTTTTCTGCGGATCTTTCTTTCGATCAGGCTTCAGATCATTGTCCAGGCCGAACTCTCCTGATGAAGCAGTCTTTTCCCGCGACGTTTTCATTGAAAGAGAAATCCGGTTGCGGTCAATATCAACATCAAGAACAGTAACAAATACCCTCTGGTTCACCTTGACCACTTCCTGCGGATCTTTTACGAAACGCTCTGAAAGCTCACTCACATGAACAAGCCCGTCCTGATGCACTCCAATATCCACAAATGCTCCGAAAGCAGCAACATTAGTGATTATTCCGGGAAGCTTCATCCCCGCACGGATGTCTTCAATTTTTTCAATTCCACTTGCAAACTGATGAATTTCGAATTGCTCTCTTGGATCTCTTCCTGGCTTTGCAAGTTCTTCAAGAATGTCTTTAAGAGTTGGAATCCCGACAGTTTCGGTTATATAACGAGAAATGTCAATTTGACCGCGTTTTTCAGGGTTTTTCATCAACTCCTTTACAGTGCATCCCAGATCTTTTGCCATTGAATTCACAACAGAATAGCTTTCAGGATGAACTGCACTGGCATCAAGCGGATTAACGCCATTCTGGATTCTCAAAAAACCAGCTGCCTGCTCAAAGGCTTTTGGTCCAAGGCGTTTTACTTTTTTAAGTTCATCTCTGTTTTTAAATGGACCGTTTTCATTTCGGTAAGATACGATATTTTTAGCAAGCTGAGACCCAAGTCCTGAAACATAGGTCAGAAGCTGCTCACTTGCCTGGTTAACATCAACTCCAACATGGTTGACGCAACTTATGACAACATCATCCAGAGTCTTTTTCAGTGCCACCTGATCCACATCATGCTGATACTGGCCAACACCTATGGACTTAGGATCAATTTTAACAAGCTCTGAGAGAGGATCCATGAGCCTTCTGGCAATGGATACAGCACCTCTTACTGTTAGATCAAGATTAGGAAATTCTTCTCTTGCAGCTTCTGAAGCTGAATAGATGGATGCCCCGCTTTCATTTACCATTATAATTGGAATATGCTCAGGAAGTCTTATAGACAACAAAAAAGTTTCTGTCTCCCGTCCTGCAGTCCCGTTTCCGACTGCTATGGCTTCAATTTCAAACTTGCTGCAAAGCTCTTTCACAAGCTCGGCTGCTTTGATAGCCTGAAAGTCATTCAGATGAGGAAATATCGTGTCATTATGAAGAAGTTTCCCCTGCCGATCCAGACACACGATCTTGCATCCTGTCCGGAATCCCGGATCAATCCCAAGTACCCGTTTAGAACCTAAAGGTGGTGCCAGAAGAAGTTGTTTCAAATTATCTGCAAAGACCCTTATGGCCTCAGCATCTGCCCGCTCTTTGGTGGCAAGGCGTATCTCTGTTTCCATGGATCGGGATAAGAGGCGCTTGTACCCATCCTGAAGAGCAATTCTAACCTGCATGGAATCTTCTTTGCCACCTTTAACAAACAGGTCCTCAAGAATAGTTATTGCTTGTTCTTCAGGCGGAAGTACCGAAAGATTCAGAAAATCTTCTTTTTCTCCTCTTCTCATGGCAAGTATCCGGTGAGAAGCTGCATGCGAAACAGGCTCGCTCCAGTCAAAATAGTCTTTGTACTTTATGCCTTCAGTTTCCTTTCCTGAAGAAATCCTGCTCACAAAGACTCCTTTGGTGGCAAACAAATGACGAATTCTTGCTCTTGCATCCTGGTCTTCTGTGATCTTTTCAGCCAGAATGTCTCTGGCGCCTGCAAGCGCTTCTTCTTCAGTGTTAACTTCTTTTCCAGGATCAAGGAAAGACTTTGCAGCCTCGTATGGAGCTCTCCCTTTTTGTTCAAAAAGAATACTGGCAAGGGGTTCAAGTCCTTTTTCCCTGGCAGCGGAGGCTCTTGTTCGGCGTTTGGGCCGAAACGGAAAATATATGTCTTCAAGTTCTGCAAGGGTTTTTGCAGAAGCAAGACGGGAGCTTAGTTCTTCTGTGAGATGCCCGTTTTGTTCAAGGGATTTCAAGATGGAAGCTCTTCTTGTATCAAGTTCCTGCAACTGGTTTAACCTGTCTCTTATTGCTGTCACAAGAACTTCATCGAGGCCTCCGGTTGCTTCTTTCCTGTACCTTGCAATGAAAGGAATGCTTGCACCTTCTTCAACAAGAGAAGAAACGGCTTCAATCTGCCTGGCCGATATGCCTAATTCGGCCGCTATATTTTTAACGTGTGATAAATTCATTAAAAACCCAACTGGATAATGTAATCATGTGGTGGTTGCTATGAACAACTGAGATGTTATGTATTCAAGTGCAAGGTTATAGCCATGGCTCCCGAGGCCGGAAATCTGCCCCGTTGCAACGTCTGAAATCATGGAATGATGGCGGAATGGCTCTCTCTTGTGGATATTGGAAATATGGACTTCGACTACCGGAATGCTCAGGAGAAGAAGAGCATCCCGAATCGCAATGCTTGTGTGGGTATAGCCTCCTGGATTGATAATAAGACCTTTGTGAGAATTTATTATTTCATGGATTTTATCTACAATTGCCCCTTCATGATTCGATTGAAAGAAGTCCACATGAACACCAAGTTCCAACCCTTTTTCTTTCATGCGTTCATTTATGTCTGAAAGAGTATCTTTTCCATAGACATCCGGCTCTCTTTTTCCCAGCATATTCAGGTTAGGGCCATGAATCACCATGATTCTTATATTTTTTTGTGTATTTTCCATGAGTTCCTCAGCAGGGCAGGAAGCCCTTGCTCATCAATTATTGATTATATTTTTCAATGCAGAAATTGTTTTCCTGTAATCACTGCTTTCATAAATTGCGGAGCCGGCCACAAAAACATCCGTACCCGCATCAGATATTCCCTTGATAGTTGTTTCGTTGACTCCGCCATCTATTTGAATGAGGGTTGAGAGATTCCTGTTAACTATTATTTTCTTCAGTTCCCGTATTTTTTGAAGCGAGTTTTCAATGAATTTCTGACCGCCAAATCCTGGATTTACACTCATTATGAGCACAAAATCGAGTTCTTCCATAATCCAGTCCAGTACTGACACCGGAGTAGACGGATTTAATACAGCACCGGGCATGCATCCGCATTCCCTGATCAGATTGATGGTTCTGTTCAAATGGACACATGCTTCAACCTGAACAGAGATTAATGTTGCACCTGCCCTGGCAAAATCCGGAATGAATCTGTCAGGGGTTTCAATCATCAAATGTACATCTATTGGAAGGCTTGTTGTCTTTCTTACAGCCTTAACTACAACAGGACCCATGGTTATGTTAGGGACAAAATGCCCGTCCATGACATCCACATGAATCCAGTCTGCGCCAGCCTGTTCAACTTCCTTTATTTCTTCTGCAAGTCTTGAAAAGTCAGCAGACAGTATTGATGGGGCAATGTATTTCATAAAATCTCCAGAAAAAATATATCAGTAAATGTTGAATTTAAGAAGCCGTCCATCAAGTCCGCCATTCTTTAAAGGCAGCTTCATGGATGGTTTAAGGCCTATGTGAGGTATCAGTTCACGATTTCCTGCATATATGTATGCTTCAGAATTCCTGCATCTCTGCTTTAGAAAATCGCCAAGATTCTTATACCAGAGTTCCAGTTCAGCAGGGGTTTCAAGTCGAACTCCATAAGGAGGGTTGCACATTATGACCATGTTCTCAAGCTTTGGAATCGTTTGAAAATCTCTCAAAAAAACTGGAACACGATCTCCAAATGGCAATTGACTAAGGTTTGTCTTTGATGCGGCAACAGCTTTTTCAAGAATATCGCTAGCAGCTATCAGCCCGTCAGGAAGCCTCATAATTTGCTGATCAGACTTGGTTTTTACCAGTTTCCAGGTATTCTTGTCATAATCCGGAAGAAATTCAAAGCCATATCTTTTCCGGAGAAACCCTGAAGGAATCCTACAGCAATGCATCAGGGCTTCGGCAACAAGTGTCCCTGAACCGCACATGGGATCATACAGGGGGCATCTTCCATCCCATCCCGAAAGATGAATGATTGCTGCTGCAAGAGTCTCCTGCATGGGAGCAATCACCCTTTCTTTTCTATATCCCCTGCGATTAAGAGATCCGCCCGAAGTATCTATTCCGATTACTGCCTCATTGTTTTCTATGTGAAGGTTGATCCAGATGTCAGGATTTGTCTTTTCAACATTTGGCCTGCTTCCGGACAGATTTCTGAAATGATCCACTACCGAGTCTTTAAGGCGAAGTGCCGCAAATTCGGAGTTGTTGATAACTGTACTGTTGGAGACACTCGCAAAAACCGCGAACGTGTGATCTGCTGAAAAGAAGTTGCGCCACTCAATGTCCGAAGCCTTCCTGTAAAGA
The DNA here is from genome assembly GCA_037439445.1 of Desulfobacteraceae bacterium. Taxonomy (GTDB): domain Bacteria; phylum Desulfobacterota; class Desulfobacteria; order Desulfobacterales; family Desulfatirhabdiaceae; genus JBBIWB01. The sequence continues at coordinate 18,333 of JBBIWB010000026.1, read as the reverse complement.
TGATCGGAGTTTCTGCAGTTAAACGTGACAAGGGGTGCAATAACCCGGGTAATGAATCGTGATTCGTAGTTAATTCTGTAAAGAACAGGCTTATCAGCCGTGAAATATATGCCGCGGTATGCTTTCCGTATATTTGCAGCCCCAAGCGTCAGCAGTTCCCGGCATCCGATTTCCTGAATGTCTTCTGATATCAAAGCAAAATATTCATGATTCAATTGGTAATCGTACATGATTTCAGGGCATTCGGGCCTTAGTTTTAACAATTTATTGTAAAAGTCACAGCAATGAATGTTGGCTTTATTTATGTATAATGTGTTTTTTTCAGAAAAACTGCAACCAAAAACAGTACGTACGGAAATAACCATTGACAAGGATACGGTTTTTGATTAGAAAATACCTCATATTTTATCCGGGGCTGTAGCTCAGCTGGGAGAGCGCATGACTGGCAGTCATGAGGCCAGGGGTTCGATCCCCCTCAGCTCCACCAAACGCAACTCTCTTTTGTCGCCCCCATCAAAGGCTCCATAATTCCAGAACTAAGTGACGGCTCATGTCAAGGTATTTGTAATTCATATCAGGATTGTTGCAGAACACTTCCAGAGTGATAGTACCGTCATAACCGGTGGCTTTTAATGAATTCACCGCATTTTTCCAGTTAACGGTTCCGACACCCAGAGGCATGTGGTCATCGGCTCTTGATCGGTTGTCAGAAAAATGGACATGCTGGATGTATTCCCCAAGTTCTCTGCAAAAAACCTCATGGTTATTCAGGCCCAGGTTTGCATGACCGAAATCAAGATGCAGCCTCAGATCTGGAACTGCGGCAAGTATTTTTTTAAAAGTGGAAACCCTGTCGAAAGGGGTTTTATAGTTTTCAAGTACCACTGTGAGTTTATGGGATAAAGCCATTTCAACAACCGGTTTCAATGCCTCTATATTGAAATTGACCAGATCATTTCCCATTGCAGGAGGACAAGAATAGCAGGGATGGATATTCATGATACTTGCTCCAAGGGCTGAAAATATACTGGCGCATCGCTTCAATTCCCTGAGGCAAGCTTCTCTGACTTGCTGGACCGGGTATGCAAACGGCAGACATGGGTCAGTATGCCCTGTGACACCCAGCCCATATGAAGCAAGAATCGGTTTCAGTCTGGCAGCATCAATACTGGCAGCATTTGGCCCTTCTATTGTAAGGTCCAAAAAGTCGAAACCGGCTTTGCCACAGAATACCGCTTCATCAAAGATAGATTTTGACGGGTTGTTCATGATACCGATTTTCATACCGTGTTTCCTTTCTCAATCACCTTATGAGAATGGTGCAAAGAAGTCAAATCCTGCTTTAACCTTTTTTTCATTGACTTTCTTTTGGATTCTTTTTAGCCTGTATCAAGATCGTTAAAATGGCTCGGTTTGTAATCCCGGACACCAGGACAAATAGAACAAAAAAATTTTTATGGTTGGAGAGTTCTTTTTTATGGCTATAAAAGAAATTTTAGAAGATTTTGCCCAAAAAGAGCAGCAACTCAAGATAAAGCTCCAGCAGGAAGAGGAAGGCACCCGCAAGGAGACCGAACAGCGTATTCTGGAAGTAACCAGTTGTTTTGAAACAGTTATACTTCCAGCGGTATATTCCGTAGAGACCGACCTTCAGCAGGGTCAGTACTGGTATAAAATAACCATAAGCCAGATAGTTGCAGATGAAACAGACAAGCCCTGCATCAGGGAAGTCTTTTTTTATTTTTATCCTGAACGTACTGTAAACCCCATATACACGCAAAAAGCTCTCGATAATGCATATAAAGGCAGTTTTACGGTTAGCGGTGATTACCGCTCTCTATCTTTTTCCATGCATTTCCCAAGAAAACTGCCGCCGATAACTGAAAAAGAAGAAACCATCCACCTTGTAAGAGATATAACTAAAGCCATAGTTGATATTTTTCTGGAAAAATTCATAAAAGGTTCAATAGAAGCTTATCTTTCTGACAGGGTTCTTTTGTGACAGGTTCGATTATAATTTCAGAAGCCACAAAGAAGAATAATCTGTAAAACAACTGGCGGAAGCGCATGGGAATCGAACCCACCCGGGACGGTATCAGCGCCCCACACCGGATTTGAAGTCCGGGAGCCCCACCAGTGAGCTGTGCACTTCCGTTCTGATTTCTATAATGCGATTAAAGGATTGTCAACGTATTTGTTCTACAAGCAACCATCTGGCCATATCAAGGGCAGATTCACGGCTGGAAATCTCATGTGAAAGCCTTGCATCTTCCACAGCATCAAGAATGATTTTGAATGCCGGGGAAGGACTAAGTCCGAATATCTCCCTAAGGTCGTTGCCGTTTATAAGAGGAGCTTCTTTTTTACGCCTGATAAAATCGTGAAAATACAGAATCAGTATTTCTGTTATGAAGCCGTTAAAGGACTCGTCTTTTTCTTCAATCAGATCTGTTTTCGCCCACGCATCAGCCATAGCATGTATTAAAATATGAGGTGTCAGAGTATTTTCTCTTCTGAAGAACCTGATAATATTTTTTCGTTTAAGATTTTGCATCTTATGGGATTTATATAAATGAACGGGTTTCAGGTGCTCGTTTATTACAGAAAGCATATAATCCGTATCTCTGCTTGAAAATTTCAGTCTGGACAGGATTCCTGCCGAAATTTCAGCCCCTTTTTTTTCATGACCGTAAAAATGGACGATATTTTTTTCATCCACTGACCTGCTCATCGGTTTTCCAACATCATGGAGCAGGGCTGCCAGTTTCAGCAATGGTTTGTTAGCGTTTTCAATTGATTGCACTGCCAGTTGTAACGTTTCATTCATCATGTTTTCTTTGCCATTGAGAAGGTGTTCAAGATGGTCGCAAGTATTTAGAGTGTGATTCCACACATTGAATTTATGATAAGTATTCTGGCTGCAATTAATTTCTTCCTTAAGCTCCGGTATTATTTCAAACAGGAGTTCATAATCACTCATTTTTCGTAAATATTCCGTTGCGTTTTCTTCTGAAAGCAATTTTAACAGCTCCTCTCTTACCCTTTCTCCTGCTGAGACCCTGATGAGACTTCCATGTTTTTTTATTGCAGAAAGAGTATTTTTTTCAATACTGAAACCTGTGTTTGCCTCAAAGCGATAGGCTCTCAGCATTCTAAGTGGATCAGATATAAAAGCATGTTCTGTGACCATGCGAATAGTCTTGTTTTCAAGGTCTGTAATTCCTCCGGCCGGGTCTATTATCAATTTGTCTTTAAGCCTTAGTGATATCGCGTTTATTGTAAAATCCCTTTTAAGGATATCTGATTCGATTGACTCTCCCTGAAGCCCTGCAATGTCTATTACTTGGCCATGCAGCATGCATCTATGAACTTTTTGACGGTTTTTACCTAATGTAAAAAAAACTCCTCCCTTCTTTGTTATTTCCTGTGCAATTTCCTCTGGGTTTCCTGTAACAGCAACATCGAAATCAACTGGTTTTTTACCCATTAGAATATCACGAACTGCTCCGCCTACAAGATAAGCTTCAGACTTTCCGGCAATAAAAGACAGCCCTGTGACAGACTGAAGATAATCCGAAATATCTTGAAGTGATTTTAAATCAGACATGTCTAGAGAGCCTTCCTCTGTCCAGACTCCTGTATTGAATGGCTTCAGCCACATGTTCAACAAGGATGTCAGCGAATCCGTCAAGATCTGCAACTGTCCTTGAAATCTTGAGAATACGGTTGAACGCCCGGGCCGAAAGCCCGAGCCTGTCTATAGCTGATTCCATCATGTTTGTTGAAGCTACATCAAGTTTACAGTATTTTTTTATGAGGCGGCTTGACATCTGAGAGTTGCAGTGTATAGGAGTATGAAGAAATCTTTCTGCTTGTACGGCTCTGGCTTTTTCTACCCTCTTTCTGATCGCTTCTGAAGGTTCTGCTTGCTTGCATCCTGTCAGATCCTTGTAAGAAACTGCGGGCACTTCCACATGAATATCAATCCTGTCCATGAGAGGCCCTGAAATTTTAGAGCGGTATTTGTGAATATGCTGAAAACTGCAACAGCATTCATGTTTCGGATCCGAGTAATACCCGCAGGGACAGGGGTTCATGGCTGCAACCATCATAAAGCTTGCAGGATATGTTATAGTGGTTGCTGCCCTCGAAATGGTTACACTATGGTCCTCAAGGGGCTGACGCAGGACTTCGAGAACATTTTTCTTGAATTCTGACAACTCATCAAGGAACAATACCCCGTTGTGTGCCATGCTGACCTCGCCTGGTCTTGGAAAATGTCCTCCTCCGATAAGTCCGGCATCAGATATTGTGTGATGCGGCGCTCTGAAAGGTCTGGTGGTGATGAGAGCCCGGTTTTTCGGCAGCATTCCTGCGACACTAAAAATTTTTGTCGTCTCAATCGACTCGTCAAATGAAAGAGGAGGCAGTATTGTAGGTATTCTCTTGGCAAGCATGGTCTTGCCGGAACCAGGAGGCCCGATCATGAGCAGGTTGTGCCCCCCTGCCGCCGCAACTTCAAGAGCTCGCTTTACATGTTCCTGACCCATTACTTCGGAATAGTCTTCTTCATGTTTTCCGCCACCCTTAAACCATGCTGAAATGTCTTTTTTTTCAGGATTGATCTGGGTGTATCCTCTTAAGAAATCTATTACCTGAGTCAATTCGCTTGCTGGAAGAACAGAAATTCCCTGTACAACTGAGGCTTCGAGACGGTTTTCATATGGAACGACTATTGCGGGATATCCTGCATGTTTTGCAGCAATTGCCATGGGAAGTGATCCCTTGACCGGCTTGATCCGGCCATCGAGTGATAATTCCCCCAGAACAAGATATTTTGTCATGACTTCAGGCTGAATCAGTCTGGTGGCTGCAAGGATGCCCACTGCTATTGGAAGATCAAAACCTGTTCCTTCTTTCTTGATATGGGCAGGGGCAAGGTTTACAGTTATCCTGTCATCAGGAAAAGTATATCCTGAATTGCAGATCGCAGACTTTACCCTTTCCTTGCTTTCTTTTACAGAGACCTCAGGAAGCCCAACTATGGTGAAATATGGCAGCCCGTATGAGATGTCAACTTCAACCTCAACTACATATGCATCCACACCAAGCACTGCACTGCTCAGTATTTTTGCCAGCATCTTTGCCTCCGTGTCAATGGAATCGCATACAGAAAAAATATCGTAGCAAGCATCTCATTTTTTACGATCATCCTTCAGTGCGTACCAGGCTGGAAGCCGGCACAAGATTAACTTTTTTAAGTATTTCTGGAAGCTCTTCCTCTAGTATCTGCAATGTAAGCGGATACGGATGTCCTATTCCTATGGCAGCGCCCTTTGTCTCGGCTTTATTGATCAGCAACCTTATCTGTTTACGAATTGCTTCGGAATCCTGAACACTGTCGAGAAAGATATCCCTTTCAGCATATGGGACATGAAACAGCCTGGCGGATGATCTTGCCTTGCTGTCCGGAGTAGTCCTGCTGTCAATGAAAAAAAAACCTCTTTTTTTCAGACCTGAGAAAATCTGGTTCATCTGTTCTGAAGATGCAGTCATTTTTGAGCCCATATGGTTATTGACCCCCTTGATGTTTGGTACAGCATCCAGATTTTCATTCAACTTGCTCATCAGCTCATCCGGAGACATTGTTGTCATGAGGGCTCCTTGCCCTGGCGAGACAGCCGGATAATCAAGGGGTTCCATCGGAAGATGGATCAGCACTTCAAGCCCTTTGGCTCTGGCCATTTCAGCTATTTTTATCTTATGTGTACTAAACGGAAGAATTGAAAATGTAAATTCGGCATTGAGACTTAGCAGTTTTTCAGCGAGTTTCTGGTCATGCCCCATATCATCCATTATGATTGCAACAAGTGGTAATTTTCCTGAATATTTCTTTTCCGGCTTTGAGACATCATTCAAATCTTTTTTCTCTGATGGAGTTAATATCTCACGGTCAGGTAGTTTTTGTTCTTTAACGGTGGGAATTGGTTTCCTTAGAACTTCAGGGACAGCAGCAACCTGTTTTTGGCTTTCTGTATTTTTCTTTTTCAGTGCTTCATTTATCATGATTCCCAGGAGCAAGGTTAAGATCACCAGAAAAATAATGCATGCTGCTGCTTTTTTCAGGTTCCTGTCTTTCCCGGATTTTTTCCCTGACTTCTTGCCTGGTGCAGTTTTTTTTTGTTTTTTCCCTGATGGCATTCAAAATTCCATATGTCTATTTCTGCTGCAGTCCTTTGAAAATATCATAGCTTATAAGGGTATCGAGTGCTCTTTTCAGTTGAAGATCAGCTTCCAGCCTCTCTGAAATGGTCTGGTTCTCCGGTGATTCCTTTGTTTCTGAATCAGTTCCTGGTTTTTTCTCTCCTGGTGCTTTTGGGTCTTTCTTGTTCTTTTGTACTTTTCCCTTTTCTGGTTCAAGATGATTTTCAAGGTCTTTTTCCTTTAGCATCATGACCGAGTCGCGGCCTGTTTTTTCTTTGCTTCGGACAGGTTCCTGTTTTACCTCTATGTCCGGCTCTATTCCTTTGGCTTGTATGGATCTGCCGCTCGGTGTGTAGTATCTAGCTATGGTTACCTTGAGTCCGTACCCTTCCCGCAGTGCTTCCACGTTTTGCACAGATCCTTTTCCAAATGAGGTTGTTCCCATTATCAATGCTCTTTTATGATCCTGAAGCGCTCCTGCAACTATTTCAGAAGCACTCGCACTTCCTCCGTTTATGAGAACGACAAGCGGATAGTTTCGTTTTATTTCATTTGGGCTGGCAGTAAAAACCTTGTTGTTTCTCGCATGTCTTCCTTTGATGGATAGAATGGTTCCTTTTTCCAGGAACAGGTCTGATATCTCTATCGACTGATTAAGAAGACCACCTGGATTGTTTCTGAGATCAAGAATGAGACCTTTCAGTTGAGTGGTTCCTGATTCAAGTTTTTTCAGGGTGGCCACCAGATCCTGAGTAGTGTTTTCCCTGAAATTTGTAACCCATATATAACCGTATCCTGGTTTTAACGTAAGAGACTTGACACTTTCTATTGGAATCAGGTCCCTAATTAGCTCAAAATCTATTGGCTCTGCCACACCTTCCCTCATGATGGTTATGACTACTTTGCTTCCCTTGGGACCTCTTATTCTGCTTACGGCATCTTTCAGGTTTTTTATCGGGTCAACCCCTACCTTCACGATCACGTCCCCTGATTTTATTCCTGCTTTATGTGCAGGAGTTCCATCTATGGCTGAAACAACGGTTACCATTCCTTCACGAGTAGTTATACTCACACCGATCCCTGTGAATTCCCCCTGAGTGTCAACCTGGAGTTCCTTGTAGTCTGCCGGTGAAAGCAGGGACGAATGCGGATCAAGGCCACTTACCATGCCCTGGATAGCATCTTCTATGAGTTTTTTTGTATCAACATTATCAACGTAGTTTTTTTCGATGATCTCTATTACATCTGAAAAGAGTTTTAACCCTTTATATGTTTCGTCTGTCGTTGCCGAGAGATTGCGGTTAAATCCCGCACCTACCGTCAGAAACAGTACTGCGACACCCACTGTCACCCACAGCTTCAATTGTTTGAAATGATTCGTGGCCATGAATTGACTCCTTTTAATTTTTATTGATCCATTCCTCCGGATTCATCGGCTTTCCCCTGTGTCGCACTTCAAAATACAACCCTGTATCTGAAACCGTTCCTGTATCTCCTGATATTCCTACGACTTCACCGTTTTCGACTTTGTCCCCATTCGATTTTAATCGTTCATCCATATGTGCATAGATAGTATAGTAATGATCACCATGATTGATTATCATCGTGTTTCCGTAAATTTTATACCAGTCCGAAAATATTACTTTCCCTGAATAAACAGACCTGACAGGCTCTCCGCGTTCTGTTTTAATCATGATTCCGCTGTTGAAAGTCTCTGTCCCAAGGCGTTTGTTCATGTGTTTTCCATAAGCAGATATGATTTTACCTCTCACTGGATAAGGAAGCAAGCCTTTGCTTGAGACAAAGTTTTCTCCGGTTCTAAAAAAAGATGTATTTGTTGCATTTTCATCTTCCAGCTTTTCAATGGTTTTGCTCAACTGACCTGCCGCTTCCTTCAGTGTCTCCACGGCCTTAATTTCGATCTCTATCTTTGCGCGGATATCTTTCAGCAGAGCTTCTTTTTTTCTTTTTTCACTTTCAATGGAGTTGATCTGCTCCGAATATTTTTTTTCCAGATCAATTTTTTCTTGGTACTGTTTTTTTTGCTTCAGTGTTAACTCTTCCAGCCATTTATTATTCTCCTGGAGAGTTTTTAGCACTTTTTCGTCATGGGTCAGTATGGTTTTAAGCAGGTATTTGCGCTGACTCCAGTCCTGGATGTTTTCTGCTGACATCATAAAGGCTTGTCTTCCTGAATTTTCCAGCTTGTACAGAGCTGTTACACGCTTTCCTGCGTACTCTTCAATGTTTTTTATTTTAATCGAGAACTCTTCATGTGCAGTCATGGTTTCATCTATTTTTTGTTTGATCATCTCTATATTTTGCTTGAGTATCGAGGCTTGTTTTCTTGATTTGTTCAGTGTAATATTTAGATCATTGAGAATTTCTGCTGCTGAAGTTTCTTTCCTGGTGAATGATTCAATATCTTTTTCGTGTTCTTTTATGTTTTTGGAAATATTTTGGACTTCCTGCCTGATCTGTTCAAATTTCCTTACTGATCTGACCTGTGATTCTTTTTCTTCGTCGCTGGGTTCACTCAAGTTCTTGGTGACCATCTGGTCACTGACAAATCCCCTTTTGTCATCTATCATAATTTCATACCAGCCGCCAATATGGTTGTGTATTTCGATCTCGGATCCTTTTTCCAGTCTCGTGATGATCCTGCTTTGTCTGTCCGGTTTTTCCCTCACTCTGAGTCTGTCGGCAGTGACTTTTCCTGAAAGAGTTGGCGGAGCTGCAAAAGCATTTGCCAGGAACAAACATAGAAATACAAGGCAGCATGCAGCAGAAATTAATCCATTATGATTAATTATTTTCTGAAATACTGTTTCAGGGAAATAGCGCATCCTGTTAATCCAACCCCCATACTTGCGCAAATGATTATAGCAAGTAACTCTGTTGAAAGAAATCTTATTTGCAGGAATCCTGTGGCAAGGCCGCTGTTTATGTTCCATGATACATAGGTGTATGCTGCGTATATTCCACCAAGACCAAGAAATGAGCCTATGCATCCCTGTATTGCGCCTTCTATGTAAAACGGGGTTTTAATATACATTTCGTTTGCGCCTACAAGACGCATTATTTCTATTTCCTCCTGCCTGGAAAAGAGTGTCAGCCTTATGGTGTTGCCCACAATAAGCCCGGCTGCTATCAAAAAAATTCCTCCCATTATCATTCCTGCAAGTTGGATAAGGCCAAATATCCCCATGAACCTTTCCATCCACTGCTGACCAAATTCGACATCTTCTACTGCCTGCATTTGCTTTATCCTGTCCGCAATTGTTTGTACCTGAGCCAGTTTTTCCCTGTCCTGCTTTAATTCAATTTCAAGTGCGTCAGGAAGGGGATTTTCTTTTAATCCTTCCAGGAGAGAGGCCTGATGTCTTAACTGACTCTTCAGCTTATCCATGGCCTGGCTTCTGGATATGAATTTTATTGTTTTCACTCCCTCGAGTCCTTGAATGTCCGCCGTGGCTTCATTGCGCTGTGCATCGGTGACGCCTGTTTTCAGATAGGCCATTATCCTGACATCGTTTTTCGTCATATCAACCCAGTTGTTTAAATTAGACCATATCAGTGTAAGGCCGCTTATCATTAAGACCGCCAGTGCTGTCGTAAGAACGGCGATTGCGTTTAAAAAAGCATTCTCTCTCATATCCTTCAGGGCTCTCTTGATGTAAGACTTCATTCTTCACACCCCTGCACTTTTTGCCCCTTCACAATATGTATCACTCTGCCTCCGGTTTTTTCCACAAGCAGCTTGTCGTGACTGGCTATGATAACTGTGGCGCCCCTTCTGTGAGCCTCTATGAACAAGGATATCACAGTATCGGCTGAATCCGGATCCAGACTTCCAGTCGGCTCGTCCGCAAGAATTATTTTAGGATTTCCGACAATGGCTCTGGCAAATGCAACGCGCTGCTGCTCGCCTCCGGACAGGCTTGGGGGATATGCTTTTTGTTTGTGTTCGAGATCTACAGTTCTCAAAACACTCTGAACTTTCTTTTGTATGCCTTTTTCTTTTTCTCCCTTTACTTCAAGAACAAGTGCAACATTGTCGAAAACGGTTTTTGTCTGTATCAGTTTATATTCCTGAAAAACGATACCAAATTTGCGACGCAGAACAGGAATTTTTTTTCTCTCTATTCTGCTTAGATTAAGGCCGTCAACAATAATCTGTCCTTTTGTCAAGGGCTCTGCAAGGTACAATAGCTTCAGAAGTGTCGTTTTTCCCGCTCCGCTTGGTCCTGTCACCAGAACCATTTCGTTTCGGAAAACATCAAGGGTAATATCATCAAGCGATTTCTGAGTCCCGTAGTTTTTTTGTACATTGAACATACGAATTATCGGGTTTTTTTCCTGAGATTCCATTATTATGAAATACCCTCGCAATGTTGGTGGTCCAGTAAAAACTCAGAATGTCGTTATTTTTGTCTATCCGTTATTCTCAGTACTGCTCTGCCCCTCTCTTATCAGGAGATCTCGGTACCAGCATGCAAAATCATACATTCCTTTAAACTTGTCGTCATCATTGATGATTCCGAGTGCTATTTCAAGGACCCCGCTTCCATAAGCATTGCTGTATTTTTCTGTTGTTATGGTCTGCAAAAATTCTCTAACAAGCATCTGTGTCGTTCTTCTGGTTTTATCCCTGCGGATGTCTATAGGGTCTTTGGGTTCTGTAAAAGGATCCCAGGTGCCATATCCTTTTTTTGTTATGTGTGCCTGCCTTCTTGGAGACATGCTTTCAAAAACAGCTTTTTTTCGCTCTTCCATTTCTTCTTTCGATAATTTGTTCATGAATTATGCCTCTTTAAATCTTTGATTCTTTGGGGGTTCCGCAGCACATCCCCGACATTTGGTTCTTTGGCTGTTCGCAGTATTCTATTTTTCTTCGTCGGAAATCCCCAGATACTCATCATCATATACTGTTAATAGCGCCATCGACAGCGGAACAATCATCTCGCCAATCCTTGAATACCTCGATTTTATATGCCCAGATAGTTCTGCAGACAGTTCCAGAAGTTTGTTTTGTATCAGATCCAATTTTGCGGTTGGATAACTCCCCCCTTTTTCGAATCCGGAAAGTCCGCATGTATGTCCCTGTCCCGCTATTGCATTAGGAATTCCGTAGAGTTTACATGTAATGGGCCTGAACTCATAAATCTCACACATTTGCTTCTCATTCAGCATCGGACATCTTACACGGGTTTCTGCTGCATCCTTAAGTATCTCGTTTTCTTCTTTCCCTGATTCAACATCGATGAAAGCGTTTTTTTTCAGCCTGTAAAGTGTTCTGTCAGCCTTGTTGCATTCTTCAAGTAGGGCCTCGAGCTTGTCGCCTCTGAATCTGTCTCTGAATTTGTGGTTTATGTAGAGAGCCTCTATCAGAGTTATGTCAAACACTGCAAAACAGCAGTCTGAACATAAGGGTTTGCATTTGACGCGGTCTGGAAACTGGTTTCTAACTCTTTCAAATGCCTGTTCCACAGAGTTTGATATGGCTTCATATTTTTCAAAAAACGGTAATAGTTGTTCGTTCATTTATCTACCAGTCTTGTTTATGTTTCACGTGAAACATGTTGTTTGTTTGAATAGTAAAAAAACTATTTGCCTATACAAAATGAGTTGAAAATATGGTCAAGGATATCGTCCGAGATGTTCCTGCCTGAAATTTCATCAATACATCCGATAGCATCCCTCATATCCATGGCAATTAATTCCAGTGGAAGCGCATTGTCAATCCCTGAGATTGCCTTGCGCAAAAAACCTGCTGATTTTTCAAGAGCCCTTGCATGCCTGACATTTGGGATAAACCCTTCTCTATCATCAACCAAAGATTTTTGAAACACTTGTTCAGCAATAAGTTCAACAAGCGCGTCCATGTTTATTTCGTTTTTAACAGAAATGGCAATTGATGAAATACCGGAACACCTTTCAGGCAGATTAATATTATCACTATTTGCAACAAGGTCAATTTTATTTAAAACAAGAATAACAGGAATCGATCCGGTTTTATCCAGTAGACTGATTTCGGGTTCGAAATCAGAGACAGCAGAATTAATAACCAGCAGGATAAGATCAGAAGATCTGATACTCTCAAAAGTCTTTTCAATTCCCAAAATCTCTACTGCATCATGTGTTATATGTATGCCGGCAGTGTCTGCCAGACACACAGGAATGCCTCTGAACATTGCAACATCTTCGACAACGTCACGTGTTGTACCGGGAATGTCTGTAACAATTGAACGTTCTTTTTTTATCAGCCAATTCATCAGGCTCGATTTCCCGACATTAGGTCTGCCAATGATTGATATTTTAAAACCATCCCTGATAGCCCTGCAATCCTCATATCTCTTAATCAAGTTTAATATAGGATACAGAATTTCGGTTGAAAGCCTTTCAGAAACAGAGATCTTTTCGATTTCCTCAACTTCGTCCGGAAAATCGATCGACGCCTCTATCCTCGAGAGAACATCACATAGATTAAAACGCAGCTCTTCAATACGGGTCTTGAAATCGCCAGACAGAAGAGAGGCGGCAGCTTCGATAGATCTTGAGGTTCTGGAAAGAATGAGATCTATTATGGCCTCAGCCTGAGTCAGGTCAATTCTTCCATGCATGAAAGCACGGCGGGTAAACTCACCAGGCCCGGCAAGCTCGGCACCGGATCGGAGAACAAGATTCAGAATCGTCATTAGAATCGCTTGACCGGAATGAACCTGAATCTCGACAACATCTTCAGCAGTATAGGAATTAGGTGCCTTCATGAATACAACGAGTGCTTCATCGATAGAATGTCCTGTTTCCGGATTCACTATGAATCCATAATAAAGATGGTGTGTGGAAATCTGATCGGAAAGCAGGGGGTTTGAAGGCAGTTTCGCCTTTTTCGGCCTGAACATGGGTATGGCTATGGAAAAAGCTCTTGCCCCTGAGATTTTTATGATGCCTATACCGCCTGGACCTGCTGGCGTAGCGATAGCTGCTATTGTTGGGGTATCCATGGATTGTCTGTAAAATCTCTTCAGAAGAGACTCTCTTGCTGAAAGAAGAGAATATGTTTCACTCAAAAAGAACGATTAAGATTGATGGCTTTGTCAAAAGCTGCAAACATTTTACTTTACCATCTCAATTTTGAATTTCATAAACTCATCAAGATTATTCTGCTTTCAGGATTTGATGTGACTGTTAGCTGGCTTTCCTTCAACACGAACCATGACTCTCATCCTGTTTCCAGACGATCTGGTTATCATAGTGTTTAATATATACTGAATGGCGGATAAAGTCTTTCCATTCCTGCCCGCGATGACTGATGGATCATCAGCCCTTATGCTGTAAACAACTTTATTAGTCTTTACTTCTACAAGAATTTCATTTTCACTGGTTATGAAACCAATTATATTGCGTAAAAACTGCCTTCCTAGTTCAGCGGGGCTGCTTACATTTTCCCCCGACTCAACTTTTATGGTCGATCCGGATACATCTGGCCCCGCAACCCTTATACGGGCTTTCTTTTCAGCAACTATTCCGAAAATACCTGTTGCTCCAAAAGAAATGACATCATGCTTCAACTGTTCTATGGGAACTGACAGAGTTTCAGAGGCTTTGTTGAGAGCCTGTTCAACCGTCCTGCCTTCGAACTCTATAAAAAATGACATCGCAACCTCCACCACGGGATCGTCACGAAATTTATAGCAACTTTCGCATTCATGACTAAGTCAAGTACAAAAAGAGACTAAAGAGATTTCTTCTGTACGTAATACTGCTGACCTATAGAGACGATGTTGTTTATTAACCAGTACAGGACAAGACCTGCAGAAAAATTGATGAAAATAACAGTAAATACTATGGGCATGAACATCATGATCTTTGCCTGCATGGGATCACCCATGGGTGGAGCCATTTTTTGCTGAATAAACATAGTGGCACCCATAATAATCGTCAGCACTGGTATGCCGTAGGGTGCTTCCATGAAAGGAATTGCATACGGAATATTGAAGAGGCGATCGGGAGCGGAAAGATCTGTTATCCATAAAAGAAAAGGTGCATGACGAAGCTCTATCGCGTTATAAAGCATCTGGTAAAGTGCAAAAAAAACAGGTATCTGAACAAGCATCGGAAGACATCCGCCGAGGGGATTCACTTTGTAAGTACGGTACAAAGCCATTGTTTCCTCGTTTATTTTCTTTTTGTCATTTTTGTATTTTTCACGTATCTGCATCATCAGGGGTTGAATTTTTTTCATCTCGCTCATTGACTTATAGCTTTTATTGCCCAACGGCCAGAGAACGGCCTTGATGATGAGAGTCAGTAAAATGATGGCAACCCCGTAATTTGGAATAAAACCATAAAGAAAATTGAGCAGCCACAGACAGGGTTTGGCAAGAAAATCAAAAAAGCCGAAATACACCACTTTTTCCAGTCCAATGGCTAAATCTGAAAGAATTGTAAAGCTTTTTGGTCCAATATAAATTTTATACTGGAAATTCTGCTGGGTACCTGGAGGCAGGTTAATTTCAGGCTCAACAAACGAATTTTCCAAAAGGCCGTTTGCATAGGATATTTTGATAAAGGAGTTCACAGGAATGGCTGGAAGTATGCTGGATACAAAATAACGGTCTTCAATACAGGTCCAGTCAATCTTGCCCTGATAGACATTCTTTTTCTCAAGATCGGCTACAGCAATCTGCTCCAGCTTGTTGTTAACGTAAGCACTCGGGCCTTCAAAAACAAAACTTGCATTGGCATCACTGTGCACACCAGACAGGCTCAGGGCAAGAGAATCCTTGAGCAGACCTGCAGATCCGTTTTTTACAACAACATTCATGTCAATTACATATGTATCGGGATTAAATGTATATTGTTTTTCAATCACAACTCCTGAAGAAGAAGTCCACATGAAAGATATGCTTTGAGCTCCGCCACTGATATCTACATTTTCAGAAGATGCTGTTGATAAAAAAACAGCCTCATTAAGTCCGGAAACACTGTTTTCAAGGAACGAAAGATTAAGGGTGCCATAAGGAAGAGTCTTCGGAATAAGTTCCTTTTTAGGAGAATCGGGGCTGATCGTTTCGCGGTACTTCTTTAATTGAAAGTTCTTGAAAACAGCCCCCTTGTCTGCAATTACAACTGTATAAAGAGGTGTGTTTACGACAATGTTTTTACTCTTCTGGTATGCAGGCAGCGGATTTTCCTGAATGCCTCCTGACGGAGACTGAACGGTTCTTGCTTGTGATTTTTCTGACATCGTTGGTACTTCTTTAGGCACAGTAGAATCCTGCGGCCTGTTAGGATCAAGATATCCCCAGATGACAAAAACTACAATAGAAAGGGCAATTGCAATCAGTAAACGACCTTGTTCCATAATTACTCCTATAATTCCCTTCCAAAGGGAATCAAGTTTTTAATGCGGTTAGCGATGCATTTGGATTGAGAAAGTTGTGTTGCATAACAATAAAAAAATAGGGGCAGGAAAATAGCTGTATTCATATTCAGGGGACTAAATCAACACCGCCAGGGTTAAATGGATGACATCTTAGCAATCGCTTCAGTGTCAGAAAAATACCCCTGCAGGTTCCATATTTTGTGATGGCTTCATATGCATAAGCAGAGCACGTAGGATAAAAACGGCAACAAGGTCCTAACAAAGGCGAAACAACACACTGATAAACTCTGATTGTAATTTTAAGAATATTGCTGATCATATTTGTGGCAATTTACCAAACAATTTTGTAAGCAGGTCGGAAATCTGCTCATAAGAAAGGGTTGAAGCCTGTTTTTTAGCAATGAGATGATAGTCCCACTGACAGGATAACAAATCCTTATTAAGCCTGTAATACTCCCTGATCAGACGTTTGACGCGATTTCGAACCACAGATTTTCCAACTTTTTTTGAAACCGTTATGCCTATTCTTGGCTTATAGAAACTAATCTTTTTATAGGCTAATACAAATCCGGAAGAATGTACTGCTCTTCCGGATGTAAAAAACTCCAGAAACTCCTGTCTTTTTAATATGCGATCCGATTTTTGAAATCCGAATACTTTCATAAAAAGATAAGACTCTGCGAAAGGCTTAAACTGCTAAACGTTTTCTTCCCTTAGCCCTTCTGCGGTTAATTAATTTTCTGCCTGCTTTAGTTGCCATTCGGGACAAAAAGCCGTGGGTTCGGGATTTCTTTATTTGACTTGGCTGATATGTTCTTTTCATTCAAAAACCTCTGTTAAATGGGGATTCATTCGATTAAAAAAAATTTCTGTCCTATTACACAGAATTAACCTTGTAAGATAAACATATTATGAGCCTCAAGTCAAGACAAAAGGAACCGGCCTTATCTCCCGGTCATTTTCTGATAGATTACAGATAATCAGCAAGAGTGGTCAATTCTGACGGAATCTGGCTCCACAGTACCTGAACATCCCTAGGACTAAAAAAACGATCATCCCAGATAGGTAAGTCTAATTACCTGCCGAGTTTTCACGCTTGTCATTGACACTTACAGAGCTAAGGTGATATAAAAAAACTGAAATGGCACTGCTCTGAGATTAGGATAATTTGTTTATTAAAGGCTTACTATGGCAGATATCATATCACTTGAAAACAGGCTTCAGTTATCTCAGGACAAGAAGGATGCCCTGGTACGGAAAAGAAAAATTCTTGCGATTCAAAAAGTCTTTCAATGTACCAGATGCTCCTTGAAATGTGAAAAATGCGGGGTGCATATCACATCAAACGAGAGCACCGGCACTGACCACAAGCATCAAACAAGGTGTCCTTACCGTTTTTGTGAGAGTTGTCAGGATGAATACAGAGACTTCATTCAAAAGTTGAAAGGCAAAGAGGACTCGACCTGCTATTGGCGCAACGATGCATGGCTTGAAAGCTGGAGACTGTGGATTGACTATCAGGAAGCAATGAACCGTTATCTCAAAACACCCGAATTGCTTCAGCTAGTACAGGAGTTTAGACGCAACCGTCTGGATGAATAGGAGGCACATATGTTTGGTTTAGGAATGTCGGAACTTTTGATTATTTTAGTTATTATTTTGATCATTTTCGGTGCTGGAAAGCTTCCGGAAATTGGAGGGGGCATAGGTAAGGCCATAAGGAATTTTAAAGATGCCACAAACGAATCAGACAAGAAAGAGCCTGATAAAATTGAAGACAACAAGAAAGCCTGAAGCCTTACAATCAATCTTTTGACAGCTTGAAACGGCCTGGACAAAAAAGACTTTGGTCGATTTCAATTCTCAATTTCAAGGTATTTATGACAGAAGATTTTAAAGTATTCACCGGTGCCAAGCGCTATGTTCTTGATGAAGAACTGGCAAGAATCGTAAACATATCGATGGCTCTTGAAATGCCTCTGCTCTTGAAGGGAGAACCCGGAACAGGCAAGACCATGCTTGCCCATGCGATTGCAGAAACACTTCAAATGCCTCTTATCATTTTAAATGTAAAATCGAGCATGAAGCTTGTAGAGGCATTGTATCAGTATGACACCCTTACCAGGCTGAACGACAGTCGTTTTGGAGACTCCAAAAGGGATGTCAGCAATATCGAAGACTATATCAAGATGGGAAAAATAGGCCAGGCATTTACTGCTGACACCAGAACCGTTCTTCTGATTGATGAAATAGACAAGGCTGACACGGATTTTCAGGACGACATGCTGGATGTTCTGGATCAGATGGAATTCGACATAATTGAAATTGATAAAACAATACGTGCAAAGAACAGACCTGTCTTTATCATTACATCTAATGCAAAAAAAGATCTCTCTGATCCTTTTCTTGGAAGATGCAATTTTCATCATATAGCTTTTCCCGACCCCAAGATGATGCGCCAGATATTGAAAGTTCATTTTCCTTTGCTTGACAACGAACTTACTGAAAACGCCATTGCGGCATTTTATAAACTGAGAGAACTGGATGCAATTGAGAAACGCCCTGCAACCCGTGAATTGATTAACTGGATACGAGCACTCTCAAGTGATCCTGATTTCAAGCCAAGCAGGCTGGCCAAAGGCGATGTGCCGTTTATGGGAATTCTCTTCAAAAAAAGCCAGGATTTTAATCGTGCTGTAACCGCAACAAGCAGAAGGCGGCTTTTTTAGATTTTCCTA
>JBBIWB010000025.1:0-42121 GCA_037439445.1 Desulfobacteraceae bacterium | reverse complement strand
AACATTCATGAAGCACTTTTTGGCTTCAGCCCCTTCGGATGGAGCATTGCAACTATCTTAAATGAATCAGAAATCTATAGTCCCTGGTGTTCTTGGAAAAGGGATTACATCTCTTATGTTGGTGATCCCTGTTATCATCATTATAAGTCTTTCAAATCCCATCCCGAACCCGCTGTGCGGGACAGATCCGAATCTTCTGGAGTCAAGATACCACCAGTAGTTTTCCTTTATAAGACCCATCTCATCCATTCTGGCCTCAAGTTTATCAAGGCGCTCTTCTCTTTGGCTTCCTCCTATGATTTCTCCAATTCCGGGAACAAGAACATCCATTGCGGCGACAGTCTTTTCATCATCGTTTAATCTCATGTAAAAAGGTTTTATGGTTTTTGGATAATCATATAGAATTACGGGCTTATTGAAATGAGTTTCGGTCAGGTATTTTTCATGTTCAGATTGAAGATCTGCTCCGAAACTTACAGGATATTCGAAGTCTTTTTTGGTTTTTTGTAAAATCTCCACAGCGTCGCTGTACTTCAGCCTGAGAAATTCGGAAAAAAGAATGTTGTCAAGGGTTCTCATGAGGGTCTTGTCCACAAAATTTCCGAAAAGCCCGATGTCTTCAGGACATTTTGTAAGAACATGGTTTATCAGGTATTTAATCATTTCTTCGCCTAAATCCATGTTATCTGATAGATCGCTGAAAGCCATTTCAGGCTCTATCATCCAGAATTCGGCAGCATGACGTCTTGTATTTGAGTTTTCGGCTCTGAACGTAGGCCCGAACGTATATACATCTCCAAGAGAAAGGGCAAACATTTCTGCAGACAACTGTCCCGAGACAGTAAGACTTGCTTCTTTTCCAAAAAAATCAAGAGAACTGTCTTTTATAGGTGACTTGTTTATGTCAAGGGTTGTCACCCTGAACATCTCGCCGGCTCCTTCGCAGTCAGAGCCTGTGATTATGGGAGAGTGGATATAGAAAAAGCCTCTGTCCCTGAAAAACTCATGTACAGCATAGGAAAGTTCTGAACGAATACGGAACAAGGCTCCATACTTGTTGGTTCTTGGCCTCAGGTGAGCAATTGAGCGAAGAAATTCATCGCTGTGGCGTTTTTTTTGTAATGGGTAGGATTCAGGAGCAAAGCTTAAAACGTTAACCCGGGAAGCAACAAGTTCCCATTTTTGGCCCTTGCCCTGAGATGCAACAATATTTCCGGAGACACTCAAGGCAGATCCTGTAGTTAGCTTCTGGATGTCCTTATATTCGGAAAGATCGCTGTTTGCTATGACCTGTAAGTTTTTTAGGCAGGATCCGTCATTGATCTCAATGAATGAAAAATCTTTGGAGTCTCTTCTTGTCCTTACCCATCCGTAAATTAAGACATCATCCAAAGGGGTTTCAGATTTTAATAAGGCGTTGATTTTTATTCTTTTCATGATTAGCTCTTTTAAAGCTTGAGGGAAGAGTTTGCTCTTGTTCTTCAGAGCTATCCAGTCATGCAATACATCCAGAGAGGGCAGGAAGCTCTGCTTTATCCAGCACATATCATATAAGAGTACTTAAAAAAAGTACAAAAATTCTCTTTCAGGGTAAAATTGAGTTGCCACGATCAAGACAGCCCTATTGCCTTGCCCGAATGTTTCGGGCAAGGCAATAGGGGGGTTGCTACTTTGAAGGTTTCTATAGTTCCGTGGCTCATCAGTCAAGGAACTATAGAAAAAAGGTGGTTCGGAGTAAGAGAAGGTGATTATTTTTTTGGAGGGGTAATCTTATATGAACCGTCTGATCCATATTTTATTTCTGCATCGATATAGTAAACATTTTTAAGCTCCGGCCTCTTATCCTTTGTCATGTAATAGGCTTCTCCGCTTCTTGCCCCTGTTGAGCAGACAAAGACAGTTGTTTTGTCTGAAGAAAGCTTTGATATCTGATTCTCCAGCTTATCCACAGGGATGTTTACGGATGGCCTGATCGCTCCTCTTGCAACTTCATCCGGATCTCTTACATCAACTATCATCAGACTGGCAGGGTTTTCTTTCATGATTCTTTCAAACGAAGCAATGTCAATCGTGCCTTCATCCTTGCCTTTTTTTACTTCAAGAGCAGGTGTTTTTGCCGTCTTTTCATTCAGTTCCTGCCATGCAGGGTATCCTGCGGAAAATGATTTTACATTTGTATAGCCTAATTTTATCGCCTTTACAGCAGATTTATGGCTTAAAACACAGTCAAAGCCTCCGCAGAAAAATACCAGGAGAGCATCTTTTTTTGCAGGAAGGAGGTTTGTCATCTTATCGAAATTTGTGTCAGGAATGCTTATGGCTTTTGGCAAAGAACCCTGGTCAAATCTTATTTTTGGCCTTGAGTCTATGAAAGTTACATTTTCGCCGCTGTCTATCAGGCTCTTGACATAATCAACTGAAAGATCAGGATAGGCTTCAGCCTGTTTGATCCATTCAGGGAAGCCTCCAGGATAAACCTTTACATTAGTATATCCCAGAGCCACTGCCTTTTTTGCGGATTTATGACTTAGTTGACATTCCGGTCCTTCACAATAAAAAATGAGAAGATTCTTTTTGTCCTGAGGAAGCAGATTTGTCATTTTATCAAAACTTGTATCAGGAATGTTTATGGCAGTTGGTATGTGCCCCTTATCATATTTGGCCTGCTTTGGTCTTGAATCAATGAGTGTGACATTTTCAGGCTTTGGAATGGTTATGTATTGTTTTACAAAATCTGTATTGACAAGGTCTTTAAACATCCAGTCAGGAGCGGATTCTGTTTTTGCTGAAGGCGCAGAAGCCTTCTGAATCCCTGCACACCCAGTTAATGCGATCATAACCAAACCTATGGCGAGTAAACATAAAATTCTTTGCTTGTTCTTCATTTCTTTTCTCCTTTTACTGACAGATTATTTCTTTGTTTTTTCACTTATTTTAACGTAACTCACGATTTTCTGAAAAAGAATATCTATATTTTCTATGTGCCCATGCTGTACTGACAGTATTTGTCTTCTGCCTCCAGGCTCTATGTTCACCAGATAAGATGTGGGCAGCTCGGGGTTTCCGAGACAAAGAAAAATATCGCGATTTTCATCTCCAAAAAGCGGATAGGGAACAGAGTTTTCTTTTTTAAAAGCAATCACCCCTCTTTTTTTACTGCCTGCCCCGATTCCAAAGATTATGATTTGTTCTGCAAGATAGGGGTGGTCTGTAATTTTTTTATACAACATCTTGTAGTTCTTCAGTTCAGCCAGGCAGGCAAGACAGTTTTCATTGTAGATCACTATATAAAAATATCTGAAGCCTGTTTCTTCAAGGGCAAAGTCATTTTTCATCCCGTCAATTTTCAGATATTTTCTGTCAGACTCGTTTAGTACCAGCAGCCTGCATGAAGGAAATTCATCTCCTTCACCTGCTTTTTTTGCTTCAACAGGCTTTTCTTTCCCAGTCAAAATTTCTATCCAGCCGAAATACCCTTCCGGAAGTCTTAATACATTTTGATACCCAAGCCTGGCCGCCAAACGGGCGGCAATTGCGCTTCTCAGTCAGGCAAAATTGCGGCAGTAGAAAATTATGACCTTCTGTTTATCAGAACCTAAAAGGTTTTTAAAAATTCTTTCCTTTTCGGGCTTTAGTTCAAGCCTGTCTCCGAGATCCAGTTGAAGATACAGGGCATTGGGAATATGTCCTTCCCTGTATTCGTATAAGGTTCTTACATCTACTAGGATGAAAGCTTTTCCTGTGTCATACATGCTTTTCAGCTCAGATGCTGTAATGAGTGAATATCCCCCTTTTTTTGCCTCTTCTTTTGCCTGTTTCATCCATGCTAACTGTTCATGGGAAATTGCCTGGGCATTAACGGCCTGCATCAATAGAAAAAAAATGGCGAATGTATTTTTAATCAGTTCGTGTTTGCCTGCCTTCACAATAGACATGTTTTTCTCTTATCATCTTTGCTTCGTCAGCTCTTCATCCAGCCACAGCTTGTGGTGACTCCTTGCATAGTCTTCAGGAATCTTTCCGGTGAACATGGAAAGAAAGGCAGGTTTTTCTCCTGCTGCAATGGAAGCCATGAAGATGTGAACGAGAAGACCCGCAAATACAAGTCCAGCAGTTACAAAATGAATAAAAATTGCCCATTGAACCAGAATCGGAGCAACTGCCCCTGTCTGGGAAAGGATCATAATAAAACCGGTTAGTGCTAAAACTATTCCTCCAAGTACAGCAAGGATGGCGAATAGCTTCTGACCGGCATTGTAAAAACCCTGATCAGGTATCCTTGGGCTGAACTTGAATTTTTCTGCAATGATTTTAAGCGCCTTGTTGCCAAGAGTCATTTGAATGCCCTTTGTGACAAGCCAGAGGGCATCCTGCAATATGCTGAAACTGAAAATTTCCCTCAGAAAAGGCATGACATCTTTTCTTAAAAAGACTATTCCATAGATTAAAAATACTGATGCCCATAAGACGCCTGCTATTTCGTGAGCCAGAAGAAGGTTTCCTCCTCCTCCAAAGAGATTTCGCATCATTACAGGCCATGCTGTAAAAGGCTGAAGGTCATCGTTTCTTATCAGTCCAATGCCTGTCAGAAGCAGAAAAAGCCAGCACACAGCATTAAACCAGTGCATGAAGATGGAGAGTCTTGTGTGGCGATGAATTTGTTTCCTGGGCATTTTTTACTCCCTATCCTCATGATTATGTTCATGTTCGTGATCTCTATCTCTTACAAGAAGCTGTTTTCCAAGCATCACAAGAACACCAAGAGCACTTAATCCGGCAATGCCCCACACAAGGTGGCCTGCTGTTTTCCAAAGCTCTATGGGCTCAGGTATCCTGGCTTTAACAGGCCAATGCAAGGGGGCAGTTGATGCAAGATAGTACATATTTGGCTTTGTATCTGAGTCCTTGTTTATTACCTGGACACTGAAGTTGTTTTTAAGAAGGATTGCCGCCTCGCTGCCAGGGTCATTGATATCTCCAAATACCCTTGCCTTTGTAGGGCAGGTGACAACACAGGCAGGAAGCTCTCCTTTTTCCTTTCTCTTCTGGCAGTAATCGCATTTGTCGACTATATTTTTAGCCGGATGCCTGTATCTGGCGCCGTAAGGACAGGCAGGAATGCAGCTTCCGCAGCCTATGCAAAGCTTTGGATCTACCTTCACTTCTCCGTCTTTGTAATCTTTGTAGGTTGCAGCAGTTGGACATGCCTTGACGCATGTCGGTAAGTCGCAGTGCATGCATCCTCCTGGCTGGAAATGAAGCGGGGCAGGGTTTTCCATCCAGTCTGTTTTCCTATAGTCTGGTTCGGCTCTCTTGACCCAGTTGCGCCACTTTCCTTCAGGTACGTTGTTTTCAACTTTGCATGCCAGGGTGCAGGCCTTGCAGTCAATGCATGCTGAAGAATCTATGACCATTGCAAGTTGTTTTTTCATTCTGTTCCTTGTTGAAGGCATTGTAAAAAGCCGGGATGCTGTGTTGCCCAGCGTCCTTTGTCATTGACAGTTAAAATGAGTACACCTCATTTTTTACTGATTTAAGCGCCATGTCTGCTGGCTTTTTACTAAGCTGTCTATAATTGTTATGGGACTGTCCTTACTTGCTCTTGGAGACATTGATGAAGGTTTCGTGCATAGCCATGTTTCCGGATATTTCGTCCGCATGGTCTTCAATAAGCTCCGCTATACAGACTCCTTTTCCATAGATCCTGTTAAGCCCTTTTGAAATCACCCCGTAGCCGCTTGCCATATACACAGTATCTTTCCTGATTCCATTGTTAAGGTTCACTTTAAGCTTTCCTTTTCCGGTACTGCTGCTCACTTCCACAAGATCACCATGTTCCAGGCCTAATTTCCTGGCAGAAAGAGGATGCATCCACAAAGTGTTTTCGGATTCAAGCTCACATAGGAGAGCATTGTTTTGAGTGGTGCAATGCGTAAAATAAGCATTTCTGCCAATTACAAGACGGAACTGATTGACGGGATTTGATTTGGGTGGCTTGTAAACAGGCATGGGATCCACTCCCATCTGGGCATAGCGCTCATTGAAAATTTCAATTTTCTTGGAGAGAGTCTTGTAAATTTTTCCTTCGTATATTCCGTAAAGCTTACTGGGATTGTAATAAACACCATCTTCTCTTATTGCCCTGTCTGCATCAGGAAGGAGTCTCAATTGCTGTTTTCTGTATTCCTCAACTGTAAAATCAAAATATTCCGAAAGATTCATTCTTTCTGCAAGGCCTTTAAGAATTTCAATGACAGGTCTTGCTTCAAAGAGGGGTGGAATTACAGGTTCTCTTGCAACAACACAGGCGCAGGCGGATGATCCCTGAAGGCCGCTTGCCGGATCATGGCGTTCCAGAACACTGGGTGCAGGCAGAACCAGGTCAGACATCCAGGCAGTGTCGCTCATGGTAATATCAACATTTACGATAAAATCGAGATGGTTAATCATATCGATGCTTTTCTGGCGGTTTGCCGCTGACTGCAAAGGGTTGTAGTGATATATAAACCATCCTTTTACAGGGTATGGCTCCTGGGCTATAATGGCATCTCTCATGTGTTTGTAGGAACCTTCTTCTTCAAACATCATCTTTGCCATGCCCTTATCCAGTCGGTTTTCAGGGTTGCTCTCATAAAAAGGGGCATCAGGAAGCCTGGGTTTTGAAAGACCAACCTGCCTTGCTGCAAGAAGACCGCCTGGAGTATCCCAGTTGCTTAAAAGGGCATTTACTATGGCCATCGATCTTCGCATCTGGGTGGAATTAACATAGTCAGATGTCCTTCGGCCTGGATAAACAATAGCAGTAGGAGCTGCTGCAGCAATTTCTCTTGCAATTCTTCTTATGTCCTGTGCTGCTATTTCACATTCTTTTTCAGCCCACTCAGGTGTGTACTTATTTACATGTTCTGTAAGCTGTTGAACTCCATAGAGTTTTTCTTCTGCATAGTCTTTGTCATAAAGTTTCTCTGAGGTGATTACATTAGCAAGGGCAAGAAAAAATGCCATGTCCGTACCTGGTCTGATCGGGTGCCATTCATGTGCAAGACCTGCTGTTTTTGTGTAGCGGGGATCAAGGACAACTATCTTGCATCCGTTTTTCTTTGCAGTCATAAGATCTATGCTGTCAGGAGTAATTATTGCCTCAAAAGGATTAGCCCCTACAATGATTATGTATTTTGTGTTGAGAATATCAGCAAAAGGGACTTCACCGAAAGTGTCAAGATATGCCCTGTTCCTGCTAAGAAGACACGATGATTCATGTGTGGTAAGATTATATGATCCAAAGGCCTCTGCAAATGTGTGCACAAAAGTTGACTGGGTGTCAGAGCCAGGCGTGAACATGACCCCGCATGGGGTGTATTTTTCAGCAATCTGTGTGAGTTTTTCCGCAGCATAATCAAGAGCCTGATCCCACGAAATCCTTTCCCATCTGCCTTCTCCCCTGGCGCCTTTTCTGAGCAGCGGGTATTTGAGGCGGTCAGGATCGTATACCTGTTGAATTCCTGCATTTCCTCTGGCGCACAGCATTCCGCGGGATTTCAGGAATTTCTGGTTGGGATCAAGCTTGGTTATGACACCGTTTTCCACTCTTGCTACAAGCCCGCAGGCATTAAAACACATTCCACAGACAGAATATTTTTCTTCTGCCTTTGAGACAGATTTTTTTGTCTTATCCTGAGTCAGGGCATAAAGGACTGGGGATCTGCCGGCAACTGCCACAGCCGCTGTAGCTGCCCCTGACCACTTCAAAAAGCTGCGTCGTGAAAGTTGGGCATCCGCATGGTTTGTCATATGAAGCATCTCCTTGATGCGAAATCTTATAAATCCTGATTTTCCATATTATTTACATTTTTCTGGAGACGGAGAATCAAATGCATGATCGTGCATATAAGCATAGATGTCCTTTATGTCTTCTGGGTTAATTTTTTCCCATTCTGCCTTACATGGAAAGCTCTTGTACTTGTCTTTTGCAAAAACGGCATTCCACTGCGCCTGTGTCTTGTCAATAGGACTCATCTCCTTGGCTTTTCCACCTTCCATATGGCAAGCCCGGCAGTTTTTTCTGAAAACATATTTGCCTTTTCTGCTGTTTCCCTTTTCCGAAGCCATGATGTTGCCGATAAATACCAGTACCAGAAACAGTGATACAATTAACAATACAATTCGTTTCATAGTTTATTCTCCTAATTTATTCTCGTTCCCAGGCCTGATTCCTGGAACTCACAGGGGTGAAAGTTCTGGATTCTCTTTTCCCTGAAGAAAGCAAAAAAAGTGCCAAAGGACAAAAGATACGAATCTCTCATTGCCTGGTTCCTGCCTGAACGCTTACCAGGCAACTAACCCCGATTATGCACCATTAATGAAAGCCTGCTTAAATCCTTGTCTTGAAATAAAACACTTTAATTGTTATCTTAACAGGTATTAAGTTTACAGGTTTACACATGAAAAAGGTTATGCACGAGGTTAGATTATTTTATCCCCAAAGGAATTACTATGAAGGATATTGCCAGACACTGGAAAACCATTTTTGATACCCTTCAGGACGGACTCATGGTTGTTGATCCTGGAGGAAACATTGTTGCAGTTAATCCTGCTGCAGAAAGGCTTACAGGTTATCCTGCCGATGAGCTTGTCGGCAGCAATTGCCAGGAGCTCAACTGCACAGGGTGCGAACTCATAAAAAAAGGAGTTGCTGAAAACTGGTGCACTCTTTTTCTAAAAGGTGAAGTTCGGGCAAAAAAATGCATGATTACTCAGAAGGATGGAAGGGCAATTCATGTCATAAAGAATGCTTCAGTCCTGCGTGATTCGGGTGGCCAGATCATAGGGGCGATTGAGATTTTTTCCGATATGTCAGTTGTTGTCCGTCAGCAGCAGGAGATAGCTTCGCTCAGAAAAACCTTTCACCTTGATGATGGTTTTCAGGGTATCTTGGGAAAATCACCTGCCATGCAAAATATCTTTGAGCTTATAGAAAGTGTTGCGGTTTCAGATGCTCCTGTGATGATACAGGGACAAAGCGGCACAGGAAAGGAACTTGTGGCAAGGGCTATTCATGATGTCAGTCTGCGAAGAAGCAGGCCTTTTGTCAAGGTTAATTGTGCAGCACTTAATGAAAACCTTCTCGAAAGCGAACTTTTTGGTCATGTCAAAGGCGCCTATACTGGTGCGGAACGCTCCAGAGTCGGCCGCTTCGAGGCTGCACATGAAGGAACAATTTTTCTGGATGAAATAGGCGACATTCCCTTGACTACCCAGATCAAACTTTTGCGTGTTCTTGAGGAAAAAGAAATTGAGCGGGTAGGGGATCACAGAGTCATACCAGTAGATGTCCGTATAATTTCTGCGACCAACAAAGATCTGGACAAACTTATAGAAGAAGGTGGTTTCAGGGAAGACCTTTTTTTCAGAATCAACGTGTTTCCTCTGAGATGTCCTGCACTTTCTGAAAGAAAAGAAGACATTCCCATGCTCGTTCAGAATTTTATTGACCAGAACATGAAAAAAAGCTGCAAAAAAATTCTTGGGCTTACCTCTGAAGCCATGGAGAAGCTAATGGCCCATTCATGGCCAGGGAATGTCCGTGAGCTTCGAAATGCAATTGAATATGCGTTTGTCCTTTGTTCGGGAGGTTGGATAGAGAATAGTCATTTGCCGGCTAAAATAGTGAATCCGGCAACCAGGGTCACTAAGAAGGCTGTAAACCATCAGGAAGGCATTAACGAAAGGGAAAAACTTATCCATGCTCTTCGCCAGGTAAGGGGAAATCAATCTGAAGCTGCGCGGATACTTGAAGTAAGCAGGGTAACTGTCTGGAAACGCATCAAAAAATATGGAATAGATATGAATTCGGATTTTTTTCCTCAGTGATGTGCTTCTTTAAGGAAGAAAAATCATATAAATTACAATTATGTAACCAAACCTTGAATAGATGTTACAATTATGTATTATCAGTGATAAATCAAATCGATCGCTATGATTTTATCTGCCTGAAATAACATGATTTTACTCCATATTGAGATCATGGCATCAATATTGCTGATTAACGTGACTACAGCGGGTATAATAGAGCTGAATTCAGGGGGAACGGTTATCCAAATGTTAAATAAAACCTCATTGATTTTGAAACAAAAACGGGACAGGCTGATTTCAGGCCTGAAAACAAATTCTCGAAATTTTCTTTTGGAGCATACAGGTATTTTGGATAATTATTTCCAGTCCTGTTATGAAAACAGTCAGATAGGTCCTGAAATCCTGAGTGAGAAAAATCCTTATGCCATTGTTGCCCTTGGAGGATACGGAAGAAGAGAACAATGCGTTCACTCTGATATTGATCTTCTTTTCCTTTTTGAAAACACAGTTCCAGATGCTGCAGAAGACCTTATTCAGGAAATTGTATATCCTTTGTGGGATATTGGAATTGACATTGGCCATGTTACCCGCTCTATCCAGGATTGTGTAGATATCTGCAATTCGGATATTCAAACTCTGACATCTCATCTTGATGCAAGGTTTGTATGCGGTATGTCGCTTCTGTATTCCGGCCTCATGAAACACATTAGAGAGAATGTAATTAACAGAAGGTCTTCAGATCTGATTTCATGGATTGTTCAAACCAAGACCAGCAGGCATATGAGATTCGGAGACTCGGCACATCTTCTTGAACCGAATCTGAAAGAAGGCTGCGGAGGGTTAAGGGACTACCATACCATTCGATGGATCGCCAGGATAAAATCGGATATAAGCTCGTGGCGCGATCTTGAGTATTATGGATATTTTTCTCATGATGAATTCAGGTTGTTATCTGAGGCTCTTGCCTTTATCTGGGATGTAAGAAACCATCTTCACCGTCTGGCTGGAAGAAAATGTGATCAGCTTTATATCGAATACCAGCCGAAACTGGCAAAGATCTTTGATTTTCAGAAAAAAAACGGCCAGACTCCTGTAGAGCAATTGCTTGGAAAGATTCAAGGAGAAATGGAACTAGTGAATCAGAAGCTCCAGATGTTTCTCTATGAACTTTCGCATGATACCGGACAGAACAGGAAGCGGAAAAGAAGAATGCGAACCAGAAAAGCAGAAATTGTAATACAGAAAGGAGCGATAAATTTTTCTTCTTCAGAAGCAATCCTCAAGACCCCTTTATTGCTGCTGCAGATTTTTGAAGAATGCTCAAGATACCAACTCCCACTTTCTGCTGAAGCCAAGCGTCTTATCAAGGAATTCCTGTATTTTGCAGATGAAGACTTTGTAAACTCTAAACGAGCCGTCAAGTTGTTTGAAAAGCTTCTTATGACATCATCAATTTCTGTTGACCCGCTTAATGAAATGCTGTCTTCGGGTTTTCTGGTGCATTTTCTGCCGGAATTCAAGAATATTGTCCACAGGGTTCAGTTCGATGATTACCATATTTTCCCTGTGGATAAGCATTCCCTGCATGTGGTTCAAACCCTCAAGGAAATAGCTCAGAATGAATATCCGGCTCGGTGCAATCTATGCGGACAGCTTTACCGGGAGCTTGAGACTCCTAAATGGCTGCTATGGGCAGGACTTCTGCATGATATAGGGAAAGCTGGAGCCGGAGACGATCATTCGGGAAGGGGTGCAATCATTGCAGATTCCCTTCTTTCTAAAAAAGGATACAGGAAAAAAGACATAGAGACAGTATGTTTTCTGATTGAAAAACACTTATTTCTCATAAAAATTGCAACCAGACGCGATATTAATGATGAAGCCACGGCAATTTTCTGTGCCAGAAAGATAAAAGATGTTGGCAGGCTTAAAATGCTTTATCTCCTTACAGTTGCTGATTCGATTTCAACAGGGCCAAAAGCCTGGAATGAATGGACTGCAGCTCTATTGAGGGATCTTTTCCTCAAGGTTTTAAGTATCCTTGAAAAAGGAGAACTTGCAAGCCTTGAAGCAGTCCAGATAGTTGAAAGAAAGAAAGCGCAGGTCGTTTATTCTGCAAAATCTCAGAATGCCGCAAGAGAGATGGATGCTCTCTTCAATGTCATGTCTACTAGATACCTGATCTATTCATCTGTTCAGGACATTTTTTATCATGTTAAACTTTACAGGCAGTTAGGAGATTCAGATTTCGTCTGGAACATAGCCAAAAACCCTGAAATGGGAACCAGAACAGTCACTGTTTGTGCCAAAGACAGGCCAGGGCTCTTTTCAAAATTTGCAGGAGTTTTTACCCTCAACGGCTTTGAGATTCTGGATGCTCAGATATTTACCTGGAGAAACAACATTGCCCTCGATATTTTCAATCTGAAGCCACCTGTTGACAAGCTCCTGGAAGAAGAGAAGTGGGAGCGTGCCAAAGGGCATCTTCAGGCTGCTTTGGATGGAAAACTCGATCTTGCCAAGGCCCTGAAAGAAAGAATGAAAGACTACACCACATACAAGGCTCATCTTCAGGAGAGGCCCAACAGGGTTGTAATAGACAATCAGAGTTCAAGTTTTTTTACAATAGTAGAGGTGTTTGCCAATGATTTTCCGGGACTCCTCTTTGGGATAACAGATGCCTTGTTCAGTTGCAAACTTGATATATGGGTTGCCATAATAGGCACAAAGGTAGATCAGGTTGTTGATGTATTTTATGTAAGAGATTTTGACGGTCAGAAAGTAGATTCACCGGATCAGGTTGCTGCAATTAAATCTGCTGTTGAAGATGTTTTTGTAGGGATTACCACATAAGAAGGAGATAGGAAAAATGAAAAAAATCGAAGCAATTATTAAGCCTTTCAAGCTTGATGATGTCAAGGAAGCCCTGAATGAAATAGGTATTCAGGGAATGACCATTTCAGAAGTAAAGGGTTATGGCCGCCAGAAAGGTCACAAGGAAATCTACAGAGGGGCAGAATACGTTGTTGATTTCATTCCAAAGATCAAAATTGAAGTCATTGTGGCATCTGATATGGCTGATCAAGTTGTTGAAAAGATAAGATCTTCTGCCAACACCGGAAAACTTGGGGATGGGAAAATATTTGTTTTTCCTGTGGAACAGGTGATAAGGGTAAGAACTGGTGAGCGTGGCAAGGATGCTATTTAATTACGAGAACATTATTACTGGAGGTATATATCAGCATGAAATCCATTGAAGTACTTGCTATGGCAAAGGAAAAAGGTGTAAAAGTTGTGGATTTGCGTTTTATTGATTTTCCAGGTGTCTGGCAGCATTTTTCTGTACCGATCAAGCAATTGGATGAAGCAAGTTTTGAAGAAGGATTTGGATTTGACGGTTCAAGCATAAGGGGCTGGCAGCCCATCAATGCAAGCGATATGCTTATAATTCCTTGTGCAGCAACTGCCAAGATAGATCCTTTTTTTGAAGTTCCTACGCTTGTTTTGATCTGTGACATCAAAGATCCTATAACATTTGAGTCTTATTCAAGAGATCCCCGTTTTGTTGCAAGAAAAGCTGAAAACTATCTGAAGACTACAGGTATTGGAGACACTGCATTCATAGGGCCTGAAGCCGAGTTTTTCATTTTTGACGATATCCGATTCGAGTCTGCCCAGAACCGGGCATTTTATGAAATAGATTCAATTGAAGGGGCATGGAATACAGGAAGAGATGAAGGACCTAATCTTGGTTATAAGCCAAGATATAAGGAAGCTTATTTTCCTGTTCCACCCATGGATAAATTTCATGACCTGAGAACCGAGATGCTTCTTACACTTGAAGATCTTGAAATCCAGGTGGAAGCCCAGCACCACGAAGTTGCAACAGGTGGTCAGGCCGAAATAGACATGAGGTTCAAGCCTCTTCTTGAGATGGCCGATCAGTTGATGTGGTTCAAGTATGTATTGAAAAATGTGGCATACCGTTATGGCCGTACTGTAACTTTCATGCCAAAACCGCTTTATGGCGATAATGGAAGCGGCATGCACACCCATGTAAGCATATGGAAAGAAGGAAAGCCGCTTTTTGCAGGCGACCAGTATGCAGGGGTTTCACAGCAGGCTCTTTATGCAATTGGCGGGATTCTGAAACACTGCAAGGCATTATGTGCTTTTACAAACCCTACGACAAACTCTTACAAGCGCCTTGTTCCTGGCTATGAAGCACCGGTCAATCTTGCTTATTCCAGCCGCAACAGAAGTGCAGCCATAAGGATACCAATGTATTCATCTTCACCAAAGGCCAAGAGGATTGAATTCAGAACCCCTGACCCATCATGCAACGGATACCTTGCTTTTTCAGCGATCCTGATGGCCGTTATTGACGGCATTCAGAACAAGATTGATCCAGGGGATCCTCTTGATAAGAACATCTACGATCTTCCCCCTGAGGAAATGGCCAATGTTCCTTCCGCACCGGGATCTCTTGAAGAAGCTCTTGCGGCTTTAAAGGAAGATCATTCCTTTTTGCTTAAAGGGGATGTTTTTACAAAAGACGTCATCGATATGTGGATAGATTACAAGACAAAGGCAGAGGTCGATCCTGTAAAACTTCGTCCTCACCCTCATGAGTTTTCACTTTATTTCGATATCTGATGGCTTCGTAAAAAGTCCGGATGCTTGTGTTGAGCTTCGTTATTGCGGCATAGTATAACTACGCATCATTCTTGGGGATTTGTGCGCCTTGCGTGAATTTTTTTTCGTTGTTTTCTCAAGTCTGACTTGTTATGAGCTAGATCATAGTTTAATTAGATCGACTTCAGGCTTTCAGAATGGTAGACTTTAGACTGTAGGCAAATGCCGATTGCAACGGCTGAAAGCCTTCAGTCTAACTACCAATAAACCCTTACCAATTCTTAAGGAGAAGATAATTTTGCTCGGAACCCTTGTCAACGTGCTGGCAATAGCTGCTGGAAGTCTGATCGGACTTGCCTTCAGAGGTGGCATTCCTGGCCATTATCAGAAAACAGTCATACAGGCAATAGGACTTGCAGTCATGTTGATAGGGATGAAAGGAGCCCTCAAGTCTCAGGATATTCTTGTTGTGATCTTCAGTCTTGCGATAGGAAGCATAACTGGCGAAATTCTTAGAATCGAATTCAGGCTTAACCAGCTTGGAAAATGGCTGGAAACAAAAACTGTGCAATCTGAAGGCGGAGTAGCTCATGGCTTTGTCACAGCAAGCCTGATTTATTGTGTCGGTTCCATGGCGATAGTTGGATCAATGGAAAGCGGGCTTACCGGTAATCACCAGACATTGTATGCAAAATCAGTCCTTGATGGAATTTCATCCATTATTTTTGCATCCAGTCTTGGTGCAGGTGTTTTGTTTTCTGCAGTATCTGTCGGGATATATCAGGGAACTCTCACTCTTGCAGCAGTACTGATCAAGCCTTTCCTGATTCCTCAGGTTGTGGATCAGATGTCGTCAGTTGGCGGCATACTCATCATGGCTATCGGATTCAATCTTCTTGAAATAAGGAAGATGAACGTAGGGAACATGCTTCCAGCCATATTCATGCCACTATTATATTATATCATGATACGGACCGCTGGCCTGGGTATTTGAAAGACTCAGTACTTTCCCTGTTTAGCAACACGAGTCCGAGGTGACCTTTTTTCCCTTATAAGCTCTTTTGCTGGCATAGCCTGGAAATGGTCTGGCTGTGCCATTCTCCCTTGCCCGAAAGTGTCGGGATTCCCTGTATCTTGAGGCTGCGTGCAATTTTTTCATAGCTGAACTGTTCTTTTCGCATATCTTCGATCATTTCAAGGATCCTGTCCCTGGATAAGACGGGTTTTGTGTTCAGTTCAACTTTTGATCCCTGTTCTGATTCAACTTCTAATGATTTTACAGGTTCTTTTTTCTTGAGAAACCGGGAGGAAATAATCTCTAAAGCTTCGGCAATTCTCTCCTCTGCTTTAGCCCTCAGTTCGTTAATTTCAATGAGGCGGCTCTGGCTGTCTGCAATATCTTCAAGGAGTTTTTTTATGACAGGAAAATTGTCCGGATGGTGAGACCTCTGAAAAGAGTCTTTTCGCCTGTTATCTCCTGAAGATTGCCTGTCAGAATTTTTATAGGCATTATTGTCGAATTGTTTGCGGTTACGGTCAAAAGGTTTGTTTTTTCCGGTTCTCAAATTATGGATGAAGTCGTCCATGATTGTGGCTCCTATGGGCTGGAATGAAAGTTAGAGAAGATAAATGGTCTTGTTCAATTTTATTCTTGCAGTTATGTTTTTTTACATTCCGACTTTGAAGAACGGGGTGGAATTAAAAACGGGGTAAAAAAGATGTCAGAATTGACGGTCATCTTATATAGTGGCGTCCCCAAGGGGATTCGAACCCCTGTCGTCGGCGTGAAAGGCCGATGTCCTGGACCGGGCTAGACGATGGGGACGCAAGCTATTCTGATGGGCCGTGCTGGACTCGAACCAGCGACTCTCTGCTTAAAAGGCAGATACTCTACCGTCTGAGTTAACGGCCCCCTTACTGAAAATTTGAGTTTATACAAATATGATTTGTATTTGTCAACAACAAAACTTGATGTCATCGTAAAAAATCCGGATGCAGTTTTAATTTTGACTTTTTGTGAGGCCTTTAAACTTAATTTCCAAATATTGCAACATCAGGTCGTTTATTCCGACGGTAAATGATGCGAAACCTTATAACCCGATTAACATTGAAATGGCAAGCAGAAAATTTATACTGCATTAAGCTTTTTGCTCAGAATTTCGTTTACTGCCTGTGGATTGGCCTTGCCTTTTGATTCCCGCATGACCTGACCGACAAAAAAACCAAATACTTTTTCTTTGCCATTCCTGTAGTCATTCACTTCTTTCAGGTTTGCTTGAAGGACTTTTTGAACAAGCCTTTCAATCTCAGAAACATCTGTTACCTGCATGAGTCCTTGTTCACTTACAACAGTTTCAGGAGTTTTTCCAGTTTTTGCCATTTCATCGAAAACCGTCTTTGCAATCTTTCCGCTTATCACGCCCTTATCAATAAGACTTAATAAAGCACCTAGTGCCTGTGGCGAAACCGAAGACTCATTTATATCCTTTCCCTGGGCATTCAGAAGCCCCAAAACCGTGCCCATTACCCAGTTGCTGACTTGTTTTGGATTTGGAAAGAATCCTATGCAGGCTTCGAAATAATCTGCAAGTTCCTGGCTGGATGTGAGAATTTCAGCATCGTAGGAAGGAAGTCCTAAGAGCATGAATCTTTCTTTTTTTGCATCCGGAAGCTCAGGAAGATTTCTTCTTATTTCATCGATCCAGTTTTCATCGATACTTAACAATAGAAGGTCAGGATCTGGAAAATAGCGATAGTCATGGGCTTCTTCCTTGCTGCGCATTGAAGTGGTCTGGCCTTTTTCTGGATTCCACAGAAGGGTTTCCTGAACAATCTGCCCGCCTTCTGTTAAAATGTCTTTCTGCCTGTTGATTTCATAGAAAATGGCTTTTTCAACATGTTTGAAGGAATTCAGGTTTTTCAGTTCAGTTCTTGTCCCGAGTATTGAAACACCTTCAGGCCGGATCGAGACATTGGCATCACAGCGGAAACTTCCTTCCTCCATGTTTCCGTCGCATATTCCAAGGTATCTTAGGATTGATCTCAGTTTCCTTAGGTACGCTCCTGCTTCCTCAGGAGAGCTTAAGTCAGGTTCGCTCACGATTTCAATTAATGGTACTCCTGTCCTGTTCAGGTCTATCCGGCTGAAATGCTGACCAGGATCATGAAGCAGTTTTCCGGCATCCTCTTCCATATGAATTCTTGTAATGCCTATGCGTTTCTTTTTTCCTTCTGTTTCGATATCTATATGACCGTTTTGAGCTAGGGGCAGTTCATACTGGGAAATCTGGTACCCTTTTGGAAGATCAGGATAAAAATAGTTTTTTCTGGCAAAGCGGCTTTCCCTTGCAATATCGCATCCTGTAGCCACTGCCATCCTCAGAGCATATTCAACGACTCTTTTATTCAGTACTGGCAAAACGCCAGGCATGCCCAGGCAAACAGGGCAGACATGTGTATTGGGTTTTGCCCCGAATTCTGTAGAACAGCCGCAGAAAATCTTCGACCTTGTTTTAAGCTGGGCATGTACTTCAAGGCCGATAACAGGTTCAAAATTCATATAAGCTCCTTGTTACACATTACTGTTATTATCTATCAATGAACAGGTTTGACTGCCCAGATATCCCTTGCATATTCTGAAACTGCTCAGTTACTGGAAATTTACCTGTTCTTGCAACATACAGGATGGCTTTCTTGTTCCAATCTTTATGCAATAGAAATGCCTACTATGATGGACATATTTCAGTGCAAAATCATGACTGTTTTCAATTCTTATTAACTTGTAAGGGTAAAAGCCATAAATTCTTATCATTTCGGTAATTGTTATGTCAAAACAAATAGATGATCTTATAAACGACTGTTGCCATGTATTTCCTTGACAGAGCAAGGATTTCCTATTAAGATTTTTGACTTAAATATCAACTATCTGATGCTGGAGGACTTAATGGATTACAAGAAAACTCTGAATCTGCCGGTAACCGACTTTCCCATGAAAGCCAATCTTGCCCAAAGAGAGCCAGAGCAAATAAAGAGATGGGATGAAAGTCGTTTGTACGATGTTATCAGAGAAGCATCTAAGGGTAAGGAGCAATTCATTCTGCATGACGGTCCTCCTTACGCAAATGGTCATATCCATATTGGAACAGCTCTCAACAAGATATTGAAAGACATAATTGTAAGATCACGCCAGATGTCTGGGTTTGATGCTGCCTACGTTCCAGGCTGGGATTGTCATGGACTTCCTATAGAACATAATGTCGATAAAGAGCTGGGCGACAAGAAAATGAATATGTCCCAGGCAGATGTCAGAAGGCATTGCAGGACTTATGCTGAAAAATTCATAGAAATCCAGAAAGAAGAGTTCAAGCGTCTTGGAGTCATGGGAGAATGGGACAACCCTTATCTGACAATGAACTACAGATACGAGGCTATAATTGCAACCGAATGCCTGAAATTTGCTCTTGGCGACAACCTTTTTCGCAGTAAGAAACCGATTCACTGGTGCTGCGAGTGTCAGACTGCACTTGCAGAGGCTGAAATTGAGTACCACGATGAGTCCTCTCCGTCTGTTTTTGTTAGATTCAAGGTAAAAACTGACTTGAAAAACATCGTTCCGTCACTGTCGGATCAAAAAGCATACATTGTAATATGGACAACAACACCATGGACACTGCCTGCCAATCTTGCAATAGCTCTTCATCCCGATTTCGTTTATGCAGCAGTGAAAGTTTCAGAGACTGAAGTTTATATCATAGCCAAGGACCTGGTTGGGGCATGCATGAAAAACTTCGACATATCCGATTATACGATTGTGTCTGAAATAGCGGGCACAGAACTTGAAAATATAAGATGCCTGCACCCTCTGTATGAAAGGGATTCTCTGGTAGTTCTTGGAACCCATGTAACACTTGAGGCTGGAACCGGATGTGTCCATACAGCACCAGGACATGGCAGTGAAGACTATGAAGTTGGCATTCAATACCGGCTTGAAACTTATTCTCCAGTAAACGATCAGGGCTGTTTCACAGATGATGTTGAGTTTTTTGCCGGTCAGTTTGTATTCAAGGCAAACACCGGTATAATTGAAAAATTGCGCGATACAGGAAATCTCATTAAAAGCGAAAAGCTTCTTCATTCTTACCCTCACTGCTGGAGATGTAAAAAACCTGTCATTTTCAGGGCAACTCCACAGTGGTTCATCTCAATGGACAAGACAGGCCTCAGAAAACAGGCTCTTGAAGAAATTGACAGGGTGAAATGGATTCCGTCCTGGGG
Source organism: Desulfobacteraceae bacterium (assembly GCA_037439445.1). Classification (GTDB taxonomy): domain Bacteria; phylum Desulfobacterota; class Desulfobacteria; order Desulfobacterales; family Desulfatirhabdiaceae; genus JBBIWB01. Next base: position 22,360 of record JBBIWB010000025.1, on the reverse strand, counting down.
GAGGGACAGGATATATGGAATGATCGAAAACCGGCCTGACTGGTGTGTCTCGCGCCAGAGGGCATGGGGTGTTCCAATTGCAGTATTCTGCTGTGAAAAATGTGATACCATCCTTATAAGTCCTGAAATCATTAATCATGTCTTCAGGCTTTTCGAAGCCAGCGGCGCAGACGTATGGTTTGAAAAAACAGTTGAAGAGCTCCTGCCGGAAGGCTCTGTATGCAAGGCATGCGGGGCTGACAAATTCAAGAAAGAAAGTGATATTCTTGACGTATGGTTTGATTCAGGTGTCAGCCATGCAGCCGTTCTTGAAGATCGTTCCTACCTGCGCTGGCCTGCAGACCTATATCTTGAAGGAAGTGATCAGCACAGAGGATGGTTTCACAGTGCCTTGCTGACAGCAGTCGGAACCAGGGCGCGTGCTCCTTACAAGGCTGTGCTGACGCATGGTTTTGTAGTGGATGCAAACGGCAAGAAAATGTCAAAGTCTCTGGGGAATGTCATAGCCCCCAAAAAAGTTGTTGACAAATTCGGCGCTGAAGTTCTCAGGCTTTGGGTATCTGCCTCAGACTACAGAGATGATATCAGGATTTCAGATAACATATTGAATCAGTTAAGTGATGCTTACAGAAGAATCAGAAATACCTGCAGGTTTATGATAGGTAATCTCTATGATTTCAAGCCTGAAAAAGATTCTGTAAGCATTGATTCCATGAACCGCATGGATCGCTATATCCTTCACAAACTTCAAAAAATCGTGGACAAGACTCGAAAAGCTTATGCCACATATGATTTTCACATAGTGCATCATGCACTTTATAATTTCTGCACTGTGGATCTTTCCAATTTTTATCTGGATGTTTTGAAGGACCGCCTTTATATCCTGCCTGCAGGGTCACCTGAGAGAAGAAGTGCACAGACAGTCATGCATTCACTCCTGGATGCAATTGTAAGGCTTATGTCGCCAATTTTGCCTTTCACTGCTGAAGAAATCTGGAGCTACATGCCAGGTGTTACAGAAAAAGCGGCAAGTGTTCATTTGACCCTTCTTCCAGTGATTGACCCCAGACTCGTGGATAATATTCTTGCAGAAGAATGGCAAACCCTTCTTTCTGTCCGAAGTGAAGTCACAAAAGCACTGGAAGCTGCAAGAGTGCAGAAGCAAATCGGTCATCCCTTAGATGCAAAGGTAACAATTTCTGCCGGAGGAGAGCTTTACAGACTGCTTCTTTCCTATCAGGAAGATCTGCGACCGGTCTTTATTGTATCTCATGTAAGTCTTCTAGATTCAAAGTTGCTTTCTCCAGCCTTCGTAAGCCAGGAAATAGATGGGCTTAGCATCCATGTCATGCCTGCTGAAGGGAAAAAATGTGAGCGATGCTGGGTCTATGATACAGGGGTTGGAAGTAACCAGGTTCATCCTGCCATCTGCCCGAGGTGTATGAGCGCCATGGAATTGTCTGTTTCTTAAATGAAAATAGACATGAAGCCAGATATTTCACGCTCCGTCACTATGACAAAAGCAATAAAGCTTCTGTTTATAGTTGGGATAATTGTTTTTCTCGACCAGACCACCAAGATGATCATCTTGAGGTTCGTTCCATTGTTTCATGAAATTTCAGTGATTGAAGGCTTTTTCAGCATTGTCCATATAAGAAATCCGGGCGGGGCATTCGGCTTCATGTCGGATTACAGCCCTGAAATAAGAAGCCTTCTGTTTCTGGTCGTATCATCCCTGGCTTCTTTAGCCATTGTATTTTTTTACATCAAGATTCCTGTTGCTTTTTCATGGCTCTCAACCGCACTGCTTCTTATTCTGGGCGGGGCTATAGGCAATCTTATTGACAGGTTCAGGTTTGGTGAGGTCATCGATTTCCTTGATTTTTATATCGGCACTCATCACTGGCCTGCGTTTAATGTTGCTGACAGCTCCATTACCACAGGCATGATCATTTTATTATATCATTTACTTTTCAATAAAATTCCAGATTAATGGATAGTTATGTATCCAATTTTATTCAAGTTTGAAAGTCTTGCCATTTATACATACGGGCTCATGCTTGCAATTGCTTTTTTTACAGGCATAACCATTGCGAGGAAAGAAGCCTCAAGAACTGGACAGGATTCTGAAAAAATCATTGATTTATCTTTTTATATACTGATTGCAGCAATTGCAGGTTCCAGGCTTCTCTATGTAATAACTACACCTGAGATTTTCATTGAAGATCCTGTTGAGATTTTTCGAATCTGGAACGGAGGCCTTGTCTTTTATGGTGGCTTCATAGCTGCTATGATTGTAGCGATCATCTATTTGAAAAAGGCTAAACTGGAAATATGGCAGACAGGCGACATAATGGCTCCAGGGCTTGTAGCAGGGCAGGCCATAGGCAGGATCGGCTGTTTTTTTGCGGGCTGCTGTTATGGAAAAATCTGCGATCTTCCATGGGCAATTACTTTCAACCATCCTGAAAGCCTTGCGCCACAGGGACTGCCTCTTCATCCCACTCAGTTATATTCGGCTATAAGCGATTTTTCAATCTTTGTGTTTCTATGGTTCTTCAGAAAAAAGAAACGATTTCATGGTCAGATATTCTGGTTTTATGTGCTGCTTTACGGGATTACAAGGCCCGTAATCGAAGTTTACAGAGGTGATTTCAGAGGCCAGACTTATTTTGATCTTTTTTCAATCTCTCAGGTCATAGGAATTGCTCTTGCCTGTATTGCCGCTTTCATGCTTATGAAATTAAGCAAAAATACGAATCATTAACGTTTTAGTAACCTATCCATCTGATTACGGATAAGAAATAATGAGTTAGTAAAGGAGGAATTATGAATCAAGCTGTTGGAGTTGCTGGAACTGTTGCCCTCAAGCGTGGGCTTGCTCAGATGTTGAAGGGCGGTGTTATAATGGATGTGGTAAATCCTGAGCAGGCCAGAATTGCTGAACAGGCAGGAGCCTGTGCCGTAATGGCCCTGGAAAGGGTTCCTGCTGATATAAGGGTTCATGGAGGAGTTGCCAGGATGAGTGATCCTGACATAATTCTTAATATAATGAAAGTGGTTACGATTCCTGTCATGGCTAAATGCAGGATAGGTCATTTTGTAGAAGCACAGCTCCTGGAATCAATAGGAGTCGACTATATTGATGAGTCTGAAGTGCTTACACCTGCAGACAGAAATCACCATGTTGAAAAGCATTCTTTTAAAGTACCTTTTGTGTGCGGTTGCCGTAATCTCGGAGAGGCTCTGCGCCGCATCGGAGAAGGGGCTGCCATGATTCGCACAAAAGGTGAGGCAGGAACTGGTGATGTTGTTGAGGCGGTTTTTCATGCTCGCACAGTGCTTGGAGAGATCAGAAGGCTTGTTGCAATGCCTGAGGATGAGCTCATGTCATTTGCAAAAGAAATTGGGGCCCCATATGAACTGGTGAAAGAGACCAGGGAACTTGGCAGAATGCCTGTAGTCAATTTTGCAGCAGGAGGGATTGCGACACCTGCTGATGCAGCGCTAATGATGCAGCTAGGTGTTGACGGTGTTTTTGTAGGCTCGGGCATATTCAAATCCGGAAACCCTGAAAGACGTGCAAAAGCCATAGTAGAGGCTACAACTCATTTCAGGGATTCGAAAATCATAGCAGAAGTCAGCAGAAATCTTGGCGAGCCCATGGTGGGGCGTTCTGTCGGCTCCATGCCTGAAAATGAACTTCTTGCAGCAAGGGGATGGTAGGAAGTGTTTTACGATAAGAAGAGGAGTTGTTGATTTTATGAAAATAGGCGTTCTTGCATTGCAAGGAGATTTTGCCGAACATATTAAAATACTGTCCGGTATCGGAGCAAATACTTCAGAGGTGCGCCTGCCGGATCATCTTGAAGATATTGATGGCCTCATCATTCCAGGTGGTGAATCGACCACTATAGGAAAACTTGCAGTACAATACGGCTTGATTGAGCCTGTTCGAGAGTTTGCAAAGAAAAAACCCGTATGGGGAACATGTGCCGGAGCGATTTTTCTTTCTAAATACATTGAGCATGAGCAGTCAATCCTTGGACTGATGGACATAACAGTAAGGCGAAATGCCTTTGGAAGGCAGGTCGACAGTTTTGAAATTGATCTTGAAATACCGGCAGTAGCTAATACAGTTAACTCCAGTGCAATGCATTGTATTTTTATAAGGGCACCCCTGATAGAAAAAATAGGAAAGAATGTTGAGGTGCTTGCAAGATTGCCGGATGGGAGCATAGTAGCAGTCCGGCAGGAAAATTTACTGGCGACTTCCTTCCATCCGGAGCTAACAGGAGATGATCGTTTCCATCGGTATTTCTTGACGATATGCAAGAGAATTGAGAATTGAAAATGGAAGCTTCAGCCCCCAAAAGCTGCGTTCCCAAGCTATGCCAGGGAACGCTGGCGCCAAAAGTGTTAAGCTTTTTTTACTTCATCCCGAAGAACGCGTCTTAAGACTTTCCCTACAGGAGAAGTTGGAAGCGTTTCTCTGAATTCAATGAATTTCGGTCGCTTGTATCCAGTCAGCTTGTCCTTGCAGAAATCAAGTATTTCTTTTTCAGTTGAAGTTTCACCGGGAGCAAGCTGTATGAAGGCTTTTACAGCTTCACCGCTGTGAGTGTCAGGAACACCAACAACAGCTACATTTAGTACTTTCGGGTGAGCATAGAGAATTTCTTCAACCTCACGCGGATAGCAGTTGAAACCTCCGACTATGATGAGATCTTTTTTCCTGTCTGTAATGATAATATAACCTTCTTCGTCTATATGGCCGATATCGCCTGTAAGAAAAAATCTTTGTCCTTCTATTTCACGAAAAACAGCAGCGTTTTCAACCGGTTTGTTCCAATAACCATCCATTACCTGGGGGCCGCTGATGGCGATTTCACCATCCATGCCCTGGGGAAGTTCAATTAACCCTGTATCTGCATCGACTATTTTTATGTCCGTGTTGGACATGGGAAAGCCTACAGATCCAAATTTACGATCCGTCGTATTCGTAGGATTCACTGATGCCACAGGTGCTGTTTCGCTCAGACCATAACCTTCGAAAATAATGCAGCCTGTCTTAGCCTCGAATTTTTTTGCCACTTCAACTGCAAGTGGTGATCCGCCTGAAGCACAGCATTTAATTGAGCTGAGATCGAATTTATCAAGCAGTGGATGGTTGGTGAAAGCTATGTAAATCGTAGGAACACCAATGACAAGAGTTGTTTTGTATTTCTGAACAGCCTTAAGAACTTCTGTAAAAGGAGGATTTCCTGCTCTTGGGTCTGGAATACAAACGACACTGCTTGCACTGGCACATGCTCCAAGAAGGCAGAGTGTGAGTCCGAAGCTGTGGTACCAGGGAAGAACACCCAGAAAACAATGGAATCCTCCAAAACGGAGTTTTTCAGGCGCTGCTCCTTTATCATGAGGAATTCGAAGCCATTCAAATATGGCCAGAATGTCAAATACAAAATTGGAATGGGTTAGGGCAGCTCCTTTTGGAACCCCTGTCGTACCACCAGTATATATAATCAGGGCAAGATCCTTCGCAGGGTCTATATCTACTTTTGGCGGTTGAGGAGAGGCCGATGCGACAACATCATCAAAGAAAAGATGGCCTGGAACATAGCTTTCTGCCTTTGGAATCTTTCCAAGAAGCCCGCCTATAAATCCCTTGAGCGGTGGAAGATAAGATTTGACGCCACAGATCACAACTGTTTCTACGCTGGTTCCTTCAATTGCCTTGACTGCCGTCTTATAAAATTGCGGATGATCCATTACAAATACTAGTTTTGCACCAGCATCTTTAAGCTGGTAGTTTAGCTCGGATGCTGTATAAATAGGATTACAGGTGACGCAAACAGCCCCTGCTTTAAGAATTCCGAAGTATATTGCAGGATAATGCGGAAGATTTGGAAGAAAAATGGCGATTCTATCCCCTTTTTTAATGCCTTTGGATGCAAGAAAATTAGCCAGACGGTCAGATGTGTCTTTTACCTGTGCAAAGGTGCGTTTTGCATCATTGAAAATTGTATATGTCTGATTGGGGTAGTTTCTGGCCGAGTCGTCCAGAAAAGAGAAAACGGGTTTGTTGAATCCGCTGATTTCGCGGGGAACATCTTTTGGCCATTTGTTAGTTGGCCAGGGTTTTACCGCCATGCTTCTGATCTCCTTTTAACAGTTCTAAGTTTATGGAATTTCTTACGAGTTTATCAAGTTCTTCTGCAAATAAGGCTTTATAATTTTTTGGAAAAATGTTTTTTCAGTTTGTGGAATCTTCAAATCAGGGTCAAAAACATAGCCAACTGACCTGAGGCTCTTGAAAAATTCTGGTTTTTTAGGGTCGGTCTCGAAGTATTTTCTCAGTCTTACGATAAAATTATCTATAGTCCTGGTCGTGGTCTCACGGGTATAGCCCCAACCTATTTCAAGCAGCTTGTCTCTGGACAAGGGTCTTCCCTCGTTCTTTATAAACAGCTTAAGAAGCTTGATTTCCTGTTCAGTCAAATGTATGACCCCATTGGGAGTTATTGCTATGGCAGTTTCAAAATCAATCCTGTTATTGCCGAACTCAAAATATCTTGAAAAAGAAGAAGAAGTTTGTCTTGCTTCAAGATCGTGTTGCTGATTCCATGATGAACGGGTCAGAAGCCTGTCAATTCTTAGAAGAAACTCATCAAGGTCAAAAGGCTTTGTAAGATAGTCATCAACTCCGAATGTAAGACCCTTCACCTTATCCTCTGATGCAGCCTTGGCAGAAAGGATGAGTATTGGCAATTGTTCATCCGAAAGCCTGATATTTTGAAGCACGGACAGCCCATCTATCCCTGGAAGCATTATGTCGAGTACTATAAGATCAGGACGCCATTCTTTCCACATTTGCAGACCAGCATTGCCATTGAAGGCGATCTTGACATTATATCCTTGAAGCGAAAGATTGAGCTTCAATCCTTCAGCAATGTGTTCGTCATCTTCAACGACAAGGATGCGATGTTTTCCGTTTGATTCCATATTATTAAACTGATTCGATTAATTTCTATTCATGGCCTGAAAAATAAACTGCCAGATTTACAAATCTTAATCATATCATGGTTGAGGGAATTTGAAAACGAAAGAATTAATGTTTTTAACATCCTGTCTTGCAGGGTAAAATAATGGTAAAAACTGAGCCCTTGCCAAGTCCAGAGCTTTTTACCATGATTTTCCCCTTGTGAATCCTGACTACTGTATCCACAAGATAAAGACCTAGTCCGCTGCCCTTGGCAGTCATGTCATCTGATTTTCCTACCTGGTAAAACTTGCGGAAGATTTTTTTTATCTCTGATTGCTCCAATCCTATGCCGTTGTCTGCAAAGTCAATGTTAAGTTTTTTAGACTTCTTTTCAATCCTTATATGAATTTCAGGGGTATCTGAATCATTATATTTGATTGCATTGGTCAAAATATTCATCAGCAGCATTTCAAATAAAGATGGGTTAAGAAGATAAAAATAGCTTTTTTCAGGCTTGTGAAATTTGATTTCAGCTTTTCTGAACATATCATCATTGTTTCTAAGAAATCGTTCAATTTCATCGGCTATATTAAGAGGTAAGAATTCTTCATTATAGCTTTTGCCTTCAATTTTGGCAATGTTCAGAATCCGGTTGATGGTAGTTGACAGGCGGGCAACGTCATGGGTCATGTAATTGATGTATTTGATCTGTTCATTATTGTAGAGACCGTATTTCAGGGCTGTATCAAGATAAAGCTTTAAAGATGTTACAGGAGTCTTGAGTTCGTGAGTGAAATTGTTGATGAAATTATTCTGAAGCCTGTAAAGCTGATATATTTTTTGATGATAAAGAAAGATTATGAATATTCCGGTAAGAATTATTCCCACAAGAAGCGAAAGCACAAGAATGACTATCCAAGTATGGGACTCAAGTACCTGTTTTCTGTCCAAATCGAATCTTTGCAACATATTCGTAAGCGCCGTGCTTACCTCTATGTACCAATATATATAGAGAAATAGAGACAGAACAAGAGTTACTATCGAAAAAATAAATATGAATATGGGATGTAGATACCACCTGGATTTATTCATTTCGAAAAAAAGCCATTATTTGAATTTTCATGCCGGATAAGAAGGAGAGCAGATGCTCTTAACATTCGTTAGTGGGCCAATAGGGACAACATCTTAGAGTAGGGATTTTGGTGTGTCAACGTTAAAAGGAAAAGAATCTGCCCCCATTTCTTTGTAAAATATTTGTAACACCTGAAATTTATTCTGTTATTTCCAATAATGACCGTATACAGTGTAATAAAGAATCATAATGAAAATTTATAACAAAATAAAAGGAGCCAGATATGCTGAAATGTCTGCCAGGTCCGCTCAGAGGAAGCATTTCCTTGTTACTCTTTATCTTGAATACTGTATTATTGACAATTCCTCTAATAACGGTTGCATTATTCAAGTTAATCATCCCATATATCCAATGGCGAAAGTTCTGCGATAAAATCATAAATGGAATTGCAAGCATGTGGATATCTGTCAATAACTGGAATCTTAAGATTTCCAACCCTGTCCAGTGGGATGTTCAAGGTCTTGATTCTCTCAATAAAGATGGATGGTACATGGTAGTAGCAAACCATCAGTCATGGTCAGATATTGTAGTGCTCCAGAAAATATTCCACGGGAAAATACCTTTTTTAAAATTTTTTTTGAAAAAAGAGCTTATCTGGGTTCCTTTTCTGGGACTTGCATGGTGGGGACTCGACTTTCCTTTCATGAAGCGCTATACGAAATCTTTCCTCAAAAAACATCCTCACTTAAAGGGGAAAGACCTCGAGATAACGAAAAAAGCATGTGAAAAATTTAGAACCCTTCCTGTTTCGGTCATGAATTTTTTGGAAGGGACACGTTTTACACAGGAAAAACAAAAAAAACAGGAATCCCCTTACGAAAATTTGCTTAAGCCCAAGGCAGGCGGCATTGCATTTATCCTGGCTGCAATGGGAGAGCAGATGCATAGGATTTTGAATGTAACCATTGTCTATCCGGGAGGCCCCAGAAATTTCTGGCAATTCATATGCGGAAATGTTGCTGAGGTCAGGGTTGTTGTCGATTCACAGCCCATAAGCAAAGAGCTTATCGGGGATTATTTTTCTGATAAAAAATTCCGTGTGTCCTTCCAGAATCATTTAAACAAGATGTGGACTGAAAAGGATCAGCTTCTGAGTTGCCTCATGTCGAAAGAACCCTGTGGATCCTCAATTCAAGTGGCTGAAAAAGAAATTCCCAGTAGCCTTCAAGGGGCTTATGTTGACCGGGTAATTTCCTGATTGACAATCAAGGAGATTTTGTCTATCGTATGAAACGTATAGAAAATTGAATCCTTAGAACGAAACAGGACTTGTTATTTCTTTCTTGGAAAATTATTTGAAGCCCCTCTGACTACAGTTGGATAACAAATGTGTTTTAACAACATTAGGAATGTTCTGATAGCATGCTGGGCGGGGTTTTTCATATTTTTTTTCTCGGCATGTTCATTTACCGCCCAACGAATCGAAACTCCTCGTGTAAGCCTTTCCTCAATAAAAATCCAGGATATCAATCTCTTTGAAGCAGTGCTTTATATCGAAATGCGTATCGTAAATCCACAGGATGGGACCTACGACATAAAGGGAATCGACTGTGAACTGGGTATTGGTGATATAAGACTGGCTTCTGGAGTTTCAAACACAACTGTGCACATTCCTGCTCTTCAGTCAGCAGTTGTTCCCTTGACTGTTTATTCTTCGGTTGATGATATTGCCAAGGTCTTGATCCACCTTAAGGGAAAAGAAACAATCAACTATAATATCAAGGGAAAACTATATGTGGCAGCGGGTTTTTTTCAGCCGTCAATGTTAAAATTCAAATCTGATGGCCAGATTTCTTTGGAAGGGTTCAAGTATTTGAAGTCATAAGCCAAGAGCTTTTGTAACCGTACAGGTGCTTAGGCTGAGAGTAGCAAATAGCCTTAAGCCTAAGCACCTGTACGGTTATAATTTTTCAGACAACTGGTAAGAGCCACAAATTCTTTTATCGAAAGGGTTTCTGCCCTCCTGGAAGGCTCAATGGATGAAAGCGCAAGGGCTTCTTCAACTGTCTTTTGGTTAATGCCAAGCTCGCTTGCTGTAAGAGCATTTTTAAGAGTCTTCCTGCGCTTTCCAAAAGCTGCCTGAACCACACGCGACAGAAATTTTTCATCTATATCAGGATGTGTGAGATTTTTTTTGAATCTGATTTCCACAACTTCGGATTCGACTTTTGGTTTTGGGAAAAAAAGTTGCGCTCCTACGGTAGCAATCGAGCTGACATCCGCACAATACCTTAGCATTACAGTAATACGTCCGTAGTCTTTGCTTCCAGGTTCTGCTGTTATACGTTCTGCCAACTCCTTCTGAAACATCAGAATTGCACGGGCAATGCTTTTTCTGTTTTCTATAAGCTGAATCAAAACCTGGGATGAAATGTTATATGGAAGGTTTCCTATGACAACAAGATTCTGGCCTGCTTCACCTGCAATTTCAGCCAGGTTGACCTTGAGGATGTCTTTTTCAATTACAGTTATATTGGTCAGATTCTTCTCAGAAATCATATTTTTCAACAAGGCTGCAATTTTTATATCTTTTTCTACTGCAATGACTTCCCTTGCAGAGCCTGCGAGACAAAAAGTAAGTGCTCCTAAACCTGGGCCGATTTCCAGGACAGAATCGGACCTGCTTATTCCAGAACGCGAAACAATCATGTCTGCAGTCGAAGGATCTGCTAAAAAATTTTGACCCAACTGTTTTTTTGCATGGATGCCCCTGTTGTTTAGAATGGTTCTTGGTGATGTCATTTGGTCTCCTAAAAGCCAGCAGTCTCTGTCTAAACGAGTATTTTTTTGTTAAGCATAGCACGTACAACCTGGATTGCAATTTGAAAATTTACGATGAAGTCCGAATCTTGATTTTTTCACTGTAGATAAAAGTTCAATGCCTTATGCTTTATGGAAGCAGGATGTAGGATATAACAAGATGAATTCTTGACATTGTACCTACATTTTTATACAAGAACCATGAAATAAAGATTTCTTTATGCTGTTGATAGAAGAGATGTTCCTGATTCATTTTGAATTATTAGAAAGGAGAAGCGCATGAATATTCTGTTTTTTGGACCAAATGGCAGCGGCAAGGGAACTCAGGGAGCTATCTTGAAGGATAAGTATAATACTCCTCATATTGAGTCAGGTGCTATTTTCCGGGAAAATATCACAAAAGGTACGGAACTGGGCGCAAAGGCCAAGGCATATATAGACAAAGGTGATCTTGTCCCGGATGAAATTACTATTCCAATGATCCTTGATCGTCTGCAGCAGGCTGACTGTAAGAACGGGTGGCTTCTTGATGGCTTTCCGAGAAACAAAAATCAGGCCATAAAACTTGATGAAGCACTGAGAGCTGCTGGGATTGGGCTGAACATCGTGGTTGAAATTCTATTGGATCGTGAAACCGCAAAGAACAGAATCATGGGCAGAAGACTATGTGTAAAAGACAACAATCATCCCAACAATATTTATATCGATGCTATAATGCCCAAAGACGGTAAGTGCCGGGTTTGTGGAGGAGAGTTGAAAACAAGGGCTGATGATCAGGATGAGTCAGCAATCAACAAAAGGCATGACATTTATTACAATACCATAGATGGTACCCTTGCTTCTGCCTATTATTTCAAAGATATGGCTTCATCAGGGAAAAGTATCCGCTATCTTACCCTGGACGGAAAGCCAAGCGTAAAGGAAGTGGCTGCAGAGCTGATTTCCAAATTATGATCGCCTTATTTTCTACTTTTTTCGAATCTTTCAGAGATTTAAAAAAAGATATAACAGCATGGAAATATTTATTCGATTTTTCTTGTAAATTATCAGTTTTTCAATTATATGTCTGTCTTGATATGGAAACAATAACCACTGCTGATATATTGAAGTATAGTGGAAAGAAGGGGGCGAATAAAAGGTGAAGGAAATTCAGGTCAAGGTTTTTGATAACGATCTGGAAAAGGCCATGAGAATCTTGAAGAAAAAGATTCAAAATGATGGGCTTTTCAAGCGGCTCAAGCTTAAGAAGAGCTATGAAAAACCAAGCGAATACAAGCGTCGCAAACAGCGCGAAGCCGTAAGAAGACAACGTATTGCTGCATCCAAAAGCAAAGTTTCAAGATAAATACTCATCACAAAAAACAATGGCCCTGCAGAAAATTGCAGGGCTTTTTTTATGCCTATGAAATCAAAAAATCTGTTGACTTACAAGGATTGTATAAAGTCAATGTACGGGCTTCGCAGGTTTGGCATCAAGCTGGGACTCTCCACCATTGAAAAAATTCTTGCTGGTCTCGGGAACCCTCAGAATTGTTACTCTTCCATCCATATTGCCGGTACAAACGGTAAAGGGTCTGTTGCTTCTTTTTTTGCATCCATTCTTCAGGAAGCCGGTTTCAGGGTAGGGCTTTATACTTCACCTCATCTGATTAGGTTTAATGAGAGGATTTCTGTTAACAGGGAGCAGATTTCCGACCAAGATGTTGTTGCATCTTATATGGCTGTAAAAGAAGTCCATCACGGCGACAGAGAACCTACTTTTTTTGAATACAGCACTGCTATGGCTTTGTATCAATTTGCCAGGCAGAAAGTTGACTGGGCAGTAATAGAAACAGGAATGGGCGGAAGGCTTGATGCTACAAATGTGATTCTGCCAGAGATTTCCGTCATCACTAATATTTCCTTGGAACATAAAGAGTATCTTGGAAGCACGATCGCAAAGATTGCCGGGGAAAAAGGCGGAATCATAAAGAAAAATATTCCGGTTGTAACTGCTGTTACTCAGCCTTCAGCAATAAGGGTTCTTGAAAATCTGGCTGCTGATCAACAGGCGCCTCTCTACAGACTTAAAAAAGATTTTAGGATCAGAAGAAGTTCTGATTCATTTTCTTATTATGGGTTCGACAATGTATGGAAAGATATCAAAACCAGTCTTGCAGGAAACCACCAGGTTGATAATGCTGCTGTGGTACTCGCTGCCTGTGAAATTCTCAACAAGAAGAAGATAAAAATAACTCTTTCTCAAATCAGGGCTGGTCTTGAAAAGACTTACTGGCCAGGCAGGCTGGAAGTGTTGTGCAAATCTCCAATGATAATTCTTGATGGTGCTCATAATCTTGGAGCATCAAAACAGCTTGCAAAATATTTGGGAACCGAAATGAAGGGCCGCAGGATAACGCTTGTGATAGGTATTCTGGATGATAAGCCATATTCAGCAATCCTTGAAACGCTTCTTCCGGTTTGTTCAGGAGTTATTTTAACAACCCCTAAAATCAACAGGGCATTGTCTGTTGAAACTCTCTACCCTGTTGCTTCATCCTTGACAGATAATGTTCACAGGATTCCCGATGTTGACGAGGCCTTGTCCTTTGCAGTAAATAATTCCGGTCCGGATGATGTAATATGTGTTGCAGGCTCTCTTTATGTGGTTGGAGAGTCGAAGGCGTTCTTGCAACAAGATGGTCAGGGTGTTCAGCACATGTAGTATTGCATGATCATTGCCTGTGTTTTTGTGCGCCCGTGGCCCAGGGGATAGGGCGTCAGCCTCCGGAGCTGAAGATCGCTGGTTCAAGTCCAGCCGGGCGTACCATTCCATCGAGTAAGTTTTTCCATTGCACAAACGGTTGAAATAAAGGATTTGCGGGGCTTGCCAATGCAGCATATCTGGATCATAGGAGCCGGCAAATATGGGAAAAAAGCCGTATATGCAATGAAAAAGCGCTTTCCCGAATCAATCATTAAAGTAGTGGATGAAAGTCCAGTTGCCTGCAACTCAATTGCCCAACCAAATATTGAAACAGTTTGTATGGACGGTGTTTCCTTTTTGTTTAAGAATCTTGACCGTTCAAGGTATCCGGTATGGGTAATTCCTGTAATTCCAGTTCATCTTGCATTTGAATGGATAAGACTCAAACTTTCCCTATCAGTTGAACCTGCTGAAATACCGGTAAGTGTTCAGGAGTCACTTCCAAATGTGTTTCCTGGAAAACATGGTGAAATTTTCATAAGCAATGCTTCTTTTCTGTGCCCTGAGAATTGTCCTGAACCCGAAGACATATGCACTTACACAAAACTTCCCAAAAAAGAACCTTTATATAAGCTTATTGAATCTCTGTCCTGTATGAATCATCTTAATATTGTCATTTGCAGTCATCAACTAGCGCCTGGTATTGGAGGTATCACTCCTCAGTCACTTTTTAATGCACTTGATGAAATCAGAAACAGCAAGTATCCGATTCTTCTGAGCACAGCCTGCGGCTGTCACGGTGTCCTGCAAGCCTTTAATTTATCACCTTGTAAATGCAGGTCGTAACTGCTACGGCTGAAAACTGTAGGGTTAGGAATCTGCATTACAAGTTCGGATTGGCTATGTGCAGCGACTAAAAGTCTTCAGCGTGAATGCTTGAACAGTTGTTTTCATTTCATCATTCTGGCTTTTTCCTTGATTTAACAATCGATTTTAATGATAATGGAAACCATGAGCTATATTTTCGATTTTCATACTGCCAGGGCCTATGAACAGTGGACTAAAAGGCCTGAAATAAGAAAGACTGAAGCACTTGAACTTGCGCTGATGATGGATATGATACAACCAGTTCGTGGCAAGACAGTTCTTGGAGTATGTTGCAGGACAGGCTCAGTCCTTGTTCCTTTTATTGAAAAAGGACTTATGGTCACAGGGATAGACCCATCACCATATATGCTTGATATTGCAAAAAGAAGGTTTGGGAATAGGGCAGATTTCCACAGAGGCTTCGGTGAGGATCTGCCTTTTGAAGACAATTCATTTCATTATGTTTGTCTGAACATTGCTCTTGAGTTTTCAGATGACTACCATAAAGTCATGGAAGAAGCCTGCCGTGTTGCAAAGGACAAGGTATATGTTGGATTGATAAACCGCTATTCGCTTAATGGTTATAAACGGCGTTCACAATGCATTTTTTCGCAGGAAGTCCTCGGTAATCTGCATTATTTCAGTGCTGGTGAAATAAAAAGGAAATTATGCAGTCTCCTGGGAAATGTTCCTGTAAACTCCAGAACAATCTTTCACTTTCCTATCATTATGCTGAGGATTTTACACAGGATAGAGATTTCAACCCTCATGCAGTATTGTCCTTTCGGAGCTTACGCAGGAATTACTGCTACGCTGCTCACCCGCTTCAACACAAGACCGCTTGTCATTGAGTATCAGCCTGCTGCTGGTACAGCAAGGCCTGTGCCAGGATAAATTTTTACTCAGCGGCAAGAGAGGAAACGAAATGGAAGCATATTTTTATGAAAAATTAGAAAATTATTGTGTTCGCTGTAATCTGTGCTGCCACCGCTGTGTCATTAAGGATGCCCACAGGGGTATTTGCGGTGTCAGAGAAAACAGGGCAGGGATCCTGACTTCACTGGTTTATGGACGGCTTGTAGCAAGAAATGTTGACCCTATTGAAAAAAAACCTTTTTACCATTTCATGCCTGCAAGCCTTTCATATTCCATTGCAACAGTCGGGTGTAATTTCTCATGCCTTTACTGTCAGAATTTCGAAATTTCGAAAATGCCCAAAGACCAGGATGGAAGAATCGCAGGGGCTTTCTTTTCACCTGAGTCAGTTGTACAGGATGCATTACGCACAGGTTGCAAGAGTATTGCCTACACATATACAGAGCCAACTGTTTTTTTCGAATTTGCTTTTGATACTGCAAGGCTGGCAAGGGCAGCCAATCTCAAAAATGTTTTTGTCACAAACGGATATATGACACCCGAGTCGCTGGAGGCAATAAGCCCTTATCTGGATGCAGCCAATGTCGATTTAAAGGCTTTCAACAACAGGTTTTATAAAAAGATTTGTGGTGCTAGGCTTTCTCCTGTCAAAAAAAACCTTATACTCATGAAGAAAAAACTTCATGTAGAAATTACAACACTCCTGATACAAGGGATGAATGACGATCCTTCAGAGCTTTCTGAAATGGCAAAATTCATTGTTGAGGAAATGGGACCTGAGACGCCATGGCATATCAGCAGGTTTCGTCCCATGTACAGACTAAACAATGTTCCAGAAACTCAGTTCGAATCACTTCTTAAAGCCAGAGAAGTCGGCTTGAAGGCAGGTTTGAAGTACGTTTATACAGGAAATGTTCCTGGTGAAAGCGGAGGAAACACTTTCTGCTATAACTGCGGAAAATTACTCATTGAAAGATGGGGTTTTATAATAAAGAAAAATCTGCTTCAGAATAGCCGCTGCAAATTCTGTAAGACATTCATTGATGGAGTAGACATGAACAATTAAAGGATTATGGAGATGATGAAAAAAGACAACCTGAACGTTCAATTTATCTGGGGCATATTTCTTTTTCTTGCAGGCATAGGTGTTTTTTTCCGGATTCCTCAGGTAATGCCTCAGATCAAAACAATTCAGCAGTTTAATGAGATCATTGGTTTCATATATTTTTGTTTCTATCTTCTGGGCACATTACTGATAATAGGCGGCATTAAAAAGCTTTTTACCACTTACAATAAATATAAAGAACTGAAATAGCATTTTGGGGGAAGACCTCATGGGCATTGGTTCTGAAAAACTCGAACGTTCAAAGCTTGAAAGCCTTTCCCATGAGTTGGAATTCCGCAGGAAACTTCAGGATATCTGCAATAAAATAAATGCTGCACCTGATGTCAATGAGATTCTGATTAATCTTAAAGATGAAATAGCTGCTGTCTTTGAGGCAGAACGGATAGCAATATATCTTGTTAACACACAAAGAGGAGAGCTTGTATCAAGGTTTAAATCTGGAGATGAAGTCGAAGAGATCAGGATACCCATATCAAATAACAGTATAGCGGGATTTTCTGCATTTAATAAAAAACTTGTTAATATAAGAAATGCCTATGACGACAAGGAACTTGCAGGAATAGCCCCGTCTTTACGCTTTGATAGAAGCTGGGATTACAAAACCGGCTATACTACAAGAGAGGTAATTGCATATCCTGTACTATATCAAAAATATGTGATGGGAGTAATCCAGCTCATCAATCGCATATCTAAAACTGCCTTTACTCCAGTGGATGAAACATCGGTTCAGGAGTTGAGCAAAATTCTTGGTATTGCTTTTTATAATCATAAGCGAATTATCAAGAAGGGCTCTTCCAGATTCGACTATCTGCTTGAAAACAACATATTGAGTCAAGATGATCTTGAAAAGGCAATTTTTTACGCCCGGCAGAAAAAAAATACTGTAGAACTGGTTCTCATGAACCATTTTAAAATATCTAAAAAAGAGATATTGAGGTCTCTTGGCCAGTTTTTCAGAGTGCCTTACATTGAATACAGTCCCAGCGCAATCATTCCAAAGGATATCTTTTCTTCTGCTAAATCATCTTTTATGAGAAGCAATCTATGGGTTCCTGTAAGAAGAGAAAACGGAAAAATACTGATAGCCATAGACAATCCTAATGACATTCAAAGAATTGATATCATCAAAACTATTTTCAAAAACGAAATTCTTGAGTTCAGGGTCGCAATTGAGGACGATATTCTGAATTATATTGACTATTTTACCCATGGCGAAAAGAATACGGGAGCAATCGATGAGATACTTTCCAGACTCGAGGTGGAAGAAAGCGAAACATATGAAACAGTGCATACGGTTGGAGAGCAGGATAGTGCTGTAGTCCAACTGGTTAACAAGATCATCATGGATGCATATTATCAGAAGGCATCAGATGTTCACATAGAACCTTATCCTGGAAAACAGAGTGCAAACATCAGATTCAGGATAGATGGAATCTGTCATCTCTATAGAACCATCCCCTGTCACTACGTAAATGCGGTTATTTCCAGGATAAAAATCATGTGCGATCTCGATATTTCCGAGCGCAGAAAACCCCAGGATGGTAAAATCAAATTCAGGAAATTCAGCGAAAAAGATATTGAGCTCAGGGTTACAACAGTTCCTACACAAGGCGGGATTGAAGATGTGGTAATTCGTATTTTAAGTGCAGGCCCCCCTATACCCTTGGAGGCTATAGGGCTTTCTATGCAAAACCTTGAAAAATTCACGACCGCCATAACCAGGCCTTACGGAATTGTCTTTGTATGCGGCCCTACAGGCTCGGGAAAAACCACTACTTTGCACTCTGCACTTGGATATATCAACAAAACAGAGACTAAAATCTGGACAGCAGAAGATCCTGTGGAGATTACCCAAAAAGGGCTTCGTCAGGTTCAGGTAAAACCCAGGATAGGTTTTGATTTTGCTGCGGCAATGCGTTCTTTTTTAAGAGCAGATCCTGATGTAATAATGGTCGGAGAGATGAGGGACAAGGAAACTACAAGAATTGGAATAGAGGCGTCACTGACAGGTCATCTGGTCTTGTCAACCCTTCATACAAACTCTGCTCCTGAAAGCATTATCCGCCTGCTTGACATGGGAATGGATCCTTTTAATTTTGCGGATGCTATCTTGTGCATTATGTCTCAGAGGCTGGTTAGGACTTTATGCAAACACTGCAAAGGGCAATACAATCCCTCAAGACAGGAGTACGAAGATATGATAAAGGAGTACGGGCAGGAAGCGTATTATAACAACGTCAATATTCCATACTCGGATGATCTTGAACTTTTTAAGCCGGTTGGCTGTGAGTTCTGCAAGAACACAGGATATCTTGGCAGAATGGGTATTCATGAACTTCTGATGGGAACAGAGCACATGAAAGAACTCATTCAGTCGCGGGCAAGAATAGAAGAAGTCAGGAATCAAGCCATAATGGACGGGATGACAACTCTAAAGCAGGATGGCATAGAAAAAATTTTTGGTGGCAACTCGACAATGTTTCAGGTCAGAAGGGTCTGTATCAAATAATTATTAGGATATTGTCACATCTTCCCGGATTTATATATGGAATAAATAAGCCAGATACCTAGGATTGTTGCTATGGTATATCCGGTTAATCCGAGAATTGCTGTTAAGTTCAGGTTCTGGTGACCAAAAAAATTGAAAGAGAACTCAAGTACTTTTTGAGATGAATTCATAATAAGAGATGCAGCAATAGTAGAAGCTGCGATTAATATTCCTATGGTCAGCCTGTTTATGCCTTTTTCAAGACCTTTGTAAATACTTTCAAACCCGCTGTGATTGAGTTCCAGCCGCTGCTTGCCTGATGCCATCTGTTTCAGTATATCATTAATCCATTTTGGTGTATTTTTCAGATAGTTTCCGGATTCTTTTGCATCCTTTACTATTCTTGAGAAAAGACTTTTTGGAGTTAATTTATTTTCAAGCAATTTTTTTGCATAAGGGCCAGATACTTCAAGAAGACTTGCGCTGCTTTTAAGTATTTTTCCGAGAGCTTCGGTCTGAATAAATGTTTTAAGCAATAGCAATACATTTCTTGGAAGCTTGATTCCATGTGCAAGAACCAGGCGAATCACCTGATCATAAACATCCTTCACTGAAATGGTCTTTAATGAACGTCCATAAAAAGGCTCACATACATCCATGAGGTCGTTTTTAAAGTTATCCGTATCTTTCATGTCTTCAGGAATGATTCCGGCATCACGAAGAGATGTCATCACCATGTCGTAATCATGTCCTGAAAAACCCAGCAGAATATATGCAACATGCTGCATCATCTCATCATCCAGATAGCCTGTAATTCCGAAGTCTATCATTCCTACCCGCCCATCAGGCATTACTATGGTGTTTGCAGGGTGCGGGTCTGCATGGAATAAACCGAATTCCATGAGCTGTCTGGAAAAAGCCCTTAATCCTATAAGTGCGATTTCTTCGGGGTCGATTCCGGCTGCTCTGATTGAATCGACCTGGTCAATCTTCACTCCTTCTATAAATTCCATTACAAGTACGGATTTGGATGTCTTGTCCCAATATACTTCAGGTATGTGAATTTCATCGCTGTTCTGAAAATTTTTTGAAAATCTGGACATGTTGCCAGCTTCTGTCAACATATCCAGTTCTCTGAAAATATTTCTCTCAAATTCTTTTACTATATTTACAGCGCCAACGGCTTTTCCTAATGCAAATTTTTTTTCTATTTTTGCTGCAACATAATACATCAGCATTATATCTTTTTCGATTGTCTTGCGAATTCCAGGACGGATTACCTTGATTGCTATTTTTTCACCCGAAAACAGACGGCCTGCATGAACCTGGGCGACAGATGCTGCAGCAATGGATTCCTGATCACATTCCATGAAGATTTCACCGAGAGGTCTTTTCAGCTCTTCTTCTATCACCTTCCTAATTTCGGAAAAAGGAACAGCAGGAACCATATCTTGAAGCTTTCTTAACTCTTCAATGTAAGGGGCAGGGAAAATATCTGCTCTTGTGCTCATGAGTTGCCCGAGTTTGATGAAACTAGGTCCAAGCTCCTCGAGAACCATTCTGATCCTGACTGGCAGGAGAGGGCGGGAAGATGATGTAATGCTGTCTTTGCCGGAAGTCAAAGATGTTATCTTTTTTGTTTTATATCCGAATACTAGGTTTCCAAATCCATGCTTTATAAGTACACGGCTTATGACAGCAAATCGTTTTAAAATTATCAGTCTTGAAAAACCTTTATACATGTTGATTATTCAGCCTTTAAGGAGCAAATGGGAAAAGAGTCTGGTGTAAAAAACTCACGCCCCAAAAAAATCTTTTAAATACTTGGCAGCAGTAAAGACAAGAATTATGCACAGCATCCACTTAATTGCCATGGCAGGAACATGTTTTTGGAGTCTTGCGCCCATATACATTCCAAGCATGCCGCCTATGCCAAAGAGAAATCCCAGAATCAAGTCCGGAGCAACCGAAAGCTGAGGAAACAATGGTGCAATTGCCTGATAGAAAATAACTCCTGCAACTGATGTGACAAATGTTCCCATAAGTGCAGCTCCTGCTACAGTATAAACAGGAAGCTTGAAAAAGGATACAAAAAAAGGTGCTATGATTGCACCTCCACCGATACCATATATCCCTCCCACTATACCTACAATAAAACTAAGTCCAAAGATTCCAAGTGTAGGCGCTTCATACCTTTCACCATAAAAATCATAGCCTATGCGTTTCATGTCAAATCTTGTGACATGGACACCTGGAAGAGTTTCGGGCTCTGCCTGATCCCGATCTCCGATTTTTTTCCGATGATGTTGAACAAGCTCGTGAAATCGTTTTTCAGCACTGGATTTGTCAGCACCGGGCAGTGGTTTTTTTACAAGATCAATTGCAAGCCTTGCTCCGATGTACAGAAGAACAAATGCTGCAAAAGCTTTGAAATCTTTTGGGTCAGGAAGCCATATAACCCGGACTATTGCACCGATGAATACACCTGGCAATGTTCCGATCACAACTGCCCATGTAAGAGGCCAAACCATACGCCCTTCACGGTAAAAACGATAAACGCCTGAAGGAATGGCCACTATATTGTACAACTGGTTGGTTGCACTTACAGATGGATTTGTATAGCCGAGAAAAGACATCTGGAAAGGAAGAAGAAGAAAAGCCCCTGAAACGCCTCCCATGGAAGTAAAAAAAGAAATACAAAATGCAACCAGAGGTGGAATCCATGGTGAAACCACAATCCCTGCGGTGTTAAAAAGCATGATAAGCTCCTTTTTTCAGGTTATTGTAGGATGATTTAAATATTTTTAAATTTGATCACCAGTATCTTTCCTGTCTTCTGTTTCTGCGAAAAAACGTATTACTAAAATTTTTCATTTTTTACAACAAGGTAAAATATGGTGTGTTGGAGCAAGTGGTACGACCGGTTCTTAGCACGTAAACTGTCCGGATTATGTTAGTCATCAGCCAAATGCTTTGTCATACGCTTGTTGATGGCCCAGCCAATGATCTGACGGGAATACAAATCCATCACAATGGCCAGAGGTATGACCAACCCTCAAGCGTCCAGTTATAAGTAATGTCGGCGGTCCAAACACTATTGGGGCGTTCGACGTTAAACTTTCGTTCAAGAACATTTGGAGCTACATTAAAATTATGTTTGCTGTTAGTTGTCACTTTATAGGGTTTCGGGAACCTTGCTTTCAGATCAAGGTTTTTCATCAGTCTTCGGACTTTATATCGGCCGGTCTGGTTACCCTCAGCAAGATGAATTCCGAGACGTTTACCAACATTGGAAGTTGAGTAACCCTGTTCAACGACCAGGCTGACTGCGTCAGCCTTAAATTCTTTATTAAATTTTTGTCTTTTATATGAAAATACTCTCTACTCATTGTTTTTATGAGCAATTTGACATTTCATTATGGTGATCAGCTTGGATCGTG
>JBBIWB010000024.1:30739-42375 GCA_037439445.1 Desulfobacteraceae bacterium | reverse complement strand
TTAGAGAGTATTTTCATATAAAAACATTGGTGTCCACTAAATGCATCATACTTCAAATAGACTGAGCTGACCGGAGATGATCGTCTCGATGCGATCGGCGACTTCTTTCCACCTGTCTTGGGCAAGGGAGAAGTCCGCACCAAGATTCAACACGGTGCGCTGCCTTGGGCCTCGCTCGGTTCGGATGGACTCGACCAGTTTATAGGTGCAGTAATTCTGTCCGGTCTTGTTGTCGGTATGAGTAGTCTTTCGAATGAACATGTGGGAGACATATCATGGGGCCGACAGAGAAAGCAATAAAATTATCACTGGATCATAATATTTTGGCACTACATTTGCCAAGTGAAAAATGAAGCCTGAATTTATTGGATTTTTTGGCGTAAGACTGCCAAAAACAGGCCAGCAAGCTCGAAAAACCATGAACTTGGGTTAATCTACGTGCATTGATAGAAAACTGGATCTTCACTGAAGTTTTTTTCATCAGCCATGGCTTTAAACGGGTCAATGGCGACTTGCTCCTGCTTTTACCGAATCAAGTTTGCAGTTTTTAGGGTATTTTGAACAATGATTTAGAGGTTTGGGGGGGTGCAGATGTTTTTTTACACAGTGATCTCACAATAAAACAAGAAAAAACAGAACCATTAGTAGCCTGTTTTGCTATTGAAGGATCATCTGTCGTGATATAGGTGTACAGCACAGGATATTAAAATAGATCCAGTATGTTACCTTCTTGTTTTTATTGATCAGAGATGTTTGTTTGTCATAGCTAGAATGGTTATAAATCGAGATAATGAGTTTACAATGCATTTGTTTTAAATTATATTGACAAATGCAAATGCAGAGCTTTTACTGTTATTTATAGTTTTATTGATTCGCTTGTGGAGGTTATGATGCTTAAAAGAAAATTTAATAACAGGAAAGAAATGAAAGAAGGCGGATTTACCCTTATTGAACTCCTAGTGGTGATCATTATTTTAGGACTTCTCTCTGCCCTTGTAGCTCCTAAATTCTTCGGTAAAGTGGATAAAGCAAAACACAAAGCTGCCAAAACCCAAATTGAGCTTTTTGGTTCGGCTCTAGATGAGTTCAGGCTGGATAATGGGCGTTATCCTACTTCAGGAGAAGGACTCGATGCCTTAAGAGTCAAACCAGCGGGACTTGCAAACTGGGATGGCCCCTATCTCCCTAAACAAATTCCGCTTGATCCGTGGGGAAAGGCCTATGTTTATAAGAGCCCAGGAGATAAAGGACCATATGATCTGATCAGTTATGGTGCTGACGGGGCACCAGGCGGCGAAAATAATGACAAGGACATAGTCAGTTGGGAATGATGCTGAATAGTTCCTTAAAAAATATAAGACAAAAAATTTTCAGAAGATTTGGACATCTTCCTTCTGAAGGAATTTTTACTGATGTCGAAGGATCTGATTTATTACTGCATTATCCGGAACTTGATGAAAGCGGTTTTCCTGAAAGTCAACCAGAAGCAAATCCATTCAAACCCCACTATATGAAACGTTTCCGTTTCGTTCCCTTGAATGAATCCAAGGGCGATGTCTATGTAGCAATGGCAGATCCACTCGATTTCTGTACAAGGGAGATTATTGCAAAAGTATATGACAAGCCGCTGAAAATTTATAAATCTACAGAAGAGCTGATTTTCCAGTTCATTTATCGTTGGCACGAGGCTGAAGTCGATATGGCTTCTACTGAAAGAGCCGGTGATACAGATAGGGGAATTGAAGATCAGCTTTGGGAAAGCCCTGAACATCTTAAAGACATGGCCTCTGAGGCCCCTGTCATTCGTCTTGTGAACCATCTGATATCAAAAGCCATTGAAGTTGGAGCCTCAGATATTCATATAGAGCCCAGAAAGCAGCATGTACAAGTAAGATACAGGATTGACGGGGTGTTGAATGACCAGAATGCAATTGCCATCAAACTGAAGCCCGCTATTAATTCAAGAATAAAACTAATGGCCAAGATGGATATAGCAGAAACACGACTTCCAAAGGATGGAAGAATCAAATTCAAGAATGGCCATGAGGAGATTGATATCCGGGTATCTTCGCTTCCGACTCATTTTGGTGAAAGTCTTGTACTCAGGCTTCTTCACAAAGAAAGCGTTGAACTGGACATGAATACACTGGGTTTTCCCGAAGGGATTAAAGATAAATTTAAATCTATAATCGCGTTACCCTATGGCATGATCCTGGTTACCGGGCCGACTGGGTCCGGGAAAACCACTACTTTGTATTCGGCCTTGAACACAATAAATTCGCCTGATAAAAAAATTGTAACAGTTGAAGATCCAATCGAATATCAGATGGACGGGGTTAATCAGGTACAGGTCCAGCCCAACATAGAGCTTACTTTTGCAAACTGCCTCAGAACCTTTCTACGTCAGGACCCTGATGTCATGCTTGTTGGTGAAATAAGGGATCAGGAAACTGCCGAAATAGCCATACAGGCTGCGCTTACAGGCCACGTAGTATTTTCAACACTCCACACCAATGATGCTGCCGGGGCTATCACCAGGCTAGAAGATATGGGAGTTGAGCGTTTTCTTATAGCATCTTCTGTTGTTGCTGTCCTCGCCCAGCGCCTGGTCAGAAGGGTTTGCCCAAAATGTAAAAAAGATTTTGTGCTTCAAGATGAAGAACAGCAGTTTCTTGCGCGTGAACTTGTGCTGCCTTGCGACGAAATTCCCTCTACTTATGCAAAAGGCCTTGGATGCAAGGAATGTTCATATTCCGGATACAAGGGTCGTGTTGGTATTTATGAATTTTTACTCGTAGATGAAGCCATTCAGCGTGAAATTGTAAGAGGATCTGATAGAAACGAGATTTTCAAAATTGCGATCCAGCGGGGGATGATGTCGCTAAGGATGGATGGAATTGATAAGGTAAAAAATGGCATAACAACTTATGAAGAAGTCATGAGAGTAACACGCTGATGCCCAGTTTTTCTTATGAAGCAATAGATTCCAAGGGTGGAAAGGTTATAGACATCACAGAAGCCCAGAGCAGGGAAGATCTTTTACTTATGCTCCAAAGAAAAGGGTTAATAGTTATAAGATTGATAGATGGGAAAAGATCAGATCAGTCGCTGTTTAAACGTTCAAGAGGCAGATTAAAAAGAAAAGAGCTGCTTCTTCTTACCCGCGAGATGTCTCATCTCATGAAATCAGGCCTTCCTATGGACAGATCCTTGTCCATAATAATCCAGACAAGCGAATCAAAACCTGTTTTGGCAATAGCTCAATACCTGAAGGTATCACTTCAGGGGGGAAAAAGCCTCTCTGATGCCATGTCCTCAAAACCGGATGATTTCAGTGATCTCTACATCAATATGATTCGGGTTGGAGAGATGGGAGGCATATTGCCTCAAGTGATGGAAAAACTTGCCGGTTTTATGGAACGAACCGAAGAAATCAAGCGCTTTATAATTTCAAGCTCTGTTTATCCTTCGATCCTTCTGTTAATTGGCATTATTTCCATTGGAGTTATCATGGGAGTCGTGATTCCGCGTTTTGGTACCATTTTTACAGATCTTGGTCAAAAAATACCGGCAAGCACGCAATTTTTGATTCAAATGAGCCAGTTATTGCACACATGGTGGTGGGCAATGTTCATGGGGATTGTTTTTTTGAGCATAATTTTGTGGAGATTCTATGTGTCTTCATATGGCGAAACCCTTATGGATAAGCTGTTTCTAAGGCTTCCCGTCATTGGAACCTTATTATTGAATATTCAGGTAAGTCGATTTACCAGAACTTTGGGCACTCTGGTTCAAAGCGGGGTTCCGCTGCTGAAGGCCCTTTCCATTGTTGGCGAAGTTGTAAACAATGTTGTAGTAAAGCACGCTGTTCATCAGATTTTTCGCCAAGTGAAAGAGGGGAAAAGGATAAGCAGTCTCATGAAGGAACAGGGTATTTTCCCTGCCATGTCAGTCCAGATGGTCGCACTTGGCGAAGAAACCGGAAAGATAGGTGAAATGCTGCTCTCGGTTGCAGATGATCTTGATTCAAGGATACAGTCCAAAATCAAGTTCCTTCTGTCGCTGCTGGAGCCAATAACTATTTTAGTAATGGGTGTTATCATTGGTTTTGTTGTAATCTCTATGCTGGCAGCAATATTCGGTATCAACGAAATTGAATTTTGAGGTAGCCAGTTCATATGAATTCCCGCGGTTTTACATTAATAGAAGTTGTTGTGGTAATGGTTCTGATTGCCGTTTCAGGGGCTTTGATCTATTTGAATGTAGGGAGGTCATCTGGTCAAAAACAAGAGAAATTGTTTGCCCAGGAAATGGTCGGGCTAATCAAGAAAGCAAGGAGGACATCCATAACTTTGAGCCGCCCGATTGTTTTTGGCATATCATCGACAGATCGGTTTTGCTGGATTGATGGCATAGAGACCCGCTTGGAGATACCTGAAAAAATTTTGATTCAGGGTGAAGGCATAGCCCATATTGATGATGATATTAAAGGAATATATTTTTATCCCGACGGAAGTTCAAGCGGTGGAGAATTTACATTGTATGCCGGCGGGCAGCCATTTTTCGGATTTCGAATCGATATCCTGACCGGACTCATTACCCCAGGATAATCCATGAAAAAAAGGCAATCCGGTTTTTCCTTGTTAGAAGTAATTGTGGCATTAATCATTCTTGGTATTTCTCTGGGGGGGATTTTTCAGGCAATCTCGGTGTCACGAAGAATTTCGGTCAAGGCAGACGAAACCATTACTGCAGTACGTCTGGCAGGAAATATAATGGCCAACCCTTTTTTGATAGAAAAAGCAGTCAATGGCAAGGAAGTTTCTGATAGAATAGATATGGAGCCAGGATGGAGCTATACGCTTTCTGCCTTGCCATTGGAATTTGCACTAAGCAATAATCGGGATGTTGTTCTTGTGCCGTCTATGTTTGAATTGAAATTGTGTCTTTTTCATCAAACGTATTTCAGAGAAAAAACCTTTTGCCTGAAAAATTGGCATCGACGTTAAGGCAAGAAAATGAGTATCAGAACATCTGGGGCAGGATTTACTCTTTTAGAACTTCTGATCGCAATAACTCTGATGTCGGTTGTTACACTCATTGCTTCCATGGCTTTAAGACTTCTTGTTCAGGCATGGGAGAGAGGATCACAAGAAGGGGAGTCCAGGCAGTTAATGTCAGCCTTGCCGTCACTTTTAGAAAAGCAGCTTGCATCGAGGATAACTTCCAGGATATTCAATCAGTCAAATATCAATCCGGATCATTTTTTTTGCGGAAGTGAAGAATCCATCTCATTTCTGACTACTTTTGCACCACAGGGCTCTGCCCTGCAAGGTGTAATATGGGTTAGATATCAATATGAGAAAGATAATAATGTACTTCTTATTTACATGCAGCCTATAACCAGACCAGATGATTTAGATATAGAAAAAGAGGGTATGCGTAGCGGTAAAGGCGGTTCCAGATCAGATAAATTACTAAAATCTGTACATCTTAGTCAGATTTATGGCATTTCCGGTTTTAGAATATCATATGCTGACCAGGCCTTGTACGACACTGATGATTCAGAAAAATGGGAAACAAAATGGAAATGCGGATCTGAATCTGTGGGGCCGCCCTTTGGTCTTATGCTTGAGATGACCATTCTCGAAGGCTCAAGAAGCCGGAACATGAAATGGTTTTGTCGCATTTCCGATTCAGAATCATAAAATATCTTATTGAATAAATTCAATTTTTTTTATGTATCATTCTTGTTTTTTCATGAAATCAAAAAAAGGGAGTGCTGTTGTCTTAGTACTCTGGACATTGATTCTTTTAAGCTTTCTTGCAGCCCAGTATCTTGCGCACAACAGGGGAAAATCTGACATAGCAAAAAATGCTTGGTCAGCCTTCAGGCAACGGCAGGCAGTTTACTCTATGATCCAGCTTTTTTCCACTGATTCATGGCCAATTCCTGATGGTAAAGGGAGTGATGGCCGCTGGTTCCGTCTTTTTCCGGATGATATGGATGTCTGGGTACGTGTGAGTCAGGAAAATTCAAGACTTAACATCAACACCTCAAATGATGGTGAAATCAAACAAAAAATATCCTTGATGATGGGTGAAGGTCGTCAACTTGAAGCAGATACTGTTTCAGATGCTATTCTGGACTGGCGTGACATTGATAATTTAGTCAGGCTAAAAGGTGCAGAAGAAAAAGACTACAAAGACATGGGCTTTACGTATAAACCATCAAATGGTTTTTTCAATGTATTGTCCGAACTTCTTCTTGTAAAAAATGTTACATCTGATCTTTTTTGGGGAGATCCTCTTCAGATTATAGAAAAAGATATCAATGATCGGTTTCTTAAGTTTAAAGATAATAAGGCCAGAGATGAAATTCTTCCGATCAGTCTTTTAGAGCTATTTACTATTCATGCAGAAAAAGGTAAACGAATAAGCATGATTGTACCAGGAAATGAAAAAGGATATTTATATACAAATATTATTCTTGTTAAGGGAACAAAAGGATTCAAAATTGCTGAAAAACACCAGATTCTTATGGTTTCAGAACAAGGATTCGAAAAGCTTGCTGAACTTGAGGCAGAAGCAGATTCAATGGAAGTCAAAATACGAAAACGGCCATAAGATTAAAAAATGATAAGTATTTTTAGAAAAGAAATAGTCGGCATATATATGGAAAATAACGTTTTCCATTATTGCATTGCAGCAAAATCATTTTTTTCATGGAAAATGGCAACGACTCTAAACAGTGTTGAGCCAAAAGGAGTTCTGAACGGGTCTTTCCCTGAAATGCTGCGTGAATTTCTGCAAATAAAACCCCCTGCGTCTGGAAGGCAGTTTTTTGTTGCACTGCCAAGAAACAGATTTTTTATACGTGATTTACAGCTTCCGCCTCTTCCTGTAGAAGATGCCCTGATGTCGATTCAAAACTCCTTGTCAGTAATTTGTCATTTGCCTCTAGATGATATTTATTATGAAATTCTTCTTTTAAGGCTGCATGATAATAGTATAAATGCTCTTGTTATCTACGCCCTTTCTAAGGATATTTCACCAATAGTTAATATTTTCAAGGAAACAGGGCATGAAAAATCCTTGAAAGGACTTTTTCCACTTTCCCTTGGAATTGGAGCATGGCTAAGCCTTCAGGAATATTCAATGCCTATGGCTCTGATTATTCCCCAGGAAAATCATATTAGTGAACTGGCTGTTTATAGCGATAAAGGATGTGTTTTTTCGTTGGCACATCAAAAAATGAAAGAAACAGATGATTTTGACAGCAATGCAGATTTTATTTGCAGAAAATTTTCTGTATCAAACGATATGATATTTTCTCTTTCGCCAGACCATGGACAGCCTTTGTTTGATCCTATTCATAAGAAACTAGGATGGCTGCCTCCACTTGAACAGAATTTCGGAGTTGCTGCACTTTCTACTGGAATGTCGAATCACCAACAGATTCTTCTAAATGGCGAAGCACCCAGGATAAAGATGTTTTCAATCTGGAAATTGTTTTTGACGGTTGTAATTGCATTGGCTGTTTTTCTGTCTTTATGGACTGTTAAAACCAATTTTGCCATAGAAAGCTATTACGGTGAAGTCAGGGAGTTGGAAAACGAAATCATTCAATTACAGCAAAATATCTTGCCATTGGAAAAAGCGAAAGAATCTATTAAAAAAGAAGAATCACTTTTTACTGATATAGATGATTTCATGCGATTTCGACCGCTTCTGTATTCATGCTATAATGAAATTGCCAGGCTTGTTCCCGAAGGCACATGGTTTTCCAGAAGTAATTTTCAGGGCTCTGAATTAACCTTACAGGGACAAAGCCGTGATGCATTAAAGGTCGTTGAATCATTGCGTACATCTGTCATGTTTGAGCAGGTCAAGCTCGCAGGTTCGGTAAGTCGTGCCATGGCCGGAATGGAACAGTTTAGTTTGACAATGCGTCTCAAAAATGTTGAAACTAATCCATGAGAATTTTCTTAGGTCAAAAAAGAAAGCGTCAACTGTTTTTTTGTTTTGCGGGGTTGTTATGCCTTATTCTGATTGCTTGGGCCCAGGTTTATGACCCTCTTCAGGGGAAAAAGGCTGAAATGAGGGATGAGCTTGAAAGATTATCCGAAAAACGAGATCATTTAACAGAAAAACTGAAAAAACTAACTGAATATGTAGATATTCACAAACTGGAAGAAAAAGATAATTCACGCTATGAAGCCTTGAAAATCGAAGGAAAGTCACTTGAAGAACTCAGTGCCAACTTCAATGCTACTATTCAGCAATTTCTGGAAAAAAGGGCTGTTTCCATCAAAGTTTATAAGGATATGCCTGCCTCAAAATGGCGTGGATATTCCATGAGTAATATTGAATTACACCTTGAAACCGGAATGCAAGGGGTTTCAGATGTACTGGAATACATAGAAACATTAAACAAGCTTATAAGAATTGAGCGTTTTTCGGTATTTTTCAGACGGACTAAAACCAGTGATCTTCAAATATCACTCCAGATTGCGATTCTTCAAATTGAAAGCACCGAACCGTAAGGATGATAATGAAAAACAGCATGCTGAAATGTAAAAACACATTATTCAATAAAATATGGGTTGTAATGTTACTCTTCTTTATGGCTTCAGGGTTAACTGGCTGTATATCCGGCAATCAGTCGATGAGAAGTCCTTACACACCACCGCCAGAGTCAGCAGGAGCCAATCCTTTTGTCAGGATTCAGGCTACACAAAAGGAGACTTCATCAGATACCGAAGAAGCCAGAAAAACTGAAAAAAGGATTCAGGCTGTAAATCAGCCAGATAATGTCGGAAAAAAGCCGGCCGGAAAGATTGATTT
The DNA here is from genome assembly GCA_037439445.1 of Desulfobacteraceae bacterium. Taxonomy (GTDB): domain Bacteria; phylum Desulfobacterota; class Desulfobacteria; order Desulfobacterales; family Desulfatirhabdiaceae; genus JBBIWB01. The sequence goes on along the minus strand of JBBIWB010000024.1, from coordinate 33,528 downwards.
GAAATCCCCTGTCTATACGGAATCACATGAAAAGACTGCCTTTAAAAGGGTAACAGAGCCAGTAAAAAATCTTGCCACTCAGCCCTTTCTTCCTGTTCAGTCTCAGGCAGTAGTTCAACCCTCCAGCGATAAAAGAGAAATTGAACAAGTGGTTCGTATAAGGCTGGCGTTTGACAATGCAGACATTTATGAGGTTCTCGACTTGACCCTGTATGATCTCTTTGGTCTGAGTTACATGGTGGATCCAACTATTAAAACAACAGTAACTTTCAATATCTCTGGCGATTACACAAGGGACCAGTTTATAAATGTTCTAAACCATGCACTTCAACTGAACAATCTGTCAATAGTTAAAAGCTCTGGAAATATCTACAAAATTCTACCGAAACCAAGCAGTCCAGGGTCAGGCGCAGCCCCTTTAACAATCTCTGATGATACGAGAACGGTTGGCGATATTACAAGGCTTATTCGACTCCGTTATGTATCAGCGGCTGCTGCCGCCACGAACATTACCCCTTTTCTTTCAAAAGGGGCACAGATTGTTCAAGATACAGTAAATAATTCACTTTTAATCACAGATACCGGTGAAAATATTTCCAAAGCAATTGCCATACTGGGTGTTATAGACATTGAATATTTCGCCGATATTTCGTGGCAGATATTTCCTGTCAAGGAAGTTGATGTTTCAACCATTGCTGCTGATCTGGACAGCGTGCTAAAGGCAGGAGGTCTCTATAAGAGACAAGGTGCTGCAGAGGGAAGCTTCGAAATATTTCCCATCAAAAGCATGAACGCCATTCTTGTCGTTACAAGATGGCCATCTATTCTGACTTTGGTCCAGGACTGGATTTCAGCTATGGATCACATGACGGATTCAGAAATAGATGTTTTTGTGTATTTTGTTGAAAACGGCTCAGCAGTGGATATCGCAAATACCTTACAGCAGGTTTTTTTAGGAAAATCTGGGTCGAGATCTCATGCTGCAACATCAACTTCAAGCCCGAAAACCGGATCTGCTGCGACATCAACTTCAAGCCAGAAAACCGGAGCCAGTGCATATGCAACAACAAGAAAGAAAGAAACAATAGTAAAACCAAGTGGTTCAGAGGTAGATAAAAGCGCACGAACAGATGAATTTGAAGGCTCCATTGAAATAATTCCTGATGAAGCAAATAATGCCATTGTTTTTAAAGCAAGCAACAGGAATTACAAAAGGATTTTGAGTGTCTTAAAAAAGCTTGATATTCAGCCGAGGCAGGTTCTTATCAATGTGATTATTGCAGAAATATCCTTGTCCGGATCTGTTGAATACGGCATAGAATGGTTTCTGAACTCCAGCCTTGAAGGTAAAAACACTTTGAATATAGGGCTTGATACAAAGGATCGCAGCAGGAAAATAAACACCCCTTTGGGAACAGCAAGTGGCTTTTTTGTAAGCTTATATGACCCGGTGGATTTTTTAAGAGGCTTGATTTTTGCGCTTGGAAGCGACTCTGATGTAAATATTTTATCATCTCCCAACATTCTGGCTCTGGATAACAAGGAAGCCATTATTGAAGTTGGAAGTGAGGTGCCTACTATTACTGGTACTACAACCAGTGCAGTAGCAGGAAGCACAATTACCAATACGGTTCAATACAGAAAAACCGGCATAATTCTGACAGTTACTCCGCAGATCAATTCCGGTGGGCTTGTAAAGATGAACCTGGCTCAGGAAGTAAGCGATATTGGTGAGTTTATTAAAGAGTTGAATAATTATATAATCCTAACAAGAAAAGTTGAAACATCTTTGGTTGTGGATAACGGCCAGACGATAATTATTGCAGGGCTCATGAAATCAAACAACAAGAATAGCCAGGCAGGAATACCGTTTTTCAAGGATATTCCTGTGCTTGGTTATCTATTCGGTGGAGTTAGCGCTACAACAGCAAAAACCGAGTTAATAATCATGATCACTCCTCATGTAATCAAGAACAAGACCGAAGCAGACATGATAACAAGTGAGTTTTCGCAGAAGGTCAGAGATATTGAGGAAAGGATGAAAAAAAAATGAAGGTTGGAATATTTAAGATTTTATTGGGATTTCTTATATTATTTCCTGTCAACCATGTATTTGCCGATATATCACCTATGGTAGAACGGCATATTTTTACACCAGGAAATGTTGTTGATCAAAAAGAAGCTGGATTTCCCACTTCTTATGTTCCTGTAGAAAAACTTCAAAAGGAACTTCTCTTTACAGGCTCGATGATTACTCCTAAAGGCAAGTACGCCTTGATATCAGAAAATCAAAAAAGCGATAATACCAAGATGAAAAGCATCTTTAAAGAAGGCGATCAGATTAAGGGGATGACTCTAAAAGAAATTGGCGCAAATTATATATTGATAGCAGGCAAAGAAGGCGATATGCGCCTTAATTTATACAAAGGCATAAAAAATAGACCATCTCCCGTATCTGGTAAGACTTTGCCAGATACTCAAACAGGATTATATAGCCAGACAATGACACAGACTTCCCAAAAGACTGAAACAACCAGCCCAGGTCAAGTGCAGGGACTTCCAAAAACTGAAATAAAGCCTACAGCTCCGTTAGGGAACCCGTTGCAGCAAGGCCTTCCCCCTGGAGGGCAATCACAGGCATTTGGTGGATCATCATTGCAGCAAGGCCTTCCCCCTGGAGGGCAATCACAGGGATCTCCGCCATTCGGGGGATCATCACAAGGCCTTCCCCCTGGAGGGCAATCACCTGGATTTACGCCAGGTGGGCAGTTACCACCCGGATTTACGCC
>JBBIWB010000024.1:0-30639 GCA_037439445.1 Desulfobacteraceae bacterium | reverse complement strand
GGATTTACGCCAGGTGGGCAGTTACCACCCGGATTTACGCCTGGAGGGCCCTTGCCACCCGGATTTACGCCAGGAGGACAGCCACAGAGATGAAGCAGTTTAGCACAAGAGCCTAAAACCAATGGATCAATTTTTTATTTATGTTGATGGCCAGCCAGTACAGGCAATAATGGGACAAAGCATAGCAGAGGCCATGCTATCAAGTGGACTGAAAACATGTCGTAAGACAAAATCACAGACTCCAAGGGGGGTTTTTTGTGCAGTGGGTGTATGTTATGAATGCAGGATGGTTGTTGATGGAATTCCTAATGTAAGGACTTGCATTACTGCAGCCATGCCGGAATCTAAGATAATGATTCAAAATGACGCTGGAATTACGATTGAAGAAGGATGATGACTGATATTGTAATTATCGGCGGAGGGCCTGCAGGAATGGCTGCTGCCACAATCGCTGCCAGGCTTGGGGCAAGAGTCGTTCTGATAGATGAAAATTCTAGGATAGGTGGTAAGGTCTTTTCCCATAAAGCTGAAAGATTATCTGGTTTCGGGGCTGAAGCGATTGAAAACAGAGCCAGGGAGCGCATCTTCAGAGCATTTCAGGATAATTATGACAAGATTACTGTTTATTCTGATACACAGGCCTGGCATGTAGATGAAGGGAAAGAAGTATATTTAGAATCATGCAGTGCAAATAGCCGTGTTCCGCCCAGCATCAAAGGAAAGACACTTATAATTGCCACTGGAGCCATGGAGCGCATGATTCCTTTTCCGGGCTGGACGATACCAGGCATATTTTCATCTGGTGGATTAAATTCTCTGGTTCGTAAAGGAGTAATTCCAGGAAAACGGTTTCTGATTGCAGGAACTGGCCCCCTGCAAATTGCTCTTGCAAGAAATCTTATCCAAAAAAATGCCGAAATAGCCGCAATAGTCTCTCCAGTGTCATGGAAAAAAATCATCTCAGCTCTTTTTGATTTTGTTTTAGGAGCAGGCATTGTTAAGTTAGCCGGAATCATTGAATATCTTTTGACCATAAAGCAATTTCAAATTCCCATTTTAACAAAATCCATTATCCTGGAAGCTTTGCAGGTCGTTTCAGGTTTTCAGGCCGTAATCGCAAGCATAGATAAATCAGGAAATATTCTGTCTGGATCAAAACAGGTCTTTTTTGCAGATGCCATAGCAACAGGTTACGGACTGATTCCATCCACCGATTTAACCAGAGCCTGTGGCTGCAGTCATTATTATGACGAGAAGGCAGGGTACTGGAGAGCAAACTGCAACTCACGCATGGAAACATCTCTTGATGGAGTTTTTATTGCAGGAGATGTATCTGCGATAAGGGGATATTCTGCTGCAATAGAAGAAGGGAAAATTGCAGGAATCCAAGCATGTGTTAATTCGGGATTATTAAATCGAAAAATTGGTGATGAAATGGCAAAATCATCTATTAAACGGCTTAAGAGATTTAATAGATTCGGAATGGCTGTGGATTTTATTTCTATGCCTGATCCATGGATTTACAGAGCAATTTCCGATAAAACTGTTGTCTGCAGATGTGAAGAAGTGACAATGGGAGACGTTAAAAGAGCTGTTGAAGATGGCGTAGAAGATGTTAACGATATGAAGAGAAGAACCAGGCTCGGAATGGGTCACTGTCAGGGTCGTTTTTGTGGCCAAGTTATCTCTGAGTTGATAGATCAGATTTCAGGCAGGTTTCAGAAGCATGAATGCTTCACCCCCAGAATCCCTGCGAAGCCGGTTACGTTCAGGGCATTTACAAAATAAATCAGTAAGACTTGTCCCAGCGTTCAACTACGGACAAGAGCTCATCAATTGCAATGGTTTCAACAACCGCATTTCCGATTCTGTTTAAAAGTACAAAATGTATGTTCCTTGAGTCCCGTTTCTTATCCTTGTAAAGGGCATCTGCCACCTTATCCTTGTCAATTGCCATATTAACAGGAAGTCTGTAGTTTTTTAGGATTGCAAGTATTCTTTCCATCTCATGGAATGACAACCCTTTTTTTTCTGCTGACAACATCGACGCTACAGCCATACCAATGCTGACGGCTTTGCCGTGAGAGACAGCATGCGTGTTTTCCAGGGCATGACCAAAAGTATGGCCGAAGTTGAGTTTCCTTCTTTCTCCTTTTTCAGTTTCATCTCTTTGAACTATTCCGGATTTTATTAGAATTGAATCTATTACAAGCTTTTCAAGAATTCCTGGATCCAAACCAAGCGCATGTTCATAATTTTTTTCAAGAAAGTCAAACATAAATTCATCAGCAATGAGAGCATGTTTGATGATCTCTGCAAAACCGTTCAAGAGCTCGCTTTCAGGAAGTGTTTTAAGCAAAGATGTATCACAGATCACCCAGTCTGGCTGTTTGAACACACCTGCCATATTCTTGTATCCGCGGACATTGATTCCATTTTTGCCGCCAACGCTTGCATCCACTTGTGCAAGAAGAGTGGTGGCCACAAATCCAAAAGAAAGTCCGCGCTGATAGGTGGATGCGGCAAATCCGGCAATATCACAGACAATTCCTCCACCAATGCCTATTATGAAAGTTGATCTGTCTGCTTCAAGATCGATGAGTTTTTCATAAATTCCCTGGACAGTATTGAGGTTTTTGCTGCACTCTCCCGGAGAAATCGAAATGACTGGGCAGGGTGGTAAAGCAGTGCCATAGATTGATAAAACATTTGTATCGGATATGATAATGGTTTTTTTCGTATTGATGAATAGTTCAAGATCATTAAGGCTTGCACCTATATGCACGAAAGAGTTTCCTGAATCAGCTCTTACTTGAATAATCTCCATTTCTTAACCTTTTCAAAAAAAACTTATGACTCTTATGTCCATTTTATGGATTGAAAACATCAAAAATTGCATGAACCTGTTTGCAAAGGGCATCGAACTGACTTGGAAGCAGAGACTGAGCACCGTCACTCATTGCCTTGTCCGGCTCATGATGAACTTCTATCATCAGCCCATGTGCTTCGGCAGCCACTGAAGCCCTGCTCAGTGGAATCACCTGATCCCTTTTGCCTGCTGCATGACTTGGATCTACTATGATTGGAAGATGGCTTTCCTTGCGGATGACAGGTATTGCTGACAAATCGAGTGTATTGCGGCTGTGATTGGCAAAGGTACGAACCCCTCTTTCACACAGGATCACCTGGCCGTTGCCGCCTTCAAGGATATATTCTGCAGCCATCAGCCATTCTTCGATAGTGGCAGCCATTCCCCTTTTCAAGAGAACCGGTCTTGACGCTTTCCCTGCTCTTTTCAGCAGGCTGTAATTCTGCATGTTCCGGGTTCCGATCTGTATAATATCAGTATAAGATTCAACCAGATCAAATGTTTCTTCATCCATGACTTCTGTTATGACAGGCATGCCTGTTTCACGCCTGACCTTTGCCAGAATCTCTAGCCCTTCCTTACCTAGCCCCTGGAAAGAATAGGGTGAAGTCCTTGGTTTGTAGGCACCCCCTCGAAAGATATGAGCTCCTGCTGCCTTGACATGCTTAGAGATTGTCAGTGCCTGCTCTTCACTTTCAATGGCACACGGGCCAGCAATCAGGGTCAGATTTCCATTGCCGATTGATATATCACCAACATTAATTACTGTATCCTCAAGCTTGAACTCCCTGCTTACAAGTTTGTAAGGCTTTGTTACGGCTATAGCATCTTTTACACCTGGCATTCCTATAAACAAGGCAGGGTCAACAGGGCCCCTGTTGTACAAAATTCCGATAGTAACCCTGTCTCCACCGGGAATTGGGCGGGCCACATAACCTCTGCTTTCTATTCTTGCCACAACTGCATCTATTTCTTCCTGAGCTGCATGTTTACTCATTATTACCAGCATAATTCTTTCTCCTTTTTCAATATGATGGTTTTGTAAAAAGCCCGAATGCAGCGCAGGCGCTGCATTCTACATCATAGTCATGTACTATAACTACCCATCATTCTTCACGATTTGCTCGCCTTGCTTTCTAACTTTTACTTTGCCTTTTCAATTTGGACTTTTTACGTGTTCATATAAAATCTTTACGTTCTTACAGGTATCCATGAAAAACTTGTGTCCAAACAATAAAAAAGGCCGTGAAAAAATCCACGGCCCTAAAAGAAAAAAGAACCGTGGGCATCTGAGGGTGTGCCCGGGTTCTTTTTTTTAAATAATTAATTACGCCATTATATTATAAGAGCCAGTGGGTATACCCCTCCATATCGAGCTTAAGTCGCCAGCGCCAGAAACTAAAAGTTGAAAACGATTTCTTTTTATTCATATTTTTCCACTATCTGAAATCATACATTGATGTCAAGCATTTTGTTTATGGTGTAGACAATCATATTGAAAAAGATTTATAATTTCTTTATGTTTTGTAAACAGTAAAGATTCAGACTGACAAAATAAAGCCTAAATACGTGGAGATTGTTAAAATGCCGCAAATCTTCAGGCATGCGTTTTATGTTGCAGAAAAAGCCATAGATGGTAACGGCCATGTCAATAACGTGTGTTATCTTCAGTGGATGCAAGATGTTGCTGTCCTACATTCAGAAGAGTCAGGATGTACTAGTGCATCAGTGAAAGCAGGTGCGATCTGGGTTGTTCGTTCCCATTATATAGAATACCTGAAACCTGCTTTTGCAGGTGACCACATTGAGGTTCTTACCTGGGTAACGAACTTTCGAAGGGCAATGTCACTCAGGAAATACAAGTTCATACGCGTTTCAGATAACAATGTCTTGTCAAGAGGCGAAACTGACTGGGTTTTTGTGGATATAAAAAGTGGTCGGCCCCGAAGCATTCCGGCAGAAGTCCAAAATACATTCGAGCTCCTGTCAGAAGATCAGGAAGCACATAAAACAAGGATTCAAATATGAATATAAGATCATCAAGTTTCGAGCAAGGACCAATCAGACCACCAAACGAGGCAGGAAGCCTGCTACTTCGTTTTACAAGAAACTGTCCCTGGAATCACTGCCTGTTTTGTCCTGTTTATAAAAGAGATAAATTTTCCCTCAGATCTCTTGAAGAAATCAAGAATGATATTCAGACTGCAAGAGACATTGCAGATGATATCCAAAAAATTTCAGAGCAATTTGGGGAAAATGGCTCTGTGGACAATAACGTGATTTCCCATATCGCAAACAATTCAGGCTTCAGTCAGTGCTATAGGGGAGTTGCTCTTTGGATGTATTATGGAACAAATGCATGTTTTTTGCAAGATGCCGACAACATGATAATGAAGACAAGTGATCTTGTAGGAGCACTCAACTTTCTAAGGGAAAAATTTCCCCAACTAACACGTATTACTACGTATTCAAGGTCAAAGACAGTTTCTAAAAAGCCGATCGGATCTCTTAAAGAAATTTGCAGGGCAGGTCTTAACCGCGTTCATATCGGGCTTGAGACTGGATATGATCCGATTTTACAATTCATGAAAAAAGGTACAAGCGGAAAGGTTCACATTGATGCCGGCCGAAAGTTAATTGAAGCAGGTATGGAAGTATCCGAATACGTGATGCCCGGGCTTGGCGGACAGGCTTTATGGAAAGAGCATGCTCTTGAAACTGCAAGAGTCATAAATGAAATAAACCCTCATTTCATACGCCTTAGAAGCTTGAGAATACCAGGAAGGATTCCCCTTCATGAAAGAGTCATTGACGGCAGTTTCGTGATGCAGACTGATGATCAGATTGCAGAAGAAATAAGGGTTTTCATCGAAGCTCTCGATGGGATAAACAGTTTTGTTGCAAGTGATCACATCATGAATCTTCTTGAAGATGTCTGCGGGAAACTTCCTGAAGAAAAACCATCAATGCTGAGAGCCATAGAGTCGTATCAGAAGCTTTCAGAAAAAAACCGTCTCGTTTACCGTATGGGAAGAAGAGGGGGAGCTTATCGCTCAGTTGATGACTTGGACCGCGATCCCCATACTTACAAAAAGATAAGCAATTTAATTGATGAAATCTCTGCCGCTGAAGGTAAGCATGGAGTTGAGAAGTATATTACAGAAATGGTTGACCAGTATATATAAGACTTCCTAACGAATAAGGATGGATTGTGAGAGCAGAGCAAACCACAGGGTCGAATGAAGCCGAAAGGCATTGTAATACAGAGGAGTATCAGAGAGCAGATATAATGGGTAAACAGGAAGCCTTCGGAGCAAGGAAAGAGGCTGCTTATCTCCAACAGCTTTCGAGAAGCTGTTTTAAACATTACAGAAAGCGGCATGAGGAATGAATTGGTGTTCACTATTGACGACAGAGGCCACTTAAAAGGATTACCATGCGTCGAAATGTCACTGAAAAATACATATGGCCGGAAGTGTTGGCGGTTCTTTTCATCGTCAATATTGTATTTTTTATTTCACCTGCCCAGGTTTCAGGCGATGAACAGGCTGCAATAGAAACGAGGATATCAGAATCAGCCTCCCTGAGCGATTTGTTGACATACGCCTATAGGCACAGTCCTGTGGTTAAGGCAGCAAAAGCTTCATGGAAAGGCGCAATCGAGAAGTACAGGGTGGAAACAGGATATCCTGATCCACAGTTAAGCGCTACATATTGGCCTTATGATCCTGCCAGGAACTGGAGCAACAAAAAATTTGAGGCAATGCTTACTCAAACAATTCCTTATCCCGGGAAACTAGCTGCCGCAGGAAGGGTTGCAGAAAGTGAGTCTCATATTTCCAGGCTTGAGCTTGACCGTGCCATAAGGGATGTTGCAGTTACTATCCGCGAGTCTTACCATGAGCTGCAGTACATTCGCGATGCTATACGAATTGCAGGCCTTAACAGTCAAGCCATGGAAAATCTCAGAAGGATCGGAGAGGCGGCATATCCGACAAACAGAGCAACCCTCTTTGATGTTCTGAAGGCGCAGTCTCAGTACGGACAGGTTCAGTATGACATTCTTCTTCTTCAACAGCTTGAAAAAACAGAGACAACCAGGCTCAATGCTATCTTGAACAGGCCGGTTGATGCAAAGATAGGGCATCTTGCCTATGAACCCATGACAAATTTAGTCTATGAGCTTGATGACATCTACCGCCTTTCCGAGTTGAACAGGGAGGAAATAAGAGAGGCTGCGGCTGCAGCAAGTAAATCCGTTGCCGAGGCTGATGTAGCCCGATTTCAGAACAGGCCGGAATTTATGATCGGTATTCAGTATGAATATACCGCGCCTGATATGCCTGATGGACCTGCAGGCAACATGATTGGTATCCAGTTAGGGATGACTCTTCCGATCTGGTGGAACAAAAACTCCGGCAGAAGGGAAGCAGCCCGTGCCGGAACTGAAAAAACATCTGCATTGGTAAGCTCACAGATCAATCAGACCCGTTCCATGGTCATGGAGACTTTTTTCAGGCTCAAAAATGCGGAAAGGCTGGTCGCACTTTACCGTGATCAGCTCCTGCCACAGGCAGCAAAATCGGTGGAAACAGCGGAAATCTGGAACAGGGAAGGTCAAGGCAGTTTTTCAGATTTTGTTGAAACCCAGGCAGTCTTGTACAATTTTCAACTGGCACTTGCCAGAGCCAGGGCAGATTTCGGAAGGTATCTGGCTAGACTTGAGGCAATTGCCGGAGTAAGTCTCACTCAAAAGGATCAACTCATTGAAAAAGCGCTGCTGCCGGAGGTGAAGCCTTGAAGCCGCTTGCATTTATACTGATTGCTTTTGTGCATGCATATCTTTTTCCAGGATGTTCAAACTATAAGAAACTTTCTGCAGCTTATGATTCTTACGGTCCTCCGGCAATTGTCTCTTCCAGGGCACATAACATGCCAATAGCAAGAGATATTTCCGGTAAAGACGAAGATTTCACGGAGCAGAAAAAGCTCTTAGAAAAAATGAGTCATCAATGGGAAGATTCTATCAAGCCTTTAGGAGGAAACGGCGACAGGTTTTTTCTGCCTGCTCCTGAGAAATTCTCTGCACTTGAACAGGCTTCAGGCGATTCAGCTTTTGCAGTAAATGCCCTGTCCGGTGAGTTCACTCTTGAAACTCTTGAAATTATAGCCTATTTGCGAAATAAGGGAATAGCTTCAGCTCAAAAGGCATTCAATGGAAAACTTCAGGGCTATACCCAGGTTTCAAATACCGATGATATTTTAAGGCAGTATTCTGCCTTTACCCAGGCAATCATGACCGGGGTGGGAAGCATGGAAGACAGAGACTCGCCTGCCATGAAATTTCCATTTCCGGGAATCATGGCCCTTAAGGGTCAGATAGTAGGCCTTGAAGTAAAAATAGCCGCTGAGGAACTTGAAACAGCAAGAAAGTCTGCCGTGTCCGCATCAAGGAGGGTTTACTGGAACCTTGGCTATTATTACAGCGCAATTGAAATCACCGGATCAATGCTGGAGTTTTTCGATCAGTTAGAGATATCTGCACGCAGGCGATACGAGGTGGGAAAGGCAGGGCTTCAGGATGTTATCAGAGTGCAAATACAGAAGGCAACGATGGCAGAAGAACTGATAACCCTTAAAGAAGAACAGAAAAACCTTAAAACAAACATCCTGAATATTCTCGATCTTCCTTCAGGGTCAAAGATAGGATTTCCAGCAATCCGCGAACCTCGCATGGGGCTTCCTGAAATAGAGAAAATCACGGCTCTTGCCTTTGAGAGAAGTCAGGATTTAAGAAAGATGAAGGCCAGTATCGGAAGAATGGAGAGGATGATCGAGATGGCTGAAACTGAAATCTATCCGGGCCTTACACAGAATCTTTCGCTTTTTGAGAACAAGGCTGTCAACCAGGTTGGCTCCATCAGAACTGATGAGCCTTTTTCTGTTGTTTCCAAGGCATATGCAGGTGAGGGGCTTCCGAAGAATCCATGGTTTGGTTCGGCAAATGCTTATATTCTGGAAACCAGGGAAAGACTAAAGGCGCTTCAAAATGATCTGAAAAATGCTGAAAACGAAACAATGGTAAATGTACGCGAAGCCTGGTTCAGGCTGCATCGGGCGATCAGGGAAGAAAGGCTTTTCTCAAGAAAAATCAGGGAGCTTTCCCGCCTTTCTGCGGAGATCGCAGGACTTCGCTATGAAGCGGGAGTGGCTGAGATGAAAGATGTCATTGAATTTTACATGTCCTGGCTTGAATCCGGTTTAAATAGTCAAAAGAGGAAAATTCAGATCGAGATAGCAAGGGCGGATCTTGAAGAAATCGTAGGCTCTTCTTTTTAATTTCGAAGGATTTATCGTAAAAATGAATTCAAAGATTATTTTTGCTGTTATTGCAGCCATAATACTGTTCAGCGGTGCAGCCTGGCGTATTGGCTATCATCAGGGCGTAAAAAAGCATGAATCAGCTCATCCTTCGGCTGGAGGAAAGCTTCTTTTTTACAGAAATCCCATGAATCCTGCAATTACATCTCCTACCCCTGCCAAGGATGAGATGGGAATGGATTATATTCCTGTTTATGAAGACGATGCAAAGAAGCAGGTCAAATCGTATGAGGAACAGGCTGAAGATTTTTTCAGAGACGATGCAACACCTTCCAGACTTGGCGTAGTGACTATGACCGAGCAGGGAATACGGCTTTCAGGCGTTAAGGTCGCAGAGGCTGTGAATGAGAAAATACAGCGCTCCATTCGCACTGTCGGCATTGTTCTTCCTGATGAAACACTTGTTCACAGGGTCCAGATCAAGACCGCAGGCTGGGTTGAGAAAATCTTCATAAGTTCCGGCCAGCACATAAAAAAAGGAAGCCCCATCCTTGCCGTTTATTCTCCGGAGTTTTTAAGTGCTCAGGAAGAGTTCATTAAAGCCATGGAGCTGGCTTCCAGATATCCTGAAGAAAAGGATGGAGAAAACTTCGGGCAGACTTTGCGAAATTCTGCAAAACGCAGACTGGAACTTCTCGATGTGCCTCCTTACTTTGTCAGGGAGCTGGAGCGAAATAAAAAACTACAGCGCGCTGTAACCCTTCTTTCCCCTTCTGACGGTTTTGTTACTGCCAAGGACATCTTCACAGGGCAGGAAGTAAGACAGGGACTGGAGCTTTTTACTGTTACTGATCTGTCCGTTGTCTGGGTTAATGCTGATTTGTATGAATATGAAGCCAAGAGCGTATATCCAGGACAGGAAGGAATTTTAACAACGGCTTTTGATCCATCGTTACGGCTTGCCGGAAAAATTGACTATGTATATCCTTATGTTGATTCCGAGAGCCGGACTCTTAAAGTCCGCTTCAGTTTCAGCAACAAAGACCTTCTTCTTAAGCCTGGAATGTATGTCGACGTAAATCTGAAGTTCGATTACCCTGAAGGTGTAGTTATTCCTGACTCAGCAGTGATGGATTCTGGAATCCGTAAAATCGTTTTTGTGGAAAAAACCGAAGGCCGGTTCGAGCCCCGTGAAGTAAAGACAGGGGTCAGAAGTGACGGGAAAGCGCAGATACTATCCGGGATAAGCGCTCATGAGCGGGTTGCAGTGAAGGCAAACTTCCTTCTTGATTCAGAATCCCGTCTGAGGGCAGTCATTGAAGCTGCTATGGCTTCAGGCGTAAAACAATAGGACTCATTCCTGCCATGATAAAGAAAATTATAGAATTCTCTGCAAACAACCGTTGGTTGGTTGTAATTATTACCATAGCTTTGATTATAATGGCTGTTTATACTCTTAAATTCATTCGTCTTGACGCCATTCCTGACCTGTCCGACACTCAGGTAATCATTTATTCCAAGTGGGACCGCTCTCCGGATGTCATAGAAGATCAGGTAACCTATCCCATTGTATCAGCTCTGCTCGGTGCCCCTGAGGTAAAGGCTATCCGTGGTTTAACGGATTTCGGCTTTTCATACGTTTACGTCATCTTTAACGATGGGACTGATATTTACTGGGCAAGATCAAGAGTTCTTGAATATTTATCCAAAATAATGCCAAGACTTCCTGATGGTGTCAACACAGAGCTGGGACCCGATGCAACAGGGGTAGGCTGGGTATATCAATATGCTCTGAGAGATAACTCGGGAAATTATTCTCTTGATCAGTTGAGATCATATCAAGACTGGACCCTTAGATACGCCATACAGTCTGTTCCAGGAGTGGCAGAGGTGGCATCCATAGGAGGATTTGTAAAGCAATACCAGATCACTGTTGATCCAAATCGTCTTTCTGCTTACGGTATTTCCTTTAACATGCTTGCATCGGTCATCAGGGAATCAAACAATGAAACCGGAGGGCGGCTTATCGAATTTTCAGGCTTCGAGTACATGGTGAGAACCGGGGGATACAGCCGAAGCTTAGAGGATTTCGAGAAGATCGTGGTTAAGGTAACTGTGGACGGTACGCCAGTTCTATTGAAAGACGTTGCCAGGGTGGAGCTAGGGCCTGAAATTAGAAGAGGGGTATCGGATCTGGATGGACAAGGTGATGCTGTTGGGGGCATAGTTGTCATGCGCCACGGTGAAAATGCACTCAAAGTCATCGATCGGGTAAAGGCAAGGATAAAGGATCTTGAGCCGTCTCTTCCAGAAGGTGTAGAGATTGTAACCGCATATGATCGCTCCGATCTTATTATAAGAGCGATAGAGACTCTTCGGCATAAGCTTGTAATAGAAATGATAATCGTCTCTTTAGTCATTCTCGTTTTTCTATGGCACATTCCTTCTGCCATAGTCCCCATCCTGACAATTCCCATAGCAGTTCTTATTTCCTTTATTCCTTTGTATTTTCTGGGTGTTACAGTCAATATAATGTCTCTTGCCGGCATTGCCATCTCAATAGGTGTCCTGGTGGACGGAGCAATAGTTGAAGTAGAGAATGCATACAACAAGATTTACCACTGGCAGGCTGAAGGGCGAAAAGGGGATTTTTACAAGGTAAGGATCGAAGCCCTAAAGGAAGTAGGCCCTTCTGTGTTTTTCTCTTTACTTGTGATAGCAGTCGCATTTACCCCCATTTTTGCTCTATTTGATCAGGAAGGACGGCTCTTCAAACCCATGGCTTATTCAAAAAATCTTGCCATGGCAATTGCAGCGATTCTTGCTATTACACTAGATCCTGCAGTGAGGATGTGTTTTTCAAGAATCGATCCATTCAATTTTCGCCCAAGGTGGCTTGCACATATTTCCTCAAAAATGCTTGTCGGAACTTATAAATCAGAAGATACTCATCCGATAAGCAGGACAATCTTCAGAGTTTACGGACCGGCCTGCCGTTTTGTCCTGAAATGGCCTAAAACAGTTATCGCTGCTGCTTTGGCACTTTTTTTAGTAAGCATACCTGTTTATCTTGAACTTGGTTCGGAATTCATGCCCCCACTCAATGAGGGGACAATACTTTACATGCCAACGACTCTTCCCGGGATTTCTGCTGCTCAGGCACAAGAGCTTATGACCACTCAGGACAAGGTTTTTCGCTCTTTCCACGAAGTTGAACGGGTTTTCGGAAAAGCAGGGCGTGCAGACACATCGACTGATCCTGCCCCTTTTTCCATGATGGAGACTACTGTTGTACTGAAACCTGAAAATGAATGGAGAGCAAAGGATCGATGGTATTCTTCATGGCTTCCTGAATGGCTTAAATTTTTTTTCAGACCCGTCTGGCTTGATCGTATTTCATGGGATGAACTGATTGCTGAAATGGACAGGGCTCTTCAGATTCCAGGGATTTCAAATGCGTGGACAATGCCTATAAAGGCTCGTGTCGACATGCTTACGACAGGAGTCAGAACGCCTGTCGGAATCAAAGTCTTTGGGTCAGACATCCAGGAAATAGAGCGCATAGGAGAAAGTATAGAGAAGGCTCTGCGTGATATATCCGGAACAAGGAGTGTATTTGCAGAGAGGGTCGCTGGAGGATATTTCGTTGATTTTGAACCAAGGCGTGAGATGCTTGCCAGGTATGGCATTACCATAACCCAGTTTCAGAGTATCATTACAGGGGCAATAGGAGGAGAAAATATTACAAGCACTGTGGAAGGAAGGGAACGTTATCCGGTAAATCTTCGTTACCCCCGGGAACTTCGTGACGATATGGATAAACTCCAGAGGATTCTTGTTCCTTCTTCAAACGGTACCCAGATTCCTCTTTCACACCTTGCGGACATCAAGCTAGTGCATGGACCGGCAATGCTTAGAAATGAAAACGGATTTCTTGCAGGCTATGTCTATGTTGATATTTCCGGAAGGGATATAGGCGGTTATGTTGAGGAAGCTAAAAAAATTGTTCTTGAAAAGGTTCAGCTTAAACCCGGTTATTTCCTTCAGTGGAGCGGTCAGTTCGAAAACATGATGAGAGTCAGAGAGCGCCTTACAATAATCATCCCTATAACACTTTTCCTGATCCTGCTTCTTATTTATGCGAACACGAGATCAGCATTTAAAACTGCTGTGGTGATGCTGGCAGTCCCTTTTTCTGCCATCGGAGCCATATGGTTTTTTTACTTTCTTGGCTATAATGTTTCTATTGCCGCCTGGGTCGGCATGATTGCGCTTTTTGGTCTTGACGCTGAAACCGCAATTTTTATGCTGCTTTTTATTGATCTTTCTTATGACGATGCTAAGAAAAGAAAAAAACTTAATACTCTTGAAGATCTGGATGAAGCCATATTTCAGGGAGCTGTCAGGCGTGCCAGACCCAAGATGATGACGGTATGTGCAACATTCATGGGTCTTTTACCCATAATGTGGGCAACTTCAGCAGGGGCTGATGTAATGAAAAGGATTGCAGCTCCAATGATCGGCGGCCTGACTACATCCTTTTTACTGGAGCTTCTTGTATATCCGGCGATATATAAGCTTTGGAAGTTAAATACTGAAATGAAAGCCTTGAAACAATAATTTAAAGGAGAGAAAAATGAGAAATATTATTCTGATTGCAATGATAACGATGTTTTTTGGGTTTGGAGCGGCTGTACAGCCATCTTACGCAAGCAGCATGGGAGAGATTTTCCGACAGCACTCTGTTGATGGATATGTTTTAAACTATAATATGCTTGACATGGCGGCTCGAAAGAAAATGATGGGCTCAATGGAAGGAATGGATATGCCAGGCATGAGTAAAAGTCCTGATATTACAAATCATCTTGTTGTGTCCATCAAAGATGGTAAGGGAAAAGCTGTTTCCGGAAAGGTTGGATTTTTCATTATCTCAGCAAGTGGGAAAGAACAGAAGACTCTGACCATGGGGATGCATGGTGGCTACGGTGCTGATGTCAGTTTTAAGGAAAAAGGAGTTTATAAGATCCAGACAAAGGCAGTCATTGACGGGAAAACACTTGTTGACGATTTTTCCTACGAGGTAAAATAGATAAAAGCTTACGAATCAAATCTTTCTTGAGCCAGACTAACGACTGAATCAGTATTTTCGATGACAAGTAGCTCTGAGAGATTTTTACTATCCCATCGAGGCTTAGACAGACAATCATTCTTATGGCATTCAGTCCAGAGAATCTTTTGTACGGGAATCGACATGCGGCAGAAGTTTTTCTGCGTTTTTACAGCAGATTAAATTCATATCATCAGCAGAAAGCCCTGCTTTTTTCATTTCATTAAGGTAACGAGAAGGTTTCAGCAATGGGAAATCGCTTCCAAAAAGTATTTTTTCAGCACCGAATATTTTAACTGCAACAGGATAGATTTGAGGATCATACAAAAACGGGGATGCCGCAGTATCCACATAAACGTTTCTTAGTGTTTCCTTGACTTCATTTTTAAGTAAATTGTAAAAAAACAATCCTCCTCCCCAGTGAGCAAGTATTACATGATTGTCTGGAAAGTGCTGCGCCAGGCGGTAAATCTCCGGAAGACTTACCGGAGCCTTGCCGGGATATGAGTGCCCGATGGATTCGTTTGTGTGAATCAAAACAGGAAGATTTCGTTCCGAACATAAAGACATGACGGGTAAGAGCTTATCCAAAGCTTTTTGATCTATTCCGGATCGATAGAAAGCAAGCTCTCCTATGCCTTTCATCCCACCTTGAACACAGCGGCTGACTTCCTGTAATGCACAAGGATGTGCAGGATCAAGACAGCAAAACCCTGTCAGACGATCAGGATATGTCTTAATCATCTCTAGAATGTAATCATTGTTAAGTTTTACAGTGTCAAACCGGTTCCATGGAAAGCCAAACACCACGGACCTGTCGATTCCGTCCTCATCCATTGCCTTAATCAGTTCATCTGCTCCAACCAGTCTTGCCCTGGGAGAATCATAGAGCAATTTGAAGTCAGGCTCATCATGAAAAAAATCTTCCCTTTGTTCACAAATCTTTCTTGGGAAAATATGGGTATGGATATCTATTATCATGTCACTCCTCGATGGCTGCCATCTTAACATTCAGGGCATTCTTTTTCAATAACCGACTAAATCATGATCTGTCAACAGTTGCATTAAAGAAGTTCTGCTTTACTATTAGATAACATCCTAAGGATGATGAACTCGTAAAAAGTCAATATTCGGACGGCTTTGTAAAAAGGCCGCAGGCAAGGCGCGCAAATCCTGAGGAATGAGGCGTACTTATGGTACGCCGCAATGACGAAGGATGCAGCGCAACGCAGCATCCGGCCTTTTTACGATGCCGTCAAGGATGGTTTGCTGTAGAAATGAATAACTTACAGTTTTCAGTCTAAACACCTGAGAAGTCATATTCAAGCAAATTGCTCCAAAACTAAGAATGAATGGAGCATATACCAAAAAAAGGAAGTTTTTTTTATGATGCAGCTCTCCGAGTTATCAATAAATATTGAAGTGTTAAATGCCATTGACTGGGAAATGACGAATGAAGAAGCAGTAAGGCTTTATCTGGAATGGGGCAATAACTGGGCAAGAGGGAATTATGTGATCCGCTCAAAAGACGATGTTTCGTTCTATTTTGTTGTAAACACCTGGGGAAAGACACCTGTCATTTTTCTAGTTAGGAGAAATTCCGAAGAAGCAGTGGACATAGCAAAGATAGAAATGCCTGATGAATTGAAGAATAATTTTATGGAATCAATCGGATACAACAAGGGCGTTTATGCACTTAATGATGAAATCAAGTCCTGGTTGAAAGATGAGCTCTACAAGGCATAACCTGACAAATTGTCCATAAGCAGGATTTCTGCGACTGTTTTTTTTATCCTGGCACTTAGGCCTGTTTCCTGTCTGAAAGCTTTTTCTAGACAGGCCAGTTCCTTGTATAAAGGTGTTCTGTCAAAAGGAATGTAGGCTTGATCACTGCATATCAGAGTAAATTCCAGGCATCCTGGAGATATGACCTTTCCTTTTACAGGGTGATTCAGCTCGTGGGGAATACCATGAAGCCTGCAAATCATGGGCCTGTATTTGTACAGCATGCATTTATTTTCGTTGTTCAAAGGACACATCAAGGAATTGGCAGACTCTTTCTGATCATCTGCCTTCGAAACAACTTCTATTGCTTTTTCATGAATTCTTTTCCGATCATTTCTGTCAAGACCTTCAAATCCTTCGAGTAAATACAAAATTTCCAGAAAAGTATGATGATAGAACCTTGTCCTGCAGCAATTATCAAAACACCCTGTACATAAAAAACCATAATTACGTGCTGTAATTGAATAATTGTCATCCATTTTTCTGTAAATATCTGCAATTTTTTCGGCATAAGCAGTATAGGTTCTCTGGTAATCCTGCATGATACTATTATCCATAAGGGTTTTCAAACAAGAGGAGACGGAAAGAAGATTCTTTCGTACATATTCAGAGCACACCTGTCTGTCATGCTGGCAATGAAATCGCAAACAGAGCGGCCGTGTGACAAGCCGTTGTAATGAAACCAGGACATTTCAGCAGCAGAAAGTTCTTTCTTGAAAACATCCGGTTTTGTAGATAAACATGTATAGAGCTCAGAGAGGATTTTCTTTGCCTTTACAAATTCATTATGAACCTTAGGAGAACGATAGACATTATCATAGAGAAATGAGCGAAGAGTTTTTATTGCAGAGCCGACCTCATCGCTCATTTTTAAAACAAGTTCTCCGTCGTTTATCTTGCTGGAGAATACAAGATCACGGATCATTGTTGTTGCCCTCTGTGAATGGGTTTTACCCAAGATTTTTGTGCAGGATTCAGGCACTTGTTCCACAGTGATGACGCCACTCCTGATGGCATCATCCAGATCATGATTTAGGTAGGCAATAATGTCTGCAATCCTTACGATTCTTCCCTCAAAAGAAGAGGCAAGCTCTGAAGGATCCTCCGGAATAATCTTTCCATAACCTTTTGAATGCTTTAGAATTCCATCTCTTACTTCATATGTAAGATTAAGCCCCATTCCTTTGTTTTCAAGGACTTCAACGACTCTCACACTTTGTTCATTATGAAAAAAATCCTTTGAAAAAATTTCCTGAAGAGCAGTTTCACCGCTGTGGCCAAAAGGCGGATGTCCAAGATCATGACCAAGCGCAATTGCTTCAGTCAAATCTTCGTTCAATAGCATCGCCCTTGAAATATTCCTGGCAATCTGGGCTACTTCAAGCGTATGTGTCAGGCGCGTACGGTAATAATCGCCAAGGGGGGCCAGAAAAACCTGAGTCTTGTATTTCAGCCTTCTGAATGCATTTGAGTAAACTATTCTGTCCCTGTCAACCTGAAAAGCTGTCCGGATAGGACATGGCTCTTCTGGTCTGTTCCTGCCTTTTGACTCGGAACTCAAACACCCGAAAGGAGATAAAAAGCTCTTCTCCCTAATTTCGAACTTTTCCCTTATAGTCATAATTGGTGCCTGTTAATATTACAATTTATGTAACTACTCAGATTGTTAAGATTTTATGCTATCAGCTCTTAGGCCTGAAAACCTACAGCCTATCTAACTGAGTTATGTGTTTTTCCCGACTCTAATTTGAGCTCTTCAGAAAATCAAGCAAATAGATGGCTGGAAACGGTATTCAGACTCAAGGCCAGGTTCAGGCTGTTCTTCGGTCTGCAAATAATTAGTTTTTTTTGTATAAAACACCTCATCTTTTCGTAAGCTTCCCCTAAAGGTGTAGAGTTTTCTGGCATAATGTACCCAGGAGGCTCAAATGAAGAAGGTACGATTCACGGAGACGCAGAGATCATTGGGATGCCGGCGCCCAATAAAGCCCGGTCTGCCGATTTCATGAGCGATATGCTTTATACCGGCAAACGGTTTCAAACCTTTAACGTGATCGACGATTTTAGTGGATGATTGACTATAATGAGCAGCGGCCACATGATTCCCTTGATGACCTGACGCCAGTGGAATATATTACAAAGAACGCCAGTAACTCTATTTTTCAATTGTATGCTTGACAGGGAAGCTTACGGTAACAGCTCTTGTCTGTGCAGATGGCTTCCTAAACTCTTGCTGAAAGAAACAACCATCTTTAGAAGACCATACGGCAATAACCTGACTGCGGAATGCGAATTTTAAGTTCATTAAGCCCTGGTCTTACAGGATAAAAAGAAACAGTATGGTATGGTCCGATGGCTGAAGCAGAAGTTTGCAGACGTATGGTTTTCCATCCCGGGGAAAACAGTTTCAGTGTCCCTGATCCCTTGGCAACGTTTACCCAAAGAGGTGCGAATGGCTTTGCCAGCGGTTCGCCTATGAAAACTCCTTCACCTGGACATGCGACGCTTTTCCAGTAAGCCTCTATCAGCGTTGCACCCTCGGCGTAACGCCACATCAAAACGCCTGGATGCGGAAACTTGGTTAAATGATTGCA
Source organism: Desulfobacteraceae bacterium (assembly GCA_037439445.1). Taxonomy (GTDB): domain Bacteria; phylum Desulfobacterota; class Desulfobacteria; order Desulfobacterales; family Desulfatirhabdiaceae; genus JBBIWB01. The sequence goes on along the minus strand of JBBIWB010000024.1, from coordinate 11,963 downwards.
TGGTTCGACGACAGCTCCATAACTGCCTGTGGCTCCAGCCTCCAGCCAGCGCAGACTGCTCATCTGGCTTATGCCGTTTAGTACGCCACCGGAAGATGTAAGGTGATCTGCCGCTGCTCCGGGGAGAAAAACAAGGGTTGACAGATCTGCCACCTTTGTTAGGCCTGTAAAGTAGAACAGAACATCTTTTTTGTCCTTTATCGAATCGGCATCTAAACTCTCAAGCCGGAAGGCTTCTCCCAGAGCCTTCAGGGTTTCGGTGAAAAGTATGCTTCTAACACTGCGGTTTTTATCTGAGGTGTTCAGCAAGTATCCCGTACCTGTCGGATAACTGAAATCTGATGCAACGCCTCGGTCTATCAGTTCCTTTACCTCTTCAAAATTCTTTCCTGCCAAAAGCATGGCAGGGCGAAACTTATGATCTGTCGTTGGAGAAAGGCTCGAAGAATTGAAATAACCTGATGGCTTAGTTTCACCACAGTTCTTGGAGCAATAACTCATGTCAAAATCGAGAGCAACTGCTGATGTTATGGACATGCAGTCCACACGGTAAGGCTGTGTCCAGGCAAGGGCATAGGCCTGAATGTGTGAAGGTGTAAGAGTGTCAAGGTCTGCCTTCAGTTTCTTGAATAATTCACGAGAAAGATTGGACTGACCAGCCTGAATCTGCACACGAATCACATTCTCATCCGGTATGCCTCGCCTCTGGCGGTAATATTCGCCTATCCTTACGCTGATAGCGTCTTGTGTGTTCACTACCACTGCAAGTTCTCTTGCATCGATTCCAGTCCTTGGCAATTCAGGCAGGTATTCTGCAGTGCAAACGCATGCACATGCAAAAATAAAAATCACCACGAGAGCTGTTAATCGATTTGCTTTCATATCAGATACCACTGAAGTTTTCTATAAATTCTTCTAATTGATGATAATCTTCTTTGTTCAGGACAAGAAGTTTAAGTGAAGCATCCTGTTATGTCAATGCTAATAGGGGAATGGGTAGCAATAAATCGGAACGGGTTCTGAAGTTAATTCTAAAGAAAGAAGATTATCGGTTTTTCATCAATAAAATGGAAAGTTATTCCAGAAATTTGGGTCATCTTTTTTCCATTTATTACCAAAAGTTTTTTCACAGAAAAAAGACATTCGTTCAAGCCATTTGTCCCATGGATTTTTTCCTTTTTCCAGGGCATCCAGGACATCTTCGAGAAAGCTTTCTATTTTGGCCATCTCTTCTTTTGGGATATAAAAAGACGCACCTTCTGTGTAGGATTTTTTTACATGTTCTGGGCTAAGCGCCTGGGCTGTGAGCATAACGGCAATAACTTTCTGTCTCTGTGTGATTTGGAGGAGTTCATAGCCGTTTACACCCATGATATCCAGAATTGCTATATCAAATGTTTGTTTCAGTAAAAAATTGCGGGCATCCTCGAAGGTTGACGCTTTTTCAGTCTTGCAGTCCGGTAGCAGATCCTCAAGGGTTTCCAGAACGTCAGTGTCATCATCTACAATAAGAATCCGTTTGCCTTTAAGCAGTTGTTTTTTCTCTTTCATCGATTTTGACCCCTTTAGTTCGTTGCAAAAGCCTGTGGTCGGCATACAGGCAAATCCCGGGATCAAAAATCCGGGACAGGCACAGCTAGTTTTGTCAGTCGGTTCTGAATAACGCTTTCGGTCGTTGTTACGGTTACAGTGAGCTTTTTAAAATGTGTTCTCTTGTGTATAGTCAGAATCCATCACATCTGAAATATTTATTTCAAGCATTTTTATGCTGGCCATTATACGAACCATGTTTCGTTCCAGTGCAGGAAAAAATGCCCCCATCTCTTTCAGTTCCTGGGCATTTTGCCTGAAAGATGATATTTTTTCACTCATTTCCTTGATATCAATTTCCTGGTGCATGATAACAGAGAATCTCCATTTTAAAATTTTGTTCGTAAATCCTTGAATCGCCTGGCTTTGACATCATATCTCGGCAATTCTCCGCTTGCATGAAATTCAAGTTTATATCTCAGGTTGGTTTTAAGACGAAGATGATCTATAAGGTTTTTTTCTATTTCTTTTTTATTCAAGCCTTGGTGAGAGAGCAGCTCTACTTTCAGTGTTATTCGATCTGAGTCACCTTCTTTTTCTACAATTACTTCATATTCATTTCCAAGACCAGGAATGCTTCTGACCACTTCCTCTATTGCAGACGGTGCCAGCAAAACCCCCTTGACCTTGGTGATATCATCTGCTCTTCCCAGAACTCCGCCTTTTATCAGTCTGTATGTTCTGCCGCATGGACAAGAATAGTCTGCCCATTCTATGATGTCCTTTGCATCGAAGCGAACACATGGCTGAGCTATCCTGTCAAAAGCAGTAATGATCATTTTGCCTTTTCTGCCTGGTTCTGAAATTATTTCACCCGTCTCTGTATCCTGAATCTCGACAAGAAAAAACCCTTCATTAACATGAAGACCTCCTGATTGTGCCTGGCACTCGTAGGACCATGCCCCTATTTCAGTGGCGCCTGCATGATCATAAACTTTTGCTCCCCATGCAGTCTCAATACGTTTTTTCGTGCTTGGAATGCTTGCACCGCATTCACCTGCACAGGTTATTTTGTCGATAGATAATTTTGCAGGATCAATCTCCAACTGGTTAAGAGCCACTTCTGCCATATTCAAGAGGTAGGTCGGAGTACCCATTAGGGCAGTTGCTTCAAGCTCCTGGATTTTCAATATCCTGGCAGGAGTGTCAAGAATACCTCCTGGAACAACTTCACATCCGATCTTTTCTGCTCCATAATGTCCGGCCCAGAATGCAACAAATATGTTGTAGCCAAATGGAATAAAAACCCTGTCTCTGGGACGATACCCTTGAGCCCAAAGGATATAAGACCAGCATTCAGACCACCATTCCCAATCCTGCCATGTGTCAGGCTGATAAACAGGCTGCCCTGTTGTCCCGCTTGTCTGACGAAATTCCGTAACATCTTCCAGAGGAACGCACAGAGCTTCTCCATAGGGGAAAGGCTCTTTTCTCTGTATATCTCTCATCATTGATTTTTCAACGGTTGGAACATGACAAATGTCTTCAAGGGACCTGATGTCTTCAGGACATATTCCTGCCTTGTCGTAAAGTCGTCTGTGAAATAATGAATGATCGTATGCCCATCTGAAGATGCGCTGGAATTTTTTCAACTGGATAATTTTAAGTCTTTCCTGATCCAGGGTTTCAAGAACTGGATTCCAGTAAGGTTGATCTGTAATCATAATATTCGGCCTTAATCAATGGAGACTAATACATAAGTTTAGGTAATAACAGGATGATTTCAGGAAATATTGTCATGATAATAATTCCCACAAGCGTTGCGATAAGAAAAGGAATAGCTCCTTTGAATATTTTTTCAAGCGGAACTTTTCCTATCGAGCCCTGTGCAACACCATAAACTACATAGACGTTTATCCCAACAGGAGGGGTGAGCACTCCTATCTGGGTAAGAAGCACAATAATGATTCCATACCAGATCGGATCAAATCCCAGACCAACAACCAGAGGGTAAAAAACCGGAATGGTGAGCATGATGAGTGCTAGGGCATCCATGATGCATCCGCCTATAATATAGATTAAAGCAATTACAGCTATGACCGTATAAGCAGACATGTTAAGCTCAGTTACCCAATTAGCTGTGTTAAACGGAATCCTGGTTATGGCAAGGAATTTTCCAAAAACCAGTGCTCCTGCAATCAAGAAAATAACCATGCAGGAAGTTCTGAGAGTTTCATGAAGGGACTTTATAAAGCCTTCCCAGCTTAACTGTTTACGAATGACAGAAACTGCAAGAACTGCGAAGGCCCCAACAGCCGCTGCCTCTGTAGGTGTAAAAATCCCGAAAAACAATCCGCCCATTATCGCAATAAAACAAAGAGATGTATCTGCCATCCCCTTCAAGGATTTGATTTTTTCTGACCAGGTAAACTTTTCACCGGCAGGCCCCTGATCAAGAGAGATTTTGCACTTGATATAGATGCACAGGATGTATAAAAAAGTCATTACTAAGGCCGGAATAATTCCCGAGACAAATAATGCCCCGATCGATTGTTCCGTCAGGATACCGTAAACAATAAGCACTACACTAGGAGGCATTATCATCCCAAGGCCTCCGCCAGAAGCCACTGTTCCGGTTGACAGTTCATCGTCATAGCCGTAACGTCTCATCTCGGGCAGTGCAACAACAGCCATTGTTGCTGCTGTGGCTGGGCTTGAACCGCACACAGCCCCAAAAGCCGTACAGGCTGAAATGGTAGCCATTGCGAGCCCACCCCTGATATTTCCAAAAAATTTATAGGCTGTATCATAAAGGCGTTTGCCGATGCCTGCGTTAAAAGCAAGTTGGCCCATCAGAATAAACAGTGGGATAGTGGTCAGCCCATATGAAGAAAATGCTTCATAAAAGCTTCGTGAAAGCAGGTTCAGCCCTCCTGTCCATGAGGTCATTAAAGAAAAACCTACAAAGCCAACTGCCGTCATGGCATAAGCCACGGGCATTCTTGTCATGAACATCGCAAGTAAAATAACTATTCCCAGGAGTCCTGTTATTTCTGGATTCATTTGATACCTTTGTTCCCTGATTTGCCTGTGTGACGACTTTTTACAATGCAGTCGAGTGTTGACGGCATCGTAGAAAGTCGTCAATTTATTCAGGTATTTTTTTCTTTAATTTTTTGATTAAAGAAAACAGATCTTGAACGATTAAAAGAAAAAAGACCAGAAAACATGCCGCTACAATGTAAATAATTATATACTCAGGCAGTTTCAGAGTCATTGAAACCTCTCCGCTCTTGTATATGGTATCGGCGTAAACTGCCATCCGCCATGTAACAATTCCAAACAAGACAAAAGAAATTACTGTAGTGACAAGATATAAGCAGTTCTGAAATCTTTCCGGCAACAGCCTGACAAAAAGATCAACACCAATATGAGCATCCATCTTATGTGTGTATGGCAAAGCCATCGCGGCTGTGAGAGTTGCGAAGAAGCCAACAAATTCTACTGATCCTAAAATGGGTTTATTGAAAAACCTGCCGACAACATCGGCACAGGTAACAAGCATCATTGCCGCAAGGGAAAATGCTCCTGCTGTTCTGAGTTTGTCAGACATCCATGAAACAATCTTTATAAAATGATCCATCAGTGAAAGTCATAGCTCCGGATATGTTTTTAACAGTCGTAAATCATTGGTGTTTTTTCAATGAAGCATTCACAAAGTCAATGATTTCCTTTCCGTTAAACCCTTTTTCGTTCATGTCTTTAATATATTTATCAACAACAGGTGCAACAGCCTGCTTCCATCTAGCGCTTTCCTTGCTGTCCTGTCCGATGATCTGACCGCCCTGTTCAAGCAAATAGCGTAAACCTATCATGTCGCTGCTGTCCCAGGCTTCCCCGTGCTTAACTATCCATTCAGCATTGATTTCTTGTATTATTTTCTGGACATTGGGAGGCAGGGCCTTCCACTTGTTTTTGTTCATTACGACAAAAAACGAGGTCGTGTATGCAGAGGAAAAGTTGGCAGTACAATAACGGACAACATCTCCAAGCTTCCATCCTCTATTAGACTCAAGAGGATATGCAGCACCATCCACAACTCCCTTCTGGAGCATTTCGTAAGTTTCAGGCATTGGCTTGGCAACAGGTGTTCCGCCAAGGGACTTGACAGCATCGGCACTTGTTCCGTGGCTTCTGAACTTGAGGCCTGAAATGTCTTCCAGTTTTAATATCGGCTTATTTTTGGAATGTATGAGTCCAGGGCCGTGTGCATGAAGATACATTACCTGGGTATCATCGAGTTCCTTTGGGCGGAAATGATTGTAAACATCATTAACTACCTTTGTCGCAATGACGCCAGTCGTATATCCAAGAGGAAGATCAACTGCCGACATGACAGGAAACCTTCCAGCAGTGTAGGCCAGAACAGCAAAACCAATATCTGAAAGTCCTTCTACAGTTCCGTCATAGCATTGATTGGCCTTGGTAAGAGTCTGCCCTGGGAAATAATCAATCTTAACAGCCCCTGATGTTCGTTTTTCAACTTCCCGCGACCACTGTTCAGCCAGTATGCTTTGAATGTGGGAAGGTGGGAAAAAGCAACTGTAGGTAAGTTTAATCGGCTGCGCCCAGGAGTTCGCAGAAAAAACAGTTAGCATGAAGCTCACACATAAAAAAATAAAAACTCTGCGCCATTTTGAGTTCATTTTTAAGCCCCCCTCTTTAAAGTGGAAAAAAACGACTATTGATTTGCCTGATCTGCATTACATCTTACAACAAAAAAATGACCGACAAAAAAGATACCAGTCAAAGCCGCATGTCGAAACTTATAACATTTGATTGCATTAAAGTTATAATATAGCGATGTCAATAATTTTTTTCTTCATGTTGACAATTTATTTTCAGACTGCAATCGTGACGGTAGCATAAAAAACCTAATGGCATCCTACGATAAATATGCCTCTTTCCATGCTGATTTGGCCGCATTGCGTGCAGGCTTTATACAAAGCTGTCTAAATTGTGACTTTTTGCAGGTTCATCAATTGTAATCAGCGTCTGATTTTGGTATATGTGTTTAAGTGTTCCATGACAAGACAGAAAGGACAATAAAGAGGATTTGTTAATAACTTCTTCAATCTTTTATTACACTCCGTTCAAGCCGCTTGACTTTCACCAGCAGTCAGGTGACCTTACCATTGCAAGTGGCCTTAATGCCTTTCTCAAATCCTGCGGGCATAAGGTTTTTAGCCCCAGCCGGTTAAGGACAAGGTGGATATTCTGGAAACCATGGCTCTGGCCACTGGTTTTAAGGGACAGATGCCGTTCTCTTCGCCACTTGAAGCATCCCGTACCTGATCTTTGGCTGACTTATCATACTTATTACAAGGCACCAGATGTTTTAGGCCCCTGGGTTTCGCGGAAACTGAATATTCCTTACGTAATTTTTCAGGGTATTTATTCTACAAAGAGGAAAAAAAAAATTAAAACCCTTCCAGGATATATCCTCAACCGTCATGCCTTGATGGGGGCTGATCATGTTTTTTCCAACCGGAGAGAAGACATGATGAATCTAAAGAGGCTCATTCCGGATGACAGGCTTACTTACATTTCTCCTGGAATCGATACTTCCGAGTTCAGCTATGATGGAAAAGCCCGCTCTGAACTTCGTCGATTATGGAAAATCTCTCGTAACGACACGGTAGTTTTTTCTGCTGCCATGTTCAGACCCGGTATTAAAACCCAGGGTCTTGAATTTGCCTTAAAGGCTTTTGCAAGGCTTTGCGAACAGGACAGATCGCTTCACCTTGTCATTGCAGGAGATGGAAAAGAAAGGGAAGGCCTGGAAAGACTTGCCCAAATGCTTGTTCCAGGAAGAGTAAGGTTCTTAGGAAATGTTCCAAGAAATGAAATGCGAAGATTCTACAGCGCCTGCGATGTTTTTGCTTTTCCAGGGATCAGGGAAACACTTGGAATGGTGTATCTGGAAGCTCAAGCCTGCGGGCTTCCTGTTGTTGCTTTTAACAATGGAGGCATTCCTGAGGTTGTCCAAAATGGAATAACAGGTTTTCTGACAACTCCATTTGATCCAGCATCTTATTCAGATGCAATTTCAAGTCTTGCCGGCAATGAATCCTTGCGCAAGGAAATGGGATATTCTGCTGAAAACTACGTCAAAAAATCTCACGATATTAACAGGAATTATCAAGCAGTTGAAACTGTTCTGAACAGAGTTGTTTCTGATTACCGCAACAAAAAGGCATTTTGAAAAAAATGAAACCGGTTACAGTTCCAATAGAAGACATACTTGATCTTCATACATTCAGGCCAGACGATGTTGTTTATCTCCTGGATGAGTATTTTTCAGCCTGCATTGAAAGAGGAATTTATTCGGTTAGGGTTGTGCATGGGAAGGGAACCGGTATGCTTAAAAAACGGGTTCATTCAGTTCTTGAAAAACATCATCTTGTTGCCTGCTTTAAAGATGCTCCGCCGGATGCAGGGGGATGGGGTGCAACCGTTGTTGAACTTTCTATTTCCAAAGTCATATGATAGAATTGTAACCATGAAAACGACATTTTTTAACAAATCCGAATCGGGTTTCACAAGGCAGATAATGGTTTTTGGACGCATGATCAAGTTCAGTCATACTGTCTTTGCCCTTCCTTTTGCATTATCAGCGGTTTTACTGGCTAACAGAAAAACTGAAGTTACATTTCAAGCCTTGTTCTGGATTCTAATAGCCATGGTGACAGCGCGATCCGCAGCAATGGGTTTTAATAGAATTGTGGATAAGCGCATTGACAGTCTGAATCCGCGCACAGCAAACCGGGAAATCCCATCCGGCGAAATATCTTTACTCTCTGCACTTCTTTTTGTGTCGATATCTTCATTGTTTTTTCTTCTTTCAGCTTACATGATAAGCTGGTTTTGTTTCCTGCTTTCTTTTCCTGTTCTTGGAATTTTGTTTTTTTACTCTTATACCAAGCGCTTTACCTCTCTGTCTCATATGTATCTTGGGCTGAGCATTTCCCTTGCTCCTTTAGGAGCATGGATTGCAGTAACAGGGGAGCTTGACATCTCTATTATTTTTCTTTCCATCGCCCTTTTTACTTATGTTGCAGGCTTTGATATTTTATATGCCTGCCAGGATGCTGACTTTGACAAGAAATCCTGTCTCTATTCACTTCCTTCAAGAGTTGGATTGAAAGCTGCCTTCCGCATTTCATTTTTTTTTCATATTGGCACTTTTTTATCTCTTGGAGCTCTTTTAATTATTTTCGATTTAGGGTTTTTTTATTGTCTTAGCCTTTGTTTAATTGCAGCGCTTCTTGTTTTTCAGCATAGAGTCGTAAGTCCTGATGATCTTAGACATATTGATATTGCTTTCTTTCACAGCAACAGCGCAATTTCGGTTTTATTATTCTTGGGCATATTAGGAGATGAAATTTTAAGGATATGGCAATGATTAAAAGATTTGTTGTGGCTATAACAGGTGCATCAGGCTCAATTTACGGGGCAACACTTGTCCATGAGCTTTTAAAGAGGCCACTCGAAGTTCATCTAATCATATCCGAATTGGGAAAACAGGTCATGGCACACGAATTAAGGAATTCAGGGACACTTCTTTCCTTCCTGCAGTCCGAGTTCGGGCTTATCCCTCATATAAATGCTGTTTTAAGGGAATATGATGCTGATAACCTTTTTGCTCCTCCTGCAAGTGGCTCTTTTGGGCATTCCGGAATGGTAATTGCCCCTTGTTCCATGAAAACCCTTTCAGCCATAGCATCAGGTTTTGCGGATAATTTAATAACACGCTCTGCAGATGTATGCCTTAAAGAGAAGAGAACTCTTGTACTTTTAACCCGCGAAACGCCTCTAAGCACAATCCATCTCGAAAACATGCTTCGCGTTTCACGTGCAGGAGGCACCATAAGTCCGCCAGTGCCGGCTTTTTACCATCATCCTGAGAGTGTCAGGGATGTTGTCAATTTTACAATTGCAAGAACTCTTGACAGACTCAAAATTTCCCATGATCTTATAAAAGAATGGAGTGGGTCATGACAAAAGGAATTTTCATGAAACCTTTCAGATATAATAATCTTGGCGAGTTCATCGAAACACTTGAAAAAGAAGATGAAATCAAGAGAATCGGGCAGCCGGTTTCAGTTAATGTTGAAATCAGCAGGTTCACAGATGCCGAATCTAAAAGCCCGGATGGCGGAAAGGCTCTTTATTTCGAAAATGTTAAAGAGTCTCAATTTCCAGTTGCAACCAATTTGTTTGGAAGCCTGAGGCGCATTTGTCTTGCTCTCGGAGTGGAAAATCTGGATGAGCTAGGAGACAGAATAAAAAAAATCATCCATGTGTCTCCCCCCAAGGACCTGAAGGATATGCTTGGAATGCTCACAACGGCTTTTTCCGTATCCAGGTTCTTTCCCCGCAAAACCCGCGCTAAGATTCCCCCTTGCCAGCAAGTCGTCATTAAAGGTGATAAAATAGACTTGTTCAGGATTCCTGTGCTGCAATGCTGGCCAAAAGACGCGGGAAGATTCATAACACTTCCTCTTGTTTTTACGAAGAGTCTTTCTGCAGGGAAACGTAATGTTGGTATGTACCGCATGCAGATATTTGATGAGAAAACAACAGGTATGCACTGGCATATTCACAAGGACGGGTCAAACTATTTCAATGAATACAGGAAAGCAGGGAAAAAAATGCCTGTAGCAGTTGCAATCGGGGCGGATCCTGCTTCAATTTATGCAGCGACAGCTCCCATGCCGAGAAATGTAGATGAAATGATTCTTGCTGGTTTCATAAGAAATGCCCCTGTTTCCATGACAAGATGTATAACGATTGATATGGAAGTACCTTCTGAGGCTGAATTTGTACTGGAAGGCTATGTTGACCCTTTTGAGCTTCGCCGTGAAGGGCCTTTCGGTGATCATACCGGTTACTACTCGCTTGCAGATGATTATCCAGTTTTTCATGTTACAGCCATTACTCACAGAAAGTCGCCTGTGTACTGTGCTACTCTTGTAGGACGTCCCCCAATGGAGGACTGCTATCTTGCAAAGGCGACTGAAAGACTCTTTCTTCCCCTTCTTCAGACAGTTTTCCCTGAAGTTACAGATTACTGGCTTCCATGGGAAGGAGTTTTTCACAACATTGTGGTTGTTTCCATAAAAAAAGAATACCCGAGACACGCCCAAAAAGTCATATCTGGACTCTGGGGGCAGGGGCAGATGAGTTTTTGCAAGGCAATAATAGTAGTGGATGAAAACATTGATCCGAAAGATCCACAAAAGGTCATACAGCAGCTTGTTCATAATTTCGATATTGGAACAGATATTGTAAATGCTGAAGGCATTCTGGATGTTCTCGATCATTCGTCGCCTTTTGCCAATTTTGGAAATAAAATTGGAATCGATCTTACAGATCGAATAAAAGGAGAACCGCCGCGGAATCCCTTGTCACATGTTTTTGATAAAAGTACCTTGAATCAAGATAAACTTCTACCCTGCCTTAAGTCTCAGTGTGAAGGAATATCAGGAATGCGTGTCTTCCAGCCTGAAGGAAAACAGGGCAACAGAATTCTTGTTTTGAATGCGGATAAAAAACCTGGAAGGGCCGGAAAATATTTTGCCGACAGACTTCTTGGCGCTGAGATCATCAAGCCGTTTAATATTATTCTTTTCTATGATGAGCATATCGATATAAATGATAATTCATTGATTCTCTGGAAATTATTCAATAACGTTGATCCTGGAAGGGACGTTATAATCCATGATAGCCGCTGTGCAGTAGATGCCTGCAAAAAAGGACCTGATGACGGGCATTTTCGCGAATGGCCGGATGAACTGTCTTTTGACTGATCGAAAATACGAAACAATTTTGTACAGGATTTCATTATGAAAGGCTATATTCAGATTTATACAGGGGATGCAAAAAATCAGCTTAGTGCTGCACTTGGTCTTTCACTCAGGGCGGCAGGTGCTGGTCTCAGGGTATTCATTGCCCAGTTTGTCAAGGCAGATGATGATATTGAAATAAGTGCTCTCAAACGGTTTTCTGAATTCATTACTTTTGAGCAGTTCTGGAACAACGGAGAGTTAAACTCAAACCCGTCAGAAGAAGATAAAAGCATTGCTAAAAAAGGACTTGAAAAAGTTCATGAGGTTCTTGCTTCCGGCAAGCATGATTTGGTGATTCTTGATGAAGCCAGTTTTGCTATTACTCTCGGTCTTTTTTCAACAGAAGATATCTTAAGCCTTATTGCAATAAAACCCACATCTGTTGAAATGGTCATAACAGGAAAGGGTTTAGATTACAGGATTGCCGAAAAGGCAGATCTTATCACCGAAATGAAATACATTAAATGATGACGGCATCGTAAAAAGGCCGGATGCAGCGCTTGCGCTGCATCCTTCGTCATT
>JBBIWB010000023.1:0-45048 GCA_037439445.1 Desulfobacteraceae bacterium | reverse complement strand
ATGACGAAGGATGCTGCGCAAGCGCTGCATCCGGCCTTTTTACGATGCCGTCAAGGCTGATTCACCAGTATTGGGACGGGAAGCTAAAAAGTTGACCGATTCTCTGAATTATTCTTGTCTTGACAAGCTCATGCCTCATGTTAGACTAAAAAAATGTCCTTTTAAAGGAAATAACCCTGCACTTTAATGCAGTCAAGTATCTCAGGCAGAAAACCATGGCCGTTACAGAAGCACGTAAAACCGGAATCCAGGGGTAACCTGGAGTCATTGGCAGCATATTGAAATGAGAAGTTATCGAAAAAAAAATGACAGGCCAGGGTTCAAAAACAAGCCGCCTCTGCATCAAAAAATGTCTCAAAACCTTATAACTGCTGTGGTTGCTGGCTCTTCAGGAGAGATTTTTGAGCTTGAGGGCTATGCCGCTGTAGGAATGACAGGAGAATTGCTGAGTCCTATTGCAGAAGATCAGAGCATTAAACTGCCTCATGGCAGCGAGCTCATGTTTCTTAAGGACAGAATCCCTGTACTCTACAATCTGTCAACCAGAAAAATAGAACTTTTGCATGAAAACCCGTATGAGCCCCCAGGAAGCCCTTTGTATCCTGTTGCAGCCTTCAATTCGCCAGGATATCTTGTTTCAAGAGTTTGTGCATACAAAGAAACAAAGGAAGCCATGATGCTTCCGCTGTTTTCCTATGGGGCTGTCGGCTGGCACAGGGGCAGTTTCAGGTCTTCTGTTATCCTTGTGGACAGTGAGCCAAGACAGGACTTACGCTTCATGAAGACAGAAGATGTGATAAAAGGTATAAGAGCTGCAAGAAATGACCTTCCTGTAAACAGGCTGAGGGCTCATCTTGAACACTGTGCTGTGACCTACGGGTGCCCTGCAGGAAAAAATTTTTTTCTTGGAAGATACGAGGCCCCTCTCCCTGCATCCAGGCACTGCAATGCCAATTGCCTGGGATGCCTTTCTCTTCAGAAACAGGGGGGTATTTCAAAAAGCCAGGAAAGAATATCTTTTACCCCCACACCTGATGAAATTGCAGAAATCGCACTTTATCATATAGGGAGGGTAAAAGATGCTGTTGTCAGTTTTGGCCAGGGCTGCGAAGGGGATCCTCTTCTTGCAGCAGATGTCATTGCACCTGCCGTTCGGCTGATAAGATCAAGGACATCTGAAGGCACTATCAATGTAAATACGAATGCAAGCATGCCTGAAACTCTCAAAAAACTCATAGGCGCAGGAATCGACAGTATCCGGGTTAGCATGAACAGTTTTAGGAAACCCTGCTATGACAGATACTTCAGGCCAAAAGGATATGAATTTGAAGATGTGGAAGAAAGTATTGATCTTGTGATAGAAAGTGGCAGGCATGTTGCAATCAACTACCTGAACTGCCCTGGCTTTACTGATGCCCCTGAAGAAATAGAGGCAATGGAAGGATTTTTATCAAGGCACAGGCTTCATTTTATCCAGTGGCGAAACCTCAATTTTGACCCGGTAAGGTATTTCAAAGAAATGAATTCAGTTGCCATGAACAGCGAACCTGTCGGAATGAGAAATCTTCTTCGCTTGATCAAAGAACGATTCCCTGAAGTTTCACACGGTTATTTCAACCCTCCAAAAGAGCTTTTTTACAAAAACCAGGAATGAATCATGAAATGGATGGCAGCAGTTGTAATTTTTCATTCAGAACCGGTTGAGCAGGCAGTCGATCTTATATCGTCTTTGTTTTATGACCTTGGTCTTTCAGGAGTCGTGGTAGATGATCCGGGCCTGGAGCCATCCGAAGGCTGGGGGCAAGACGCCCTTAACAAACCGGAACATCACGCAGTAACAGGCTATATTCCCAAGGACGACTCTCTTGCCATAAAATGCAGGAAGTTAGAGACCTGGCTTTCTGAACTGAAAGAAAAACATGGCATCATTTCCGAGATATGTTACCACGAAGTAGATGAAGAAGACTGGGCTGAATCATGGAAAACCTATTTCTGGCCTGAAAGAATAACTGATAAAATTGTTGTTAAACCATCATGGCGGGAGTACAAGCCTCATAAAGATGAAATTATCATTGAAATTGATCCTGGAATGGCTTTTGGAACAGGCACCCATCCGACCACTTCGCTCTGCATTCAGATGATTCAGGAATTTTTGACACCGGGTGACGATTTTCTGGATGTTGGAACAGGCTCAGGCATTTTGATGATTGCAGCAGCCAAGCTTGGTGCAGCAAGACTTTATGGAATCGATACAGACAGTGTTGCCTGCGACATCGCAAGAAAAAATCTCTTGTTAAACGGAATTGAACAAGGCAGATTCAAAGTTCAATGCGCTAACCTTGTAGATGAGGTAAGTGATAAATTTCAAATGATTTCTGCCAATATCTTGACAGATGTCATTATGGATCTTTTGGATGATGTGCACAATATCATTGCTCCATCAGGCATATTGATATGTTCCGGCATTATTGAGGCAAACGGGGTTAAAATCATTCCAAAGATGGAGTCAGCCGGTTTGATTATTCTTGACGTAAAACTGAAAGACGGATGGATGGCAATAGCGGCAAGGAATATGACCCCATGAAAGAAACAGTTCTTGTTACAGGCGGTGCAGGATATATAGGAAGCCACACCTGCAAAGCACTTGCCTCAGCAGGCTTTTTGCCGGTTACCCTCGACAATCTTATTCACGGTCACACCTGGGCTGTTCAGTGGGGACATCTTGTCACAGGAGACATCAATGACCCTTTAATTCTGGATAAAGTCTTTCTGGAGTACAAACCCATGGCTGTTATCCACTTTGCAGCCTTTGCCTATGTAGGTGAATCCGTAGAAAATCCTGCAAAATATTATCACAATAATGTTGCAGGCTCTTTGAGTCTTCTTGAGGCCATGAGACGTCATGATTGCAAGGCAATCATATTTTCAAGCAGTTGCGCAACCTATGGCATTCCAGGAGAAATACCCATAACTGAAACACACCCTCAGTCTCCAATCAACCCTTATGGCCGTACTAAGCTCATGATGGAGCAGATGATTCATGATTACGCAACTGCCTATGGCATAAACTATGCCATTTTGCGCTACTTCAATGCTGCAGGAGCTGATCCTGAAGGTCATATCGGCGAGGACCATGATCCTGAAACTCACCTTATTCCAAATTTACTTCTGACTGTTCAGGGGAAAAAAACCCATACTGATATATTCGGAACAGATTATGACACACCTGACGGAACTGCCATAAGGGATTATATTCATGTAACAGATCTGGCTAATGCCCATGTTCTGGCTTTTAAATATATTAATCAGTCAGGAAAAAGCCTTTGCATCAATTTGGGGACTGAAACAGGGCTTTCTGTTATGGATGTTGTCAAGGCAGTTCAGGATGTAACAGGAAGACCAGTCAACTATCGCATAGCAGGCAGGCGCTCCGGGGATCCGTCTGTTCTTGTAGCAAATGCCGGGCTAGCACGTTCCGTCCTGGGGTGGCAGCCACGTTTCATTGACATCAAAGCAATTATTTATACAGCCTGGAGATGGCATGAATCTCTCTTGAGAAAGCAGCCGTAATGAAAAAACTGTTAAATGTTATTTTATTTGGAATACTTGTCATTCCTGGGTCTGGATTCTTTTCATCGAGATCGACTGCATCAGTTCCGCTTCTTGAGGAAACAGAGTTTTCAAAAATGTATTTGATCCAGCTATCAGGTACTGTTCTGAACGAAACTTTTTCAGGTGCCCAGGCCTTGTTGACAATCATGGCTCCTGTTCCTCAGAGTAACAACCCCTATCAGATCTTGATCCAGGGCTTTCCCAAGAAAAACTCCAGAAACAGTTTTTTCTGGAACTCAGAGGACTCTGAAATGACGGTGATCTCAAACGAAATAACATGCGAGATCAAAAGAACTTTTCTCAAACAAGTACCCATGCATTTCATCTACTTAAGCCCGGAACTTCTGAGGCATACTGGTGCACTGGAGTTATACGGTGATGAAGGAAAGAAATATGCAGAAAAAACAGCCCTTCCAACTCTTATAAATGCTAGGGCCGGAAAACTTAAACTCAGCGTTCATTCCGGTTCTGTTTCTGGGACTGTCTGGATGAAAGGCTATGATCATGTTGAGAAATCTTTTGTTCAGTACAGTGCCAGGATATACGGCAAAAGAACTTATAAGCTGCAGCCTAAACAGGAATTGAAGAAATGACGCTGTTCCTTGAAAAAACGTTATCAGGAGCGCTTTTTTTTTTACTGATTGCTTCATGTGCCATAGCGGAAGCCAAAAACTTTTCCTGGCATCCTTCAGGTTACGGCGGAGGAGGCAGATTCACCTCTATTGCAGTTCACCCATCAAATCCGGATATTATTTTCATTGGCTCTGATGTTGCCGGTATTTTTAGAAGCAGGGACGGCGGAAACAGTTTTGAAATAACCGGAAACGGCCTCAATGGTTTTAATGTCTCTGATATAGCAATATCTCATGCTTATCCTCATCAGGTTTTTGCACTGACTGACGGTGGTCTGTATTTCAGTAAGAACTTGGGCGAAAAATGGGAAAGACTGTCCCAGGAAATAAAATATCTGTCTCGTTTTTCAGGAAGCTGTCTCATGCTTATGGGCAAAGACTACTTATTGGTCGGCACAGACACAAACGGAGTATTTAGAATCCCTTTAAATAATCCGAGGGCAGCCCCTGAATCCGTCATGAACCTTAGAAATATCAAGATCAACGGACTTGCATTTTATAAGGGGCAGTTGTATGCAGGAACTTCTCAAGGAGTGTTCAGGCTTGAAGAAAAAGGATGGAATCCAAGAAATTCCGGAGGACTTACAGAAAAATCAGAGATTTCAGACATTGCATCTCTGAACGATTATCTCTATGTGCTTGAAAAACATGGAGGTCTCTTTTTCTGGAATTCCCGTTCAGGAAGCTGGGAGAAAAGACCTGTAAATGCTCCGGCAAGACCAAAGAGCTATAAATCTCTTCTCATCCATCCAGAAAATCCTGAAACGGTTTTGATAGGTTCTCATCCGGAAAACTGGCCGCATATTCTCTTCATAACTCAGAATTCAGGGAAAACCTGGAGATCAGTTGATTCGTTTCAGACTAATGACTCCGCCCCTGTCAACTGGACGCAGATAATGTCAGGGATTGAAGAAATGGCTTTTGTCCCCGGCACCACAATTTTTTTTCTGACAGACTGGTGGAATGTCTGGAAATCTCCCGATTACGGGAAAAACTGGTTTCAGAAGCATAAAGGGCTTCAGAATACTGTAGTTAACGACATCAAGATTCATCCCTGGAAACCTGAAGTCATTTTTCTGTGCGCCGCAGATAACGGTCTCATGATATCAAAGGATTCGGGGAAAAACTGGCAAAGATCCATGAAAGGCGTAGAAGATGGTCATGCGCAGGAAATAGAAATATCAAGGAATGATCCGTCAAGAATGATTCTTCTCATGAATCCCTGGAAGAAAAGAGGCAGGGTTTATGTTTATGAATCAAGAGATTCTGGAAGAAACTGGAAAGATATAGGCTTTCCCATCCCTGTTGAGGCTCTCCCGAAGTTTGGGTTCGTAGATGGACTTGCAACAAATGTGGAGATCGATCCTGTTTCCGAAGGCACGATCTACGTTGGAACAAACGGCTACGGAGTCTATAAGACCATAGACTCGGGGCAAAACTGGATACCGATGAACGAAGGACTGATGACCCCTTATATCAAAGGGCAAGACGCTCTTCTTGTTCACCCTCGATTTCCCGACACGCTTTTTGCCAGCACTCAGGCCGGTGGCATATATAAATCAACAAACAGCGCCAATACATGGCAGCGTGTAACAGCAGGAAAACAGTTTACCTTTGGCATGTCTATCGACCCGAACAATTCCTCAAGGATAATTGCTGGGTGCGCTGGAAACAGGCTGCTGATTTCAAACGATGAAGGGAAAAGCTGGCAGGAAACCCGTCTTCCTGTTTCAACATCCTCTGAGCTTGCGGTTTTCAGTGTTGCCTTTCATCCCAAGCATTCCGGTACTGTTCTTGCCGGAACCATACGCTATGACATCAAGGCAACTGAAGGACTCTTCATCAGCACAGACAGCGCAAAATCTTTTAAGCACATAAAAATGGAGCTTCCCAGGATCAATATCAATACAATCAGATGGCTGAATGAATCACTCCTGTCCGGTTTTTTAGGGTTTAACGGGATAGGAATTTTCAGGATAGAATCAGGGGAAAACCCATAATTTGATAGAAAGACTATTATGAAGATCATATTCTGTAACAAGTATTTTTTCCTGAATGGCGGAACAGAGAAATATCTCTATAATGTAATGAACTACATCTGTGCAAAGGGTCATACCGCAATACCATTTAGCGTCAATTATACAGGAAGCTGGGAATCTGAATACAAGGATTTTTTTCTTGCACCTCCAGGCAATCCCGATCATGCTCATTTGGGCAATATAAGGTTTTCTCCGTTTAACATATTGCGTTTTCTTGACAGAAGCACATATTCTATTGAAGCAAGAATGAAATTAAGAAAACTTCTAAAGAAGGTTAAAGGGGCAGACATAGCCTATGTGCTGAATATTTATAATTACATGTCGCCTAGTATTTTTCATACATTCAAGCGTCATAACATTCCTATAGTGATGCACATAGGCGACTATAATCTTATCTGTCCAAGCTATTCACTTCTCAGAAACGCAAAGCCGTGCACCCTGTGTATCAAGGGGGAATTCTATCATGGTCTTAAACATATATGCGTAAAAAACCACTTGACAGCCTCAGCAGTGAGGGTTTCTGCCATGTATCTTCATCGCCTGCTTGGATTGTATGATCTTGCCGATGCTATTGTCGTTCCATGTGAATTCATGAAACACATGCTCATAGAGGGGGGTTTTTCAGATAAGAAACTGACTCTTCTGCCCTATCCTGTCGAAAGAAGACAGGGAGAAAGAAGAAAGCCTGGTGACAGAGACGGAGAAGGACGAAGAGCAGGTGAAAACAAGATTCATGTGCTTCGGTACCCTATTGAAAGAACGACTGAGCCTGATAAGAAATGGGAGAAAAAGAACTATATTCTATATTTCGGAAGAATATCATACGAAAAAGGCATTGATACCCTTATTGAAGCATTTCAGAAATTGAATCCGGATGCAGATCTTTATATCATAGGAAGAAGTTATGACGCCGAGGAAGATCGCCTGAAAAAACTGATTGTTTCTCATATGAAAGACCGCATACATTTTCCTGGATTCCAGTCCGGACAAACACTAAATCAGTGGATAGCAGAAGCATTATTCAGTGTTGTTCCAAGCCGCTGGTATGATAACGCCCCTCTTAGTGTCTATGAAAGCTTTCTTTTTGGAACCGCTGTTCTTGGAGCGCGCATTGGAGGAATAACTGAACAGATTCAGGAAGGCATTACAGGAAGGCTTTTTGAACCAGACTCCTGTGCTGATCTTGTCAAAAAAATGAGCGACATGCTGTTAAATAGGGACAAACTCATTAATATGGGAATAGCAGGCCAGGATTATGTCAAAAAGAATCTTCTCATCAGGGATCAGATGGACAGCCTTGCAAGCCTCTTTGAATCAGTCATTTCCAATTACTCAAGGGATTAATTCATGACAGATATAAGAAAAACCCGTGTTTCAATTGTTGTATCACATCTGACTATCGGAGGAGCAGAACAATTACTTCTTGAACTTTTACGCCATATAAACCGCAAGGCTTTTGATATTCACATAATTTTTTTAAGAGAGCCCGGAATACTTGGAAAAGAAGTTCTTCAGTTGGGATTTCCTGTGAACACCAAAGTCATAAGCTCCAAATTTGACATTTTGGGAGTTTTTCGTCTGGCAAGGCTTTTCAAAGATTTCAAGACTGACACAGTATTTTTGATAAATCATCTCAACACATTGTTTTTCGGGGTTCTGGCAGCAAGACTATCTGGAGTGAAACTCTGCATAAACTGGGAAAATGAAACCTTCAAGAAATATCCTCTTCATTTTCTAACGATGACCGGAAGACGCATCCTTCACCTTGGCATAGACTATGTCGTTGCTGCTGCCAAAGGTCATGGCGACTATATTGCCGCTGTAGAAAAAATTCCATATCGCAAGATAAAAACTATTTACAATGGAGTTGACCCCCGGAGGTTTCAGTCGAATCTAAGTCCCATGGATGCCAAAATCCGGCTCGGCATACCTTATGATAGTCCAGTGGTAAGCATAGTTGCAGCGCTTCGTCCTGATAAGGCTCATCATATTTTTTTGCAGGCAGCAAGAAAAGTTATTGACTCAATTCCAGATGCTCATTTTTTTATTATTGGAGACGGCCCTCAAAGACAGTTTCTTGAAAATCTTTCAATAGGTTTGAAACTTGAGAACCATGTCCATTTTCTCGGATTTCAGCGCCAGCTTGGTGATATTTTTGCTGCCGTTGACATCAACTGCCTTTCCTCATATCCTCAGCAGGAAACACTTTCTGTTGCAGCCATAGAAACCATGTCTGCTGGCATACCCAACATATGCACAGATGTCGGTTTCATGAAAGAAATCATCATTGCTGACAAGACAGGCATTCTGGTGCCTGTGGATGACCCTGATGCCCTTGCAGAAAAACTTGTTTTTCTTATTAAAAACAGTGAACTGAGAAGTCAGATGAGTGCTAATGCCAAGCAGCTTGTAAATTACAGATTAAGTGTCGGTAATATGACAAGGGCCTTTGAAGACCTGATGAGGAAAGAACTTGAACAATAACCATGGAGCAAGACAGTCGTGATTTCGGAATTAAAACTCCTCATTATTGTAAACTGGAAAGAAGAAGGAAGATGGTTTGTACTGGATATTCTTAAAAAAATGGTTCAATCTGTTGAAGTTTTACAGCCTGTTTCCCTAAAAAATACTGCGAATGTTTTTTTTACTTATGTGTCGAATTATTTATCCGAATTTTATTTGCCGATCATGGCTTTTTTCCCCAGAAACCGTTTCGATGTCATCATTTCATGGCAAATGCGCATTGGCGTATGTTACGGTATACTGAAAAGAATCTTGCATCCTGGAAGACTGCCGCTGCATATCATTCAGGATTTTCATATAAATTTGACAGAAACAGGATTTCTTTACAGGCTGCGCATAGCTATCTTGAAAATGGCAATTCCAGGAATCGACTATTTCTGCTGCACTTCCACTGAAGAAGAGCAGATTTACAGCAAGATGTTTAAGATACCCAGCGAGAGAATCATTTTCCTTCCATTGGCACACCCGCTTCATTCTTTCAATCGCCAGGTTTACACCAACAAGGATTATATTTTTTCTTACGGAAAGAGTGACAGAGATTTCGAAACACTGATTCGCTCAGTTTCTCAACTGAAGATAAAAACATACATCCTTTCATCAAAATACTGCCCGGAGGTTGAGGTACCGGATAATGTCCGGATAATCCGAAACCATATCCCTTACAAGGATGTGGTTCAATTGATAGAATACAGCAGGATGGTGGTCATTCCATTGAAAGACTACAGGATAGCGGCAGGACAGATCAGCATGCTAGAGGTAATGGCCATGGGAAAGCCACTCATCATAACTGAGAACATGGCTACAAGAGAATATGCAATCAATGACAAAACAGCCTTGTTTTATTCAGCAGGCAATGCAGAAGAGCTTGCAGAAAAAATTCAGTATTTGTGGAATCATGAGGAATCGGCAAACCATATCGGCAATGAGGCAAGAAAGTCCTGCCTTGAATTACAGGGAAGCCTCAGATCAGCTTTCAGCACTCTGCTTGAACGCACTGCAGAAGAAATCCATAAAGGAGAAATGAAATGAATAATTATAAAACTCTTATAACTGTATTGGCGTTTCTGATCATGGCATTACCAGTGAAAGGGTTTGCAATTTCTACTATCAGTGTTCAGTTTCAGGATACACTCATCCTTGTCAGTCTCGACATGCCAAGAAAAACTGTCATAGAGACACTGGGTACTCCGGATATCATAAAGAGTGAAGGAATGTGCCTTCAGTATGAACATCTGGGGTTCAGTATATTTTTGAATAAAGACGAACGGGTAGAGCAAATCTATCTTGCCAGAAATTTTGAGGGAAGAGTCGGCACCAGACCAAATGCTTCAGGAATTAACCTTTCTGATATTGAAAAAGAATTTGGCCCTCACAGCTCTGCTGTAAGGCATAACTATCAACCATCTCCCTTAATTCAGTCCAAAGCCACTACTGAAACAGAAAACAGAACAGAGCCAACTGGCAAGCAGATTGAAGAATTTCCCCTCCAATATCCCGGAAATAAAAAACTCTATCAATTCTATAACGCTGGAAAAGTCATGAAGTACAAATATGTCATAGATGATGAAGGGATTGCCTTCTGGCTAGATCAGAATCAAAAACTCTATGCCACTGTGCTTTATGCTGCTTCGAGGAACGAAAAGACCAGAGACAAGGTGCCTGCCGATGGAAAAGTGGCGGTTGCAACAGAAAAGATAAGGCTGCCGATGATTCATTTTGATTTTGATAAGCACAATATAAAGAAGATTTATGTACCGGTCATGGATCAACATGTGGCTTATCTTAAAGATCGTCCGGCCTCGACACTAACCATTGATGGACACACCGATTACTTCGGCTCAGATGAATACAACCAGAAGCTTTCTGAAAGAAGGGCAGAGGCAGCCCGCAAATACCTTGTAGAAAAAGGAATAGCCTCCTCACGAATCCGTTCAGTCGGATACAGTGAGCACAGACCAATGACAGACGACAAGTCACCTGCAGGACGGGCCTTGAACAGAAGAGCAGAGTTTGAAGTCAGCTTAGAGAAGTAAGGAGAGGCATATGTGAGGACTGGAGGCATGTTTAAGAGGCCTGGGGAAATGATAAACGTCATTTGTATGTACTGAGCACTTATGTAATGAGAGTTTACGAAACATTAACTTATGATTATCTATGAGTGAATTTCAAACAATAGCAGGCCAGATAGGCAGGGCAAGTGCTGTTATAATGATCTTGTCAATGGCTGATAAAATCCTTGCAGTCGGCAAGGAAATCCTTACTGCCAATCGTTTCGGCGTTTCTGTTGAACTGGATGTCTTCAATATAGCCTACATGTTTCCTGGAATTCTGGTGCTGCTTTTGTCAGCAGCCCTTGTTTCCGCGTTTGTCCCCCTTTACCTGGAGTGGTTAAGGCAGTCGTCCTTACAGGACGCTGATTCCCATGCTACATGGCTGATTTACTTAACCACCTTGTTTTTTGCGGTGTTCACCATCATCTGTTTTTTTTTAGGCCCGCTTGTCATAAATGTAATCGGCTACGGATTTAACCCTGAAGAAAAGCAGTTGGGGGCTGTCATGGTGCGACTCCTTGTCCTGCTGATCCTTATTGATGGAGCCGGCATTCTCTTCACAGGGATACTTCTGGCAAGAAAAAAGTTTTTTCATCTTTATGTTGCCCCTATCTTTGTAAATATTACTATCATATCTTTACTCTTGCTTGATATCGGGCCGGGCATCTACAGTCTGGTATGGGGATTTTTGATAGGAGTGCTCATAAAAACCCTTTATTTGGGTGTTGCACTTCACAGAGAGGGATTTCTTTTCAGGACACCCCTTCCCCTTGATCCGGCAAAAATAAAAACCCTGTGGTTTTTAGCCCTGCCCCTCTTGGGAAGTGAGCTGATAGCAAATGCAAATCTTGTGGTTGATCAGGCCATGGCAACCATGTTGCCTGCAGGTTCTGTTTCAACCCTCAGATATGCCTTCAGGATCAACGACCTTCCCATTCAGGTTATAATCACTGCAATTTCAAGGGCAGTCTTTCCTTTCATAAGCGAAGAGGCTGCTGCAGGAAATCACGAAAATCTCAAAAATCTTTATAAATATTCCTTAATCTTTCTTGGATTCCTGACCATTCCGATTACCTGTTTTGTCGTTCTCTTTTCTGATGACATAGTAACTCTTCTTCTTAAGAGAGGAGCCTTTGACCTCGAGGCTACAGCACAAACTGCCGGGGCTCTTTCCTGCTACAGCATAGGACTCTTTTTTTATGCTTACACATTCGTAAACGGCAGTTTTTTCGCAGCACTGAAGAGTACCAAAACCCTTTTGTACATGGGATTTGCCTCTATTTTATTGAATGCGTTCTTTAACATAGTCTTAATGAAACTGATCGGCATCAGGGGAATCGCACTTTCCACAAGCATCACTATGGCAATCATCTCAATATGCTTTATTTTCTTGTTGAAGCAAAAGCTTGGTTTAACTGAACTTTCAGATATCTTACCCAGTTTTTACCGGCTCATTCTTGCTGCGGCCACAATGCTGGGAACTGGTTTTCTCTTATTCCGGCTCTTTGAGACGGCTGGAGTCACCAGATTGGTGTATGCTCCCATGACTGCGGCAGTCATATCTCTAACCTATCTCGGGGTCGTCTGGGTGTTCAGAACAGAATATCTGAGAAAAAGCGTGGATGTATTGATGCACATGCTGACATGCATAATAAAAAGAAAAACCTGATTTCAGGGGAATTGCAACTATCTTGATGCCACTGTAACATACGATACTTATTTATCAGGCCTCAACAAAAAAATTCAGAAAAAGTTTGAAGCGCTCAGCAAAATCATAAATCAGATGTTGAGGGTGTTGAGTACGCTTAAAAAAATTTACCTTGTTTTAGTTTTTAATTTTGAGGTGTTTAATGTATGTCATTCGAGATATATGGGGATTCATGAAGGTAAGGAAGAAATTCTGGCTGCTTCCTGTTATTCTGATAATGCTTCTTTTAGGCGGGCTGATCATTTTTACCAGCGGATCGGCCCTTGCGCCTTTTATTTATACTTTGTTCTAGCATCTTTGACGGCATCGTAAAAAGGCCGTCCGAATATTGACTTTTTACGAGTTCATCATCTTTGTTGAACTGGGAAAACTAACAGGAATAAATTCAGATACCTGTATTTTCATGGTAAGGGCAATGATGAAATATTTTTTTGATATTTTAGGTTACTTAATAATTTTATCCGGGGTTGTTTTCAACCAGTGGGTCATTAAGTTCATGACTCATGGACAGGTAAAATTTGAAGAAGTTGAAAAACGGATTTTTCTTGCAGCAATCAATGTAACTTTGGTCTTAATTGGAATACTAATTGTACGGTATAAAAAAGCCGCTATCCAGAACCTGCTGCTTTTCTGCTGTGCTGTCATCTTTTCATTCGGACTGATAGAGATCGGGCTGAGGTATTTTCCCTTAAGCGCTGACACAGAATCGCCAAAATGGATACCATACAGATTCAAGGTTGTTAACAATCAGATAAACCGTAATCATTTAGAAAGATCGAAGCTTAATCCTTATGGTTTTAATGATATGGTGCGCCCCCTGAAAAAGCCCCATGGAATTACGCGGATTGCTGTTTTAGGCGATTCTTTTATCTGGGGTGTAGGTGTTGAAAATCAAGTGATCTGGTCGAATAAACTTGAGAGATTACTGAACAATGAAGGGATTAGTGCCGAAATTCTCAACTGGGGAAAACCTGGCTGGTCAACTCTTGATCAATTTCATTTCTTAAAATCAGAAGGCATCCGCCATGACTTCGATCTTCTTGTTGTGGGTTTTTGCCTAAACGATCCTGCCATGGATGGAACCCAGCCTAAAAGCTTTATATATGATGGCGGAATCGTTGACAGACTTTTTGTTCAGCCTTTGAGCATTTTCTTTCCAAATGCCATCTCTCTTTTTGTGGATTTAATTAACAGTTTTTTCAACTCCTATTTCGCCTACGGCTATGCAAACTGGCTGAACAAAGTGTATTCAACCGATAATTTATATCTCTACCAGGAATTATTGAAGGAATTTTCAGACTATTGTCTCAGCCGTAATATAAGACTTGTATTTGTGATGACTCCTGAAAACCATAGCCATATTTTACGGAAGAGCTTCGAGCAGGTCATACCCATGATTGAAAATGCAGGAATTGATTATGTGAATATTTACCCATGGGTCTATAAAGAGCTTGGCCACGTACCCAACCGCAAATTATGGGCAAATCCTGCAGACGGCCATCCAGGAGATATGGTAACCGACGTATTCGCCAGAATCGTACATCGATATCTTCTCGATCGCAAGCTTATTCAATGATCTTTGCGCTTATATCTACGGGGCAAAAACAACTCATGCCAGATTATTTTTTAGGAATATCGGCTTTTTACCATGACAGTGCAGCCGCTGTGGTCACGGAAGGTGAAATACTTGCCGCAGCTCATGAAGAACGTTTTACAAGAATTAAGCACGACCAGTCCTTTCCTGAGAAGGCAATCCGCTATGTCCTTGAGGAAACAGGGCTAAAGCTGGATGAATTTGCCGGAATTGCCTTTTATGACAAGCCGCTGCTGAAATTTGAACGCCTTCTTGAAACTTACCATGCATTTGCCCCTCGTGGATTGAAGAGTTTTTTTTCTGCGATGCCGATCTGGATCAAAGAAAAACTTTTCATGCGAAAACTTCTCTGGGACAGCCTTGAGGCAATTCATGGCAAGCCTTTTTCATCAAAACCCAAACTCCTTTTTCCAGAACACCACCTTTCTCATGCTTCAAGCGCTTTTTATCCATCTTCATTTGACGAGGCTGCCATATTGACCATCGATGGTGTGGGCGAATGGGCAACAACAACAATAGCTCATGGTAAGGGGGCTAGCATAAGAATGCTGCGTGAACTTCATTTTCCCCATTCCATAGGGCTTCTGTATTCAGCATTCACATATTATTGCGGATTTAAGGTTAACAGTGGTGAATATAAACTCATGGGTCTTGCGCCTTACGGGAATTCCTGCAGCAGGCAGTTCAAAGGCTACAAAGAGGCCATTATTAAAGAACTGGTGGATATTCGCCAAGACGGGTCTATTCTTCTGAATATGGATTATTTTGATTTTGCCACAGGGCTCACTATGTGCAAGACCAGAAAGTGGGGAAATCTGTTTGGAATTCCAAAAAGAGACCCTGAAAGCAGCTTGACTCAAGAATACATGGATATGGCTCTTGCCATTCAGGATGTCACTGAAGAAGTGCTGTTAAGGCTTGCCGGGACGGCAAAAAACCTTGTCGGCACTGAAAATCTTGTCATGGCAGGTGGTGTCGCCCTTAACTGCGTAGCCAATGGAAAAATAAAAAGCAGCGGTATTTTCAAGAACCTATGGATTCAGCCTGCTGCAGGAGATGCAGGCGGCGCTCTTGGGGCTGCCCTTGCAAGTCTTCATATATGGGGGAAAAAAGGCAGAAAGATAGGAAACTCTCGTGAAAAAGCAATGAAAGGAGCCTTTCTTGGACCTTCTTATGACGAAAAGGACATAAAAAAGCTCAAAAGGTTTCAGGCGGTTTGGAAGCAATATGACAATTTTGACACGCTCTGCAGAGACACAGCCATGCTTCTTGACCGGGGCAATGTCTTGGGCTGGTTCCAAGGCAGAATGGAATGGGGGCCAAGGGCTCTTGGAAACCGCAGCATTCTAGCAGACCCGAGAAACCCTGAGATGCAGAAAAAACTGAATTTAAAGATAAAATTCAGGGAAAGTTTTCGGCCATTTGCTCCTTCAGTACTTGCTGAAGATGCAAGTGAATACTTTGAAATGGACGGGGATTCTCCTTATATGCTTCTAGTTGCACAAGTAGCAAAAAAACATAAAATTGAATCCTCAGCTAACGTTTCGGAAGAACCCTACAACAGGCTTTATCAGCTTAGATCGGACATACCTGCCGTCACCCATGTAGATTTTTCAGCAAGAATCCAGACTGTTCATAAAGAGACCAACAGCCGCTACTGGCAACTTATTAATGCATTCAAGGAGCTTACCGGATGCAGTCTTTTAATTAACACTAGCTTTAATGTCAGAGGTGAGCCGATTGTTGCAACACCAATAGACGCTTATCAATGTTTCATGAGAACTGAAATGGACTGGCTTGTTATAAATGACTGCCTGTTTGAAAAAACAGGCCAGCCGGAATGGAGAGAAACTATAAACTGGAGAAACGAATTTGTGCTGGACTGATTTTTTCCCCAAGTCATATCTGAAAAAAGCCACCGACTCAGCAGGTTAAGATTTCCATAACTTTCTTTTAGAGAATTTTCATCATGAAATTAAAATTTAGACCTACAAGAAATTTCACAAAAGACACAGGTCTTATAGTCGTCCTTATACTTCTTATAACTGCTTACTTGAAGGAAAGCCTTTTGCTGATTTTTCCTGCTATTGGGGTTCTTTTAATAGCAATGATTGTCCCATATGTTTTTATGCCGATTGCAATACTGTGGCATTATCTTTCATTATTGATTGGAAACATCACAAACCGGATAATTCTGACCATTATTTTTTATGGTGTTGTAACTCCGACTGGCATCATAAGAAGATGTCTTGGGGCTGATCCCATGAAACTAAAGTCTTGGAATGATGGGAAGGGCTCTGTTTTCACGGAAAGGCATCATGAGTTCTCACCAGATGATCTTGAAAATCCTTATTAATCAGCGACATGATTTCAGACAGATCTTGCATGAAAAAAAGGCAAGGGAACAGGTTTAAAAAAAAGCCCTTCGTGTGTAAGTATCCTCAGGCCTGTCCTGAAGATATGCCGAGCTGTACTTTTTTTTATCTGCTGAGTCGAACCACTCATAACCCAGTTCTTTGCATTGATTGCATGCAGTAAGCGGAATATGGACAGCCAGAATCTTCTGCCTTCCTTTTGCTGATGAATCAATCTGAAGAACACCTCTGCAATCAGGGCATATTCGCAATTTTTCCGTCTGAGTTTCAATGATATTGTCTGTATCGTAATAGATGTTTCGGGTACGCTCTGCAAATTTCTGTCGATTCTGGACTTGGTTCTTGATTTTGTCCCTCTGTTTCCAGTTTGAAAGAATCTGATCTCCAGTCTTTTTTATCCAGTTTGTAATTTCAGGTTTCTGCCTCATTGCTTCCGGATTGTAATTGGGCTCCCTGATCTTACTGAAATCGATTCCTGCCATTGCAAGGATGATTCCAAGATTGATATAAGGCAAGGCTCCTTCAATGGAATAACCACCTTCCAGGACTGCAATGTCTGCAGACAGGATGTCTGTAAGCTCTGCATACCCCTGGGCTGAAAAATTCATGTTGGTAATGGGATCTGAGAAATGGTTGTCCTGTCCTGCTGAGTTTATGACTATATCAGGCTTGAAATCTTCCAGTACCGGAAGCACGACATTTCGGATGGCATACAGAAAACCTTCTTCTGATGTTTCAGGTGGCAGTGGGTAATTGATGGTTGTACCTATGGCTGTAGGTCCACCCATTTCATTGGGAAAGCCTGTTCCAGGATAAAGAGTTCTTCCGTCCTGATGGATTGAAATGAAAAGAGTGTCAGGGTCATGCCAGTAAATATCCTGGGTTCCATCTCCATGATGGCAGTCAGTATCAACAATGGCCACTCTTTTTATGGAATAGGCTTTTCTCAGGTATTCTATCATGACTGCCTCGATATTTATGTTGCAGAAACCCCTTGCCCCGTGAACAACTCGCATAGCATGATGACCTGGAGGCCTGACAAGTGCAAACCCGCGTTCGACTCTTTTATCCAGTACAGCCTTGCCTATGGTTTTAGCGCCTCCGGCACTTATGAAATGAGATTCTGTTGTCACGCTTTCTACATCAGGAGCGCAGAAATGAACCCGCTCAATGTCCTGGGAAGTCACCTTTTCCGGCTTTATCTCCTGAATACCTTCTATATCCAAGATACCTTCCTCGAAAACCTGATCCTGGGTGTAAAGAAGACGTTCCTCACGTTCAGGGTGAGTAGGGCTGATTGCCCAGTCAAAGGCCGGAAAAAAGACGAGTCCTGTTTTATGCCTTGCTTTTAGCATTGCGTTACTCCGTTGAAAGAATTCCGGCAATTACATCATATTCACTTATGAGTCCGGGTTTTATCTGTACCTTAACCCTTATGTTGCTGCCAGTCTTATAAAACCCTTTCACCATACTGAATTGCTGCTCTTCAATTACTTCCATAACAAGTTCCTCAGGGTTGGCACCTTGCCGTATTGCTTTTTGCCTGAGAAGCATATTGGCAGTACGGACTGCATCTTCTTTTGAAAAACCCTGCTGTACAGCAGTAGTGAAAAATTCTTCAGGAGATGTGGCAATTCCTTGCTGAGTGTCGGCAAACAAACTAACTTCACATGTGGTGCGGGCAAGAGCAGCTCCTATGGCATTGGCAACATCCCATCTTGGGATGACCCCAACCTTGAAACTTGATATCTCCTCGAAATGTCTTGCAAAATATGGAGCAGGACCGCCTATGATGAGGATTTTCGAAGGATTAACCTTATAGCCTTCCTGAAGCTCATGAATGGTATAAACAGGTTTTTTGTTTATCCGGTCAATAAGAACCTGAGCCTCACTTAATATGGTTCTGCAGATCTGGTCAAAAACCAAGAAGGCTGCTTCCTCAGCGGAACATCCCAATCCTGTTGAAATCGACATAAATCCCTCTACTGATTTAGCACGGTCTCCATTTTTCAATTTGCCAAGGATACAAAGGGCATCAGTAGGTGTGGGGGCAGGTCCTCCATAAGCCATTGCAGAGCCAAGTCGTTCTGGCCCGATCTGTATAATCCCATCCTTCACTGATACACTGCTGTCACCTCCGACAGGTATTGAATGGCTTTCTATTGATCTTAGCAACGTCTTGTATTTACCTATACAAATTCCCAAAGGATTCAGCACAGGAACATAGTTTACAAGAATGGCCATGTCAGTGGTGGTCCCGCCGATATCCATTACAAGGCTTTCTTCATCTTCAAAAGCAAAAGGAAGTGAACCCATGACACTTGCAGCAGGACCTGAAAGAATTGTTTGTGCGGGAAAATCCATGGATGAAGCAAAATTCATTGTTCCGCAATCAGCCTTCATTATGTGTATTGGAATCTTTAATCCTTTTTGCTCCAAAGACTGAATAACTGCCTCGAAAAACTGCTTATGAATAGGATATACCGCTGCATTTAGATAGGTTGTAGCAATGCGCCTTGGGAAGTTGAGGCTGCCTGAAATCTGATGTCCCATGAAAATTTTTTCAAAATGGGGCTTTATGCTCTCCTTTATGAGAATCTCATGCTGGGGATTCCTGGTTGAAAACTTGCCAACCACCCCTACATATTTTATTCCTTCGGATACGAATTTTTTTACAGCATCTTCTATATTTTTTCCATCTACAGGCTCTGTTTCACGTCCTCTGTGATCTATTGAACCTGAAACTGCAACATAATGCCGGTCTGTACGGAAATACTCGGGATCTATTCCAGGACCAGCCGAAACAATCATGCCTACATTCGATATTCTGCCCTGAGCAATAGTATTGGTTGTCAGGGTAGTACTCAAGACAATTCTTCGAATCAGCTCCGGTGGAACACCATCTGTGATTGCCTCCAGGCCAGACAATACGGTTTTAAACAATGCTTTCGAATCCGTAAGAACTTTTATGGCCTTTATGATCCCGTCATCACCCAGAAGCACAACATCGGTATAAGTACCTCCAACATCGAGTCCTATTATCATTGCCTTTTCCTGATCGAGTTTATGACAAGTCCCGAATGTCATGTTTAAGACATCCGTTGTTAATCCGTTTTTTATGCTAACCAAAACGTATTGCAATGTCAACAAGTCTAAAAATCAAATTTATTTCTTGCCATTTCATTTAAAATTAATGGTTTTTCTTGCAATAGCAGGCTAAAATACGTTAGTAAATAAATTTACGAACCGGTCTTAATTTTTGCCAGATATTTCCTGTAACAATTGTTTCAGTGTTTTAAAGCCTTAATGAGAGCTTTGCAAAATCCTTTTTCCGTTATGCCGACAAGGGTCGGAATCCGGCAACTGTTTAAAAACACTGGATACAGGCCTATGCCGGTATGAACAAGGTACTGAAAAGGGTTGAGCAGGAGTCTTTCATAGTTTTTTTAAGAATTTTTATGACAGAAAAGGATTGACATGTATTGCCGCCAGAGAACCTTAGCCAGAGATGTTAGCTGTTCAGGGGTTGGAGTTCATTCCGGCAAACCTGTCAACCTTAAGCTTGTTCCTGCTCCTGTAAACCATGGCATAAAATTCAAAAGAACAGATCTCCAGGACTCGCCCTGCATTTCTGCCAGGTTCAACATGGTCGTAGATACAAGCCTTGCGACAGTTATCGGTTATGATGGCTTCATAGTATCCACGATAGAGCATCTCATGGCCAGCCTGTCAGGACTTTCGGTCGATAATGCCCTTGTGGAAGTGGATTCTCATGAAATGCCCATAATGGATGGAAGCTCAGCACCATTTACAAGGCTCATTCAGTCAGCAGGAATCCTTGAACAAGATGCCCCAAAATGCTTTTTTATAGTCAGGCAACCAATTTTACTTGAAAATGGCGATAAATCTGTCTCTGTCTTCCCATACCCTTCTTATAAGATAACATGCTCTATTGAATATGATCATCCGCTCATTCAAAGACAGTCGATTTCTCTTGAAATAACTGAAAGACTTTTTTCACAAGAAATATGCAGTGCCAGAACCTTTGGGTTCCTGCATGAAATTGAATATTTAAAGCAATACGGCCTTGCAAAGGGCGGATCTCTGGATAATGCCATAGTCGTTGATAGAGACACTGTCATTAACAAGGGGGGCTTAAGGTTTCAAGATGAGTTTGTCAGACATAAGCTTCTGGACTGCATAGGAGATTTTTCTCTTCTGGGACTTCCCATCATTGGTCACATAGTGACTCATAAATCAGGCCATGCCTTTCATCATGCCTTTCTTGAGAAGTTTTTTTCAGAGAAATCATCCTGGGAAACTCATTTCATGCCAATGAATGGCGAAGCAAAAGGATTCAATGGCAACTGACATGATGAAACAACTGGAGAAATTGCTTATTTTACTGTTAATTGCTGTGATGACCGGCTTGTTTTTTCTAGTTCCACCAGCATTATCGAAGGATGCAACCCTTACAAACATCATAGTGACCAACACAAGCTCTGATCTTATAATTTATTTGAGTGTAGAAGGGGCTTTTCGCGAACAAACCTTGAACGCAATCATGAGCGGAGTGCCGGCCTCTTTTTCATTTTTCATCAATCTGAATCAAAAACGTTCGATGTGGTTTAACAGGGGAATTGCAGATATTGAAATTACAAATTCAGTTAAATATAACAATCTAAAGAAAGAATTCATAGTTGAGCGCTCATGGGAAAACGGGAAAATCCATATTGTCCAGTCCTTGCAGGAAGCCCAGAAACTGATGTCAGATCTCGACGGGTTGAAAATCGTTCCATTGAACAGACTTGAAAAAGGCAGGCAGTATCAGATTAAAGCAAAAGCCCAGCTCAGCAAACTCACACTTCCTTATTATCTCCACTATGTGTTCTTCTTTGTTTCCCTCTGGGACTTTGAAACACACTGGTACACCATTGATTTTCTATATTAAGCCTATGTCTTTGACAATACAGACAGGAAATTAAAGCAGGGGCCGGTAAAAACCATGTCCCTGCTTCTTTCAGGATATTGACTTTTAGAACGTTTATGAGGCTTCGTACTTGAATGAAAGCTTGACTCTTGTGCGATAGGCAACAACCTTGCCTTTTTCAACTTTCATATCCATCTGACTGACTTCTGCAATGCGCAGCTCTCTTAAACTTTTGGATGCCGTTTCAACAGCATTTTTTGCTGCATCTTCCCATGAAGTATCACTAGTTCCAACGAGTTCTATGATTTTATAAATACTTTCGCCCATACATGCCTCCTTTCCAAGTTCCTTTGTTATTAAAGAAAAAAATGCAACTGCTTTTCAGAAAAAAAGGTAAAAAAAGTTGTAAGTGGGTTTCAAAAAAACAGGGGTTGCTGGAAGTTAGGGCAGAGACTTATCACTGCATTATAGTTAGTTAATCACAAAGAATAAGTCAAGCTTTTTATGAACATCATTAAGAGTTACAGTTCATAGCAAAAGACTCATTTAACTTGTTTGCCTAGGGTAAAGTCAGGAATTGCGAATTTGTTTGTTTTCAAGCTTCTCTGGGCTATAAGCAGCAGCTTAAACGCTACAAGCCGTCATGCCTTAATTCTTGTTACAGAGGCTCCAAGCTGTTCAAATTTTTTTTCCATGGCCTCATAACCACGGTCAAGGTGATAGACCCTGTTGACCTCAGTTTCTCCCTTTGCAACGAGGCCTGCAAGAATAAGTGATGCACTTGCCCGGAGGTCAGAAGCCATTACTGGAGCACCTGAAAGAAAAGGTACTCCCTTGACTACTGCCGAATTACCTGAAACTGAAATATCTGCTCCCATTCGTCTCAGTTCGCCTACATGTATGAAACGATTTTCAAAAATCGTTTCAGAAATGATGCTCAATCCTGATCCTATACTCATGAGCACCATGAACTGAGCCTGCATGTCTGTGGGAAAACCCGGAAAAGGAAGGGTCTTTATATCAACGCTGTTGATTACATCCGTGCCTTCAACCCTTATGGTCTTGTTACAAACAGAAATCCTTGCTCCTGTCAGCCTTAGTTTGTGAATTACGGATTCAAGGTGGCCAGGCTCGCAGTCGAGAAGAGTTACATCGCCTCGTGTTAATGCAGATGCAACCATGAAAGTGCCTGCCTCGACCCTGTCAGGAATGATTGAAACAGTTGCAGGCCGAAGTGATTCAACCCCAGTGATTGTTATTGCTGATGTTCCTGCTCCTTTTATGTCAGCACCCATTAGATTCAGGGTATCTGCCAGGGCTATTACTTCCGGCTCACGGGCTGCATTTCTTAGAACTGTTACTCCGTCTGCAAGAACTGCTGCCATCATTAAATTTTCAGTTCCCGTAACTGTCACTATATCAAAATAAATATCAGCGCCTGTCAGCCTGTCAGCCTGTGCTTCAACATAGCCGCCCTTCAATTCGATTCTTGCTCCAAGGCTGGCAAGACCCTTCAAATGCAGATTAATGGGCCTGGCTCCAATAGCGCAGCCTCCTGGAAGAGAAACTCTTGCCTTTTTTAATCTTGCAACCAGAGGCCCCAGAACCAGAATCGAAGCCCGCATTTTTCTGACAAGATCATAAGGAGCTTCGGTATTGTTAAGGCTTCCTGAATCTATGCTTACAACATTATCTTTCATTTCAGCCTTTGCCCCGTGATTCTGAAGCAGGGCAAGAGCACTATGTATGTCTTTCAGATTCGGAACATTGTTGTAGGTATTTTTACCATCTGTCAGAAGAGAGGATATGAGTATTGGAAGTGCCGCATTCTTGGCACCGCTTATAAAAACATTTCCTTCAAGCCTCTTCCCGCCTTCTACAATAATTTTATCCATCTATCCGCTCTTGTTTTCTATAAAAGAAAGGCGCTTTTCCAATGGCATGGGAAAGCGCCTGTTTAGGTTATTATTCTATTATGCTATCAGAATGACATAGTCACGATCATGCACAGGAACTATTTCAAACCCAAGCACCCTGTTTTTTCAGTGATGACCCTGGTCGTGATGAGAATCGCCTTTGTAGATATCAAAAATAGTTTTGATAATGCAGTAAGTCATTCCCAAACCCAATATGGTCAAGGCATACCACAAACCACCCATGAAAACAATATGAGACATGTCCCATATCCATTCAAAATTAAAAGGAAACATCTTTTTTTACCTCCAGACGGGAACTTTACCCCCGGTTAGTCAACTGGATTTAATTCGGGTTCCTGCGGGAAAATCGGCAGATACCTGTAAGATATCATGATCAGGATAATTCCGTATGCAACAGGAAGTATTGTTGTAGCCACTTCCTGCCAGCTTGGATAGTAAAGGGCCCATGTATCAAAACTCATGACAGGAACTGCCATGACCTGAAGCACCATGACCCATCTGTTAACACAAACTCCAATTACTGCAAGAACAAACGCAGTATTTCTGGCCAGGGAGTTTTTCCGTCCTTTTTCTGTAATGAGAATTGCCGCAGGCACAACACCGCCTAAAATAATTTCCAGAAACAGTATCCACAATCCGTAAAAGCTGTTGTTACTGTAAAAATGCATGATGTTAAAACCAAGCGATGGTGCTGTAACATTTGCCCAGTAGTAAGTGTCGATTATCTTTGCAATAATGTATGTGGCCATCATCCAGCCTGAAATTTTTGCTAGCAGTTCCACGACATTATCCTTGACCAGTTTCTTCTTTGTTACCATCTCCGTTATTTTTGTTACCATGAGAGTAAAACATGGACCATAGGCTGCTGCTGACCAGGTAAAGAGAAAGAATGTCCATGGCCAGATGAAGAGGCCTTCCCTGAAAGCAAACGGCCTTCCGAACAGAACACCTGCAACACCTCCAAGAGAACCCTGGTGAAAAAAGGATAAAAAAGCGCCTGTAGCAGCAAATACTGCCATGACACTATGCATGTTATGACTCAGGTGATGAAAGAATGGGACCTTGTCTATCTGCTTGTTTTCGAGAATAAGAGGAATATATTCAATTGTAAGCACCATAAAATAACATGTAAGGCAAAAAGCCACTTCTGTCAGCATTGAATGCACATTAGCGTGCCAGAAAATAAACCAGCCTCTAAGAGGCTGTCCGATATCTATTGCAAGAATCAGCAGTGCAGAGCTGTAGCATATAAAACCGATAAGAACAGCGTAGTTGATTATGTTTTTAAGCTCATCTTTTCCCATAATGTATCTTAGAAAGCCTGTGAAAAAAGCACCGCCTCCAAGAGCAATTATTGCAAGATCTGCCCATATCCACAATGCAAAACCGTAGTAATCGTTCATGTTGGTCTGATTGAGGCCCTTGAACCAGCACAGGAACATGGCATATACGCCCCATAACAAAACAGCACCGGCTATTGCAAGCGCAATCATAAATTTGTTTATAGAACAGCGCCTGACTCCGTTGGGTATTAACGCAGAATCCATAACTTTTTTACCCCTTATCAGATCTGAGATGTTTGCATTTGTAAATTAACCCTTGCAAGTCGCACCGTTTTATATCCGGTGCGCAATCTGGCATCTAACTTGTTTTTTTCGGCCATTCGGCTTTTAAATAATTATCACCTGCACGTCTTACCCACTCACGGCCTGAAACGTAATAAACTTTGGTGTTAGTTCCCAGTCTTTCCAGCAGCCTGAATGCATTTGGCTGATTCTTGAGCTTGCTGACAGCATGGCTATGATTGTTAAGATCGCCGAAGGTTATGGCTTTCACAGGACAGGCCTGTGCACAGGCAGTCTGATAAGCATCTTCTTCAATTTCCGTTTGCCCTTCATAATGAGCCTTGTCTTTGGCAATCTGATATCTGTGATAACAGAAACTGCATTTTTCAACCACACCTCTCATCCTGGGAGATACATCAGGGCTGAGGTATTGCTCCATGCCGTCCGGCCAGACCGGATCAAACCAGTTGAAGTATCTTGCCTTATAAGGACAAGATCCCATACAGTATCTGCATCCGAAACACCTTGTGTATATCTGGCTTACAATTCCAGTATGAGCGTCATAGTCTGTTGCAGTAGCAGGGCATACAGACACACATGGAGAATGCCCGCCGTGACCTTCACAATGCTGACATGGCCGCGGAAGATAACAAACGTCTGTTTCCGGATAAGTCTTGCCGTTTGAGAATTTGAAGATGCGCATCCAGGTAATGCTTTTCAGCTTATCTGTTTCATCTTCCTTGAAAGGCACGTTGTTTTCAGCCATACACGCTACCATGCAGGAGCCGCACCCGGTACACAAATCCAGATCAATGACCATACCAAACTTCTTGGCTTTGCTGTGACCTTGTTCTTGTTTCATCATAACCTCGTGCTATGAATTAGGCTTTACTCAGTTTTGCCCTGATTCCCCATGCTGTATCCAAACCTGAAACTGGGTCATTAACCGGGCCAATCAGTTGATTCACATTTATACCTTTGTCGGCTATATAATTGTCATAGGCAGTGTGGCCAAGCCCCCTGGGCAAAGCAATTATTCCCGGCATGATTCCTTCTTCGAGATGAACCCTTACCCTTGCCTGTCCTTTAGGTGTTTGAAGCAAAACCATGTCTGCTTCGGAAAATCCGCTGGCCTGAGCTGTTTTGGGATTTATCTCTATAAAAGAGTCTTTTCCTTTAAGAATTGTATCTTCAACAGCTTTAGTCAGAAATGGAGGATTTGCAATATATCCAGTTGACAGGCGGATCGTTTCGTATGGAATCAAAACAAGGGGATAAGTTTCATCTCCTTCGATTTTGACATTAACAAGATCAGAAGATAACGAATCAGTTTGAAACTCGAATTTTGCAGAAGCAGTCCTGAAAGCATTTTTGAAATCAGGAAAAGAATCTGTTGCAGTCCAGAATCCTTTTTTCTTCAGAACATCCATCTTGTCTGAAAGGACATGTTGCAGACAGGCTTCATAATTCTTCCACGGGAAAGAGTCAGCGATTGAACCGCCTAATTCTTTTGAAATAAGCAAGATGGTATCACCTGCATGTTTTGTGCTGTATTGAGGTTTAAAAACAGGCTTGCTCAAACCGATGACTGTTTTTGGAAAACCCATGGAAAGAGGCACATCTTCGATGCGTTCCAGATATATATGATTAGGCAATATCATATCGGCATACTGAGCCGTCTCATCCATAAAAGATGAAAAGCTTGCTATAAAAGGAATCCTGTCAAATGCATCCTTAACAGATTTCGAATCAGAAAGCGTATAAAGAGGGTTTGCTTCCAAGACTAAGAGTGCATTGACAGAATTTCCTTTAAGAATGGCTGAAAAAGCCTGATTTAAACAGCCTGAGGAATTATGGGGAGTCTCGACCAGTTTATGCTGTTTCAATCCGGCCTCAGCAATACCGTCTAATGCAACTTCTGAAAGCTCCTTGTTCTCCAGAACATCTAATGCAAAAATACCGCCTTTTCTGTTAATGCTTCCGCAGAGGGCATTCAAAGCATGTATGGCCATGGCTTCTGACAGGCTTCCAGGTAAAATCCCCTGCCCTTTTCCGAAAATTGCAAGAGGGGCACTTGCTTTCGCAAATTCGCGTGCAAGAAGAATTATTGCAGCAGGATCAAGCCCTGTAATTTTTGAAGCTG
This sequence comes from Desulfobacteraceae bacterium, assembly GCA_037439445.1. GTDB lineage: Bacteria > Desulfobacterota > Desulfobacteria > Desulfobacterales > Desulfatirhabdiaceae > JBBIWB01. The sequence continues at coordinate 17,939 of JBBIWB010000023.1, read as the reverse complement.
CCTCAGGACTGTAATCATCCATAACAAGCTGCTTGAAGCCTTTTTTTATTTCGCCGTTCTTAGCCTTGTAATCCTCAAAACCGAAAGTGGAATTAGCTAAAAAGTCCTTATTATACAGCCCTTCCTTGATAATGACATGACAGAGGCTTAGTGCAAGAACGGCTTCGGTTCCAGGGGTAACAGGAATCCAGCGCTCAGCCTTTAATGCTGTACGCGACAGGCGCGGTTCAATCTGAATGATCTTAGTTGCTGTATCTTTCCACTTTTTGCTTGCCTTAAGCATGCGAACAGGCGGCCCCCACCCTTCAAGAAGGCTGGAGCCGAAACTCAGTATAAAATCTGCATTTTCAATATCAAACCCAGGATCAGCTTTCTTGCCATGCATAAACTCAAAAACAAGGCGATATGTGTCCTGAATTGAAGGGGTATGAAAGAAATTAGCAGAGCCGTAAGCAGTCAGAAACCGCCTGAATATCTCTGTCATTGTTCCACTGGATGATCCTGAAATGCCTGCAACTGTATGGGCTTTTTCCTGGGACCTGAGATCGTTCAGTTTTCCTGCAACCTCAGATATGGCCTGATCCCATGAAATCTTGATCCATTTCCCTTCACCCCTTTTCCCTGCCCTTTTTAAAGGTGTCTTGACACGTGTAGGTCCATATAGAAGCTGAAGACCTGACAACCCAAGAGCACAGATGCCTCCATTGTTGACTGGATGATCTTTCTTTCCCTCAATTTTTACTCCTCTTTCTTCAACCTTTCTGACACTGATGCCGCAGCCTCCTGGACAAAGCTGACAGGTTGTATCTGCATAAGCCGAACCTCCAATTTCAGGAACCGGCACCCATGGCCAGTTCTGTGTCCAGATAGCAATGTCATCGGTCAATATTGCAGGTACAGGTGAAAGTGCATTACCGGCCACAACACCAACGCCCAGCGCTAAAAAACTTCGTCGGTCTATTTTCATAGGATCTTCCCCTCAACCTGAAATAGGAACTGCCCAAAGACTTATATCTTCAAAAGACTTTCTTATGGTTCAGGTAATCTTCTTGACTATTTATGACACACAAAACAGCCTTCCTTCTGAGTTTGAACGCTGCCAAAAGAAGTTTTTAATTTCTGGTGGCATTCAGCACAGTCATCCATTTTCATTCGATCCCAGGTGTTTTTCTTTATTCCTGCAATGTTTTCTCCCCAGATGTCCCTGCTGTAACCTGTAATCCTGTTCTGATAATAAGTCTTAAGGCTCTCGGACTCACCTATGTAACCATGACATGTTTTGCAGTCCAGTTTTGCCGTCTTGACATGAGCTGCATGGGAGAAAAAAACACAGTCAGGCTGTCGTGCATAAACCAGCCATGGAACTTCAATCCCTTTTTGCACATATTTTTCAACGAATTCAATTTCATCAGGACTATCGCCTTGAACCTCTTCATGGCATCCCACACACTGGGCAAGCTTTGGAACCCCTGAATAGCTTCCATCGTCTCGAAAGAAATGACAGCTTTCGCAGCCGTTGCTGACAAGCTTGTTATGAAGTGAATGACTGAAATTGATGGGCTGTTTTTTCTGGGAATAAAGAAGTTTTGGAAAGATCATCCAGCCAAAGATAAGGCTGATGGCAAGCCCAATGAAGAAAAACAAGACTACAATTCCACCAGACCCTTCATCACTACTGCTGCTTTGCCTTGTTGAGGAAGAAACCTCAACTGCCTTCTCCGAAACTGTTTGAGCCTTGTCATCTGATTTACTCATGGAAACTCCGTCATGCTGTTGTTAATTATTATGATACAAAATACATCATATCAGCAGACTAACAGAAACAGTAAGAAACTCTGACTAAGACGCCAGAAAATGCTTCTCTTTATCTGTAGCTCGTGTGTTTGTCAAGAAAAAAACCAACGTTACATTGCCCCATAACTGTGAAGACCCGGCAGAAGATTAACGCCGAAATAGGTAAAAAGCATTGCAGCAAAACCTGCCACTGAAAGATAGGCGATTTTTCTCCCGTGCCACCCTCTTGTCATTCTTGCATGCAGAAGTGTCGCATAAACAAACCAGGTAATAAGTGACCAGGTTTCCTTCGGATCCCAGCCCCAGTACCTGCCCCATGCAGAATTTGCCCATACCGCTCCTGTGATGATTCCTACAGACAGAAACAAAAAACCGAACATGATCATCTGGTAGTTGAGTTCATCGAGTTCCGGGGCCGTCAGGAATTGATCAAGAAAAGCATTTTTCCCGGCTAAATCCCGTTCCTTGATGAGATACATGATGCTTATGCCGAAAGCAATTGTAAAGGCAGCATAGCCGATGAAACAGGTGACTACGTGAACTATCAGCCAGTTGCTTTTAAGGGCAGGCAAGAGAGGTTGAATCCGATCGCTTATTGAAGGCGAAAGTGAAGCATAGGCAATGGCCAGAAAAGCCAGCGGCATTGTAAAAGCACCAATTACACGGTTATGATACTTTTTTTCCACAAAAAGATATACAGCGGCTATCATTGCAGAGAAAAAAATAAGTGACTCATAGAGATTGGAAAGAGGAGCCCTGCCATATCCAAGCTGATAGGATTCTGCCCAGCGCATTCCTATGCCAGTAATATTTCCGATCAAAGCCGCGTAGGCAGTCCAGGTTGCAAGCCTGCCAGGGGTTTTTTTCTTGAAGATCCAGGAAACCAGATATAAAAATGCAGCAATACCATAGACAAAGGTAACAACAGAAAGGATGCCGGAACTGTTCATCATTTTTCCTTCAAAAATTTGTTTCTTATAGTTATAGTTGCCTTAAGGATTTGATCAGATCCTCTGCAATCATGTCAATTTTTCTCTTCATTGCAATTTTGTTTTTATTTGCTATCCCGTAAATACTTATAGCAGAAGATGCACCATCAGCCTTGATTTCTATACAAAACTGCTGGTGGGACATGAAAAATGCGACAATGCATCCTGCTATCATCAGAATAAAGCCTGTATAAACAACCCACACACCAGGATCACTTGTAACCTGAAGGCCTGTATAATACCTGTTCTCGGATTCAGCAACAGATACTATGACATCACCTTTTCTCATCTTGTCGAAGTTGGGAAATTTAATCGGCAATATGACCTCAACAGGTTCATTCCCATTGGTGGTTAAAGTCCCGACAAATGCATTTCCTATAGAACGGCCCATGAATTTCTGATCCTGATTGAAGGCTTTGATCATAAACGTTCCAAGTCCTTCCGGAATGGTTACAGTCTGACCGGGAGAAATTTTTTCCCTGTATTCCATGCCGCTTGCAGTGCTTCTGAAGCTCAAGATGAGGTTCTGTGAAGGAAGAGTTCCGTAACTCGACTGAAAAAAATTAATTCCCTTGTAGCTTAGAGGATCATTTACAATGATATCTCTTGTGAGAACAGGTATCCCCTCTTCAAGGATCGTCAGAGTAGAACGGTATTCGCTCGGAGCTCCGGTTTCATAAAAACTGATCGAAAACTTGTCGCATCTTACCTCAAAGTCAAGTCCCAGTAGCTTTCCTGAATTAAACAGCCTTATGTTTCTTACAGCTTCACCTTCAGGAATGTTAACCGCCCCGTCAAACCCAAAGAAAGAACCTATAAGCCCTCCGGCCAGCAAAAAAACGACACTGAGATGAACTATATAGACTCCTATACGGGTCCAGCGCCCTTTCTCCCCCCACATCCAGTATCTTTCACCTTCATGTTCAATCTGAATTTTTTTCGTTTTGCCGGACAATGTCTTTTCTATATGGGTCTGGAGATTATCGAAAGAAGAAGGAATTGAAATCTTGCGCTGACAAGAGGACTTCTGAAAACGTGAAAGCTGAAAGACAGGGGAACCAGATATTATCTTCCATGCGGCAGGAAATCGGTCGAAGGAGCAAACAATGATGTTTATTACAAGAAGAAGCAAAAGAAACTGAAACCACCATGAACGATACATATCAAAGAAGTCAAGAACAGAAAACAGTCTGTAAAGCACTTCTCCATAGGCGTCAAAATAGTCTTCATGCGCCTGGTTCTGAGGGATGAGAGTTCCGATTACAGAAGTTACAGCAAGTGTTAAGAGAACAATTACGGTCAGCCTTACGGATGCAAAAAAAGAAAATATATCGTTTAATGTAAATGATGACTGCTGCTTGGAATTCATTAATTCTCCAATATAAAGGAATCAGTACCAAAATTGTTATAGGAATTTTTGTAACTACTCATGTGGTTAAAAAAGTCTGTTGCAAAACTTATAAATTATCAAAATGTGCTGCCGGCATCAACAGGTTTTATTAAATCATTTAAAGTGAGAATGAATCATATATCCTTGAGAATTTATGAAACTGTCATTTCTTTGGTTTAACTATTATGACTGCAGCCCTTGAATTAACAAGGTATTTCCTGGCAAGAGCCAGTATTTCCTCCGGTAAAACAGATTCGAAGTCTTTCTTGAATCCACGGCTCCATTCTATTTGCTGCGGCCTTCTGGCAGAGCCTGTTAAAACAGAATTAAGCCAGTAGTCGTTTGTTTTTACAGTATCCTTGATGCCTGTGAGCATGGGGTCAAGACTGCGGCGGAGTTCATCAGAGGAAACAGGTTTTTCAGAAAGACTTTCTGCAATTGATCTGACTTCATTTATGACTTTTTCTGCATCCTTGATATCTACTGTTATCATAACCTGAAAAACACCATACCCGGGATAAGCCCTGCTTGGATGGTTAAATGCAGCCAGAGAGTAGGCTGCCCCAAGTCTTTCACGAACAGCCTCTCGTAGCCTGTCGGAAAAAACTTCTCCAAGGACTGAAAGCCGCCTTGTTCTGGAAATATCCCAGAAATCATCTGTAGGGTAGGCTACAAGGACAAGAGTCTTGGGAATTTCTGTATCAACATCAAGAGTCAGTGGCACTCCGTCAGGAAACCTTGGCAGATTCGATGATTCATTTATGAATGAAGGCGACCTTGCAGGAAGACTTCCAAAATATCTTGCGGCTAACCCGATGGTCTCATCGATATCCATGTCTCCTACCACTGAAATTTCTATAGCGCTCTGCTGCAATGAAGGTAGGAGCCAGGTTTTTATATCGTCCAGTTTCAATTCATTTATTTCTTTTTCAGAGGGAAATCCAAAACGCAAATCTCCTCCAGCCAGAAATCGTCTTACATGAAGCCTGGCCATGCCGTCGACAGTCTTTAAGAGCTCCATGTGTTGCTGATTAAATCTTTCGATGCTAAGGGCATAGGCATTTTCCCGGAATCCAGTATCTTTTATATGAGAATACAGAAGTTGAAACATGAGCTCGGTCTCGCCTGGAACTGACGAGGCTCTAAATAAAAATCTGTCTTCGTTTATGCTGAAAGTTATTCCTGTTTTCTTGCCTGCAAGAGCCCTGTCCAATTCCTCGCGGGTCAAACTTCCAAACCCGCTTTCACGAACGACTTCTGCTGTCAAATGTGAAAGCCCGGGCTTATCCGGAGGCTCAGAAGCACTTCCTGCTCCAAACAAAAGGCTGGCAATTACCTGATTTTTTTTAAAATCTGTCTTTTTCAGATTCAGGCGTACACCGTTTTCAAAATCAACCTGGATTATTCCCAAATCTGATATTTCGCGACGCTTATGGGCTGCTACAGGAGCAACAGGATCAGGGAGATAGGGAAACTCAACCTGTTTATATTCAACAGGAGGTGAAACCTCGGCATCAAGGCTTTTATTCCATGCAGAAAGTATTTGAGCCTCTGGCATGAGCCCATCAGATGTGCTCAGCCTGACATTTCCGGTAAGCTCTATCAGACGATGATCATTAGACCACAATGATCTGAAGGTTTCATGAATATCACTTGCCGTAAGAGTCTGCAAAAAAGGGCCAAGAAGCTCCTTCCTTTGGGCAGGAGAAAGCATTACCTTATTCTCCCTTAGTGATTCCATGATCTGATTTGCAATCGCCTGACTGTTTCTGGTAGGTGATTTTTTCTCCAGATCATCAAATGAAGCCAGAGAATCGTCCTTTGCTCGCTTTACCTCAGATTCTGAAAAACCATACAAAAGTGCTGACCTGAGCTCTTGCTCAATAACTGCAAGCGATTCTTTCCAGTTTTCAGGATTGCTTTCTACAGATATTCCTGTGTACAGAACTTCCTTTAAAAATCTTCCGGATTTGACATTTGCAGATGTAAAATGGGTTCCTTGTTTTCGTATCAGTGTATCTATCCGGTTTTGAAGAATTTTATCCGATAGCTCTATCTTAAGAGCTGTTTTCTGATGCATTGAGGAATCTGCTATTATTTTGACCCTGGAAATTGTTCCGATACTTACAGATGCTGCCCCAGACCCAGATTCATGATGATAAAATGCCTTTATTCCATTGTGGTCGATTTTCCCTATATCGGGATAAGGTTTCTTCTGGCCGCGCGATGACAGTGTCTTAAAAGCTTCTTCAATCAGCAATGAAGCCATATCGGCATCAACATCCCCTACAACAACGAGAACCATGTTTTCAGGCCTGTACCATGCATCATAAAAACGCCTTAAATCATTATGGTCTGCATTTTTCAGGACATCTTCATCTCCGATGGGAAGTCTGTCTGAAATCAAAGAATCAGGAAGCGAAAACTTGAGAGATGATACAAATGTTCTGTAACCGGAAGAATCCCTCGTCATTTTTTCAGCAAGCACGACTTTTCTCTCTCTTTCTACTTCTTCAGGCAGAAGGAGGGCACCGTCTGCAAAATCCCTCAGGACTTTTAATCCGTCAGAAACGTTTTCCATCGAACCAGAAGGAAGCAATATGTCGTAAACAGTATCAGAAAAGCTGGTTCTTGCATTTGCGTCTGCCCCGAAATCCATTCCTATACTCTGAAAATATCGGACAAGTTCTCCTGGCCTGAAATTGGTTGTTCCGCAAAAAAGAAGGTGCTCCAGAAAATGGGCAAGACCCCTCTCATTCACATCTTCATTCAAAGACCCTGCATTTACGACTAGATGCATGCTTACCCTGCTGATTGGGGTTTTATTCGGCATCAGGACATAACGAAACCCGTTTGGTAACTTTCTGAAAATGATATCCGGATCAGGCAGAAGATCGCTTTCTTCGTGAGGCCATTTATTTGATTTGGCTTCTTCTGCACTTGCAGGTCCGTGATAAGCACTTCCTGATAAAAGCCCAAGCACGATACAGAAAACAGCAACTAAAAATAAAAAACGAGTCCTGAACTGAAAGTGATCAGAACGATAACGCATATTTTTCATTACTTACCCCATTTTTTGGTTTAACAAAAAAATCCGCCTTATTTTACAAGAATGTTGAGTTTTTATAAGATATTTATTATTTTACAAAAATAAACCCTGTTATGGAAAGGATTATTTCTGTGGATGAGCGATTGTTGATAGCATTTGATATGGACGGGGTTCTTGTGGATGTTACCCATTCCTACAGGGACGTTATAAGGCAGACAGTAAGACTTTTTTTCAAAGGATCAAAGTCCTGGGATAAGCTTCCTGATCCTTTGTTTTCATTATCCGATCTTGCACTCATCAAACAAAGCGGAAATCTTAACAACGACTGGGATGTAACAAGTCTTATAATAGGTTTACTGTCAACCAAGATAGAGTTTCCCAAGACCTGCAATAATAAGAAGAGCTGGGAATGCTATCATGAAACATTACATGGTTGCGATGTTTCACCTCTTGTCGACTTCCTTTCTTCACCATACAATCCGGTTTTCCGGCTTTTCCAGGAAAAAGGCAGATCATTGCATCCGGTAATTTCGAAGCTTTATTCAGGAGACATTCCAGGAGGAAACGTCATTCAGCAGATCTTCCAGGAAATCTATCTCGGTTCCAGGCTTTTTACGTCGATATATGGGTTAGAACCACGATGCTATAGTGGAGACGGGTTTATTCACCGTGAAAAGCTTCTCTTCGGACACGACATCCTGGAGAGGCTTTCATCCAGACACATTCTTGCAATTGCTACGGGAAGACCTCGGCCTGAAGCCTTATATACACTTGATATGTTTGGGTTGCGCCGGTATTTTTCTATGATATTGACCTATGATGACTGTGTGAAGGAACAGGAAAGAATCTTACAAGAAAATGGAAGGGCTGTATTTTTGGAAAAACCCAACCCTTATATGCTTGACTCTATTGTGAAAGATTTCGGTACGGGTTTTTACGGTTATGTTTATATCGGAGACATGCCTGATGACATGGCAGCAGGACTGAGGGCAGAAGCCCCTTACAGAAGGATAGGATGCCTTATGACTGCTGTTGACAGGGAAGGGCTCAGGAAAAAGCTTGTAGAAGCAGGTGCTGAATGGATTATAGAAGATTCAGGAGAACTTGAAAGAGTGATTTCTGGGATTCAATTCAAAACTCTCAGGTAACAGCCTTTACCAGAACGATTCCCATAAGAGCAAGAGGATAATAACTTCCTCTGTTGAATAGCACCATTGCATCTTTTGAAGACTGCGAAAACCAAAGCCTGACGCTGGGCACAAGGAGAAGATATGCGCCAGCCATGAAAGCTGCAATCATGTATACTGGTGTAAACTGGACAGGCGATAATTTGAATATTGCTGTATTGAGTGGCAGTGCAATCAGTATGCTTGACAATATTATGATGGAACAGCGTCTGGCTCCAAAGACTACAGGAACAGTCTTTGCCCCGAATTGCCTGTCTGATTCAAGATCAGTCAGGTCATTCGGAATATTCTGAGCACCGATCTCCCAGAAGAAAAAACAGAGAAAAAGAGCTGTAAGGAAAGAAGCTGATGGTCTCGGATCAACTGCAAAGACTGCTGCAACTGCCCCAAGGGTTTTCACTGCACCACTTATCAATACCCTGTGATGACTGACCTTCCAGAGAAAGCAGTAAATTGCTTCCAGCAGACATCCCAGGGCAAAAATCAACAGACAAACCGGATTCAGAAAGTAGGCACAAATTACGGCAACTGCTGCCCAGAAGAATGTCCACAACAGCCCTTCACGGAAAGTAAGTAATCCGAGGGCCATCGGATGACGAACAAAAATCGCATCTAAATCCCCACCGGTATGCGAGATTCCATTTCTCCTGATTTTCTTTTTGTCATTACTGTAATCCACAATGTCGTTTAAGGCATATACTGAGGTATAACCAGCAAAAGTTGTCAACAGGCCAAGAAATACAACATAAAGTGAGGGAACACTGCCTAACCATACCAATGCAGCAAAAGCAGGTGTTGTCATATCGATCAGGCCATGAGGTGTTCTGGAAAGAGCCAGAAAGAGCCTCAGGCGAGAAAAAAGCAAACTGAACCCATCAAAACTATTCTTTGACATAAATTCTTCCATATGTTATTAACTTGAAGCAATTTCGGTATCTTTTAATAAAATCCATCTTTCTTTACTCTTTTTTAACTCATGTTGCAACCAAATCAAGAAACTGCCTTATTGATGGCTTTTAAACTTGATATTTTGTTACTACCTTAGGTAGATATACCTTAAGCTTTCATACTGCCGGAAGGCTTCAGAATGACGGAGACAGAAAAGCATTTGTGTTCTCCTTATTTCGCTTTCATGGTAAGCAACTGACAGCCTTCAGTTTGAAAAACTAACTACTTTCAACGAGTCGATGATTTTTAGTCAATTCCCACAGGAGGAATCGATGGTGATGTCTTCTGAAGATAATCTTTCTAAACTGGAAGAAATGCGTCAGGAATCAATATCTGGCGGAGGGCCCGACAAGATCAACTCTCAACACCTGAAAGGAAAGCTCACAGCCCGTGAACGAATTGACCTCCTTTTGGATGACGGCTCTTTTGAAGAATTTGATATCCTGAAAGTAGGAAGAGGCGGCTCTCTTGGAGATGATGACCGCCAGTATCCAGGAGATGGAGTCGTGACAGGCCACGGAACTATTGATGGCCGTGAAGTTTTTGTTTTCAGTCAGGATTTCACAGTCATAGGAGGATCACTGGGTGAGGCTCATTCTCAAAAAATCAGCAAGGTAATGGATCATGCTGTTCGGGTAGGCTCTCCCATCATAGGTCTGAACGATTCAGGCGGAGCAAGAATCCAGGAAGGAGTCGATGCTCTTGCTGCCTATGGAGAGATTTTTCACAGAAATGTGGAGGCAAGCGGCGTGGTTCCACAGATTTCATGCATCATGGGACCATGTGCCGGTGGTGCCGTGTACAGCCCTGCAATGACTGATTTCACTTTTATGGTTGAAAATTCTTCCAACATGTTCGTCACAGGACCAAATGTAGTAAAGACAGTAATTCATAAGGATATTTCATCTGAAGAGCTTGGAGGCGCACATATTCATGGAACCGTAAGCGGTGTAGCTCATTTTGTTATGCCAAATGACATACTGTGCCTAAGAGAAGTAAGAAGACTCATAAGCTTTCTTCCTTCAAACAACCGTCAGAAAGCACCTTTTCTTGATTTAAGGGACCCGCCTAAACGAACAGACCCTGCACTCGATTATCTCGTCCCATCCAATCCAAATCAGACCTATGACATGAATGTCTTGATCCAAAGCATACTGGACGGGGCTGAATTTCTAGAAATTCATGCAGGATATGCAAGAAACATCATATGCGGTTTTGGCAGGATGGGGGGGCAAACAATCGGTTTGGTGGCAAATCAGCCGGCAGTTCTTGCAGGTGTTCTGGACAGCAATGCCTCTACCAAGGCAGCCAGGTTTGTCAGGTTCTGCGATGCTTTTAACATTCCTCTCATCTGCCTAGTGGATGTTCCTGGATTCATGCCAGGTCCTGAACAGGAGCATGGCGGGATAATTCGCCATGGCGCAAAACTTCTTTACGCTTTCATAGAAGCAACCGTACCCCGTATCACAGTGATCGTCAGGAAAGCTTATGGAGGAGCCTATCTTGTCATGAATTCCAAACACATTCACTGTGATATCAATTACGCATGGCCTACGGCAGAAATAGCAGTTCTTGGGCCAAGAGGTGCTGCTGAAGTCATTTACCGCAAGGAAATAAAGGCATCTGAAAATCCTGATGCGACATTGACAGAAAAAATGGAACACTACCGTAAGACCTTTGTCAATCCGTTTCTTGCTGCCAAGAGAGGCTACATAGACGATGTCATTTTCCCAAGAGACACACGGCACAGGCTTATCAGGACATTACAGTTCCTTGAATCCAAAAAAACACGACAGCCGGATTGCAAACACGGAAACATTCCCCTGTAAGAGGTCATGAGATGTTTAAAAAAATATTGATAGCAAACCGCGGAGAAATAGCAGTCCGAATCATCAAGACTTGCAAGAGATTAGGCATAAAAACAGTGGCTGTTTATTCAGAAATTGATGCAAGAAGCCTTCATGTACAGGAGGCCGACGAGGCTGTTTTTATCGGGAAATCACCTTCTTCAGAATCCTATCTCGTAATGGACAAGATAATCGATGCAGCAATGAAAACAGGAACTCAGGCCATTCATCCTGGATACGGGTTTTTATCTGAAAATGCTGGTTTTTGTGAAAAAGTATCCGGCTCAGGCATTGTTTTCATTGGTCCGCCTGCTTCTGCTATCAGAACCCTTGGAGATAAGATAGCATCCAAAGAACTGGCAATAAAATCAGGGGTTCCTGTTGTTCCAGGACATGTCGGAGAAGTTTGTGATGCTGTCGAAGCCATACAGATAGCCAAAAAGATTGGTTTTCCTGTTATCCTGAAACCCGCTGCAGGCGGCGGAGGGAAAGGAATGCGAATTGTAACGTCTGAAGATGAGATGAGACCTGCGTTTTTAGCCTGTCAGGAAGAAACGCGGAAGGCTTTTTCAGATCGCAATCTTTTTATAGAAAAATATATTACAGCCCCAAGACATATTGAGATTCAGATTCTTGCAGATTCTTATGGAAACGTCATTCATCTCGGTGAAAGAGAGTGTTCCATTCAGAGACGTTATCAGAAAATTATAGAAGAAACACCTTCCCCGGTTGCAGATCCAAAACTTCGCCTGGAAATGGGGGCAATGGCCTGTAGTCTGGCAAAAGAAGCCAGGTATTCCAACGCCGGAACTGTCGAGTTTATTCTGGATGAAAAACTTAACTTCTATTTCCTTGAAATGAATACAAGACTTCAGGTAGAGCATCCTGTTACCGAGCTTGTTACCGGGCTTGATCTTGTCGAGCTTCAGTTAAGAATAGCTTATGGCGAAGCACTTTCTATACGTCAGGAAGATGTCAATTTCAAAGGATGGGCCATTGAAGCAAGGATATGCGCAGAGGATCCATACCGCAATTTTTTGCCGGCAACAGGAATGATTACAAGATATGCCTCTCCGGCTGGAAGAAACATCAGAGTAGACACCGGTATAGAGGCAGGAAGTGTGGTAAGCATTTACTACGATTCTTTGCTGTCCAAGATAATATGCTGGGGCGAAACCCGTGAAGGCGCAAGAACAGCTCTAATAAGCGCTTTAAACGGTTATCACATTGAAGGTGTAATCACCAATGTGGATTTCGTGAATCTTATACTGAATCAACAGGCTTTTGCCCTTGGCAATATTTCGACCAACTTCATTTCACAGCATTTTGAAAATGAAACAATGAAGATTGTTCATCCTCCAGAACAGCTAAATGCCATGGCTATTGCCTCTACTCTCATTTATCACATTAGACAGAATCTGATAAGAGATTCTTTAAAGCCGATGACTGCTCTTGTCGGTGGGACAACAGAATCAAGAACATGGTATAATTACATGGTTAAAGGAGACAGTGATGTTTTCGAGCTCAGGCTTCAGGGTGATGAAGCACTCAGGACATGGACTATCTGGATCAAAGACACCGAGTATCAGGTTATTACACCTGAAATGGAATTTTACCGAAGACGTCTGAAACTTAACATAAATGGGCAGTTTCATCGGTTCAGGATGCAGTTCAGGGGTAATTTCATCTGGGCAGCACACTGTGGCATATCAAGGACTTTCGAGATTTACAGCCCGAAAGAATGGGAACTGTCGAGATTCATGCCCAGGACCAGCAAAAAACTCATAGACAATGTTCTGGAATGCCCTATGCCCGGCCTCGTAGTAGATATCCGAGTTAAAGTTGGAGACAGGATATACAGGGGTCAGGAACTTGTCATAATGGAGTCCATGAAAATGGAAAGTGGTGTGGCTTCACCCTGTGACGGAGAAGTCCTGGAAGTACTGGCTGAAATAGGCCAGGCAGTTGATACAGGAGACATCTTAATGCGTTTTAAAAACTGATTCGTTTCCTGTAAAATTTTTGACTTTATCAGTTGTAGAAAATGAAAAAAATATTTCTTGACAATATGACAATTAGTGCTTAGCTTTTATTAAAATCTTTTCCGCTTTACTTCTCAGATTTTTGTTAATCTTTTCTTTTTTTCTTCTTCTCTCATCTATGTTTTCTGGTTCAACAAACCTCATGAAGAGAGGTTTCATATGAAAAACATAAAAGAAAAAAGGCAGGGCAACCGTTTCTATCATGAGATTCCCATTTCTTGTGCTTATTTTAACACATCTCAGTCTTTCAAGGCAATAAGCGGAAATTTCAGCTTGAACGGGATGCATTTGTTTTCAGATTATGAGTTTTATCAAGGCGCTTCTGTAATAATCAGGACAATACCAAAAGAATGTGTCTCTAATCAGGAAGATTGTTACGATGGGCTGAGGCAGATAACCATAGCGGAGGTCAAATGGTGCAGGAAGGTCTCTGAAACCCCTTCCCGCTATGAGGTTGGTGTCAAATATTTTGAGTCATGGTATTGATGTGGTTCATATATTGCTTACACCTGCTTTTTTGAGGCAAGCGCTGCCTCCTTCAGTAGTTAGAAAATTTTTTTCCCACACATGTATTTTTTCGAAAACAGTCTTGACAATATTCATCATCAGCTCCGGATACTGAATCATTGCTTGTGTAAATTTTTCACGGGAAAGAACAAGACAGATTACAGGAGTCATTGCTTTCATGGAAAAAAGACGGCTGAAATTACCTATAAGTGTAAGGGCTCCGCAGAAATCACCTTTCCTGTATTCACGGACAGTCACCTCCTGGTCATTGTCTGTACGAATCAGACTTGCTTCTCCTGATATAAAATAAAAAGCCTGACCATCATTTTCTTCCTGGGTAAAAATATATTCCCCTGTTTTGAACTTTTCCCTGGTACAAAGGTAGGCAAACACCTTAAGGGTTGAAATTGGAATCTTGGAGAAAAGATATATTTCTCTTATAATGTTCAGGTTATCCCGAAATTCACAGTCCGGACCTGAACATGAATCATTTTTTTCCGGCAACCAGTTCATATAAAACTCCTTTTTGTGAAATGAGTTCATCATAAGAACCCATTTCAATTATCTTCCCTGCCTTCATTACGGCTACCTTGTCATAATTTTTGATTATATCGAGGCGATGAACAACCGAAATCAATGTTGTTTCTCCTTTCAAGCCGCTTTCCAACAGTTCCTGTATGCGGTTCTGCGATTTGTTGTCAAGCGCTGAGGTAGCTTCGTCCATGATCATTATCCTTGGCGACTTCAGGAATGTCCTTGCAATTGCAAGCTTTTGGCGCTGCCCTCCTGACAGGTTATCGCCCTTGCTTCCTACCTGAAACTTCATGCCAATTTCTACTATGGTCTTGAGAAAATTTTCTTCGTTGATAAGCTGCATGATGCTTTGATTTATAATATCTATGGCTTTTGGGTTTGAAGTTTTTGTTTGCCCGAACAATATGTTGTTCACTATACTCTGAGAATATATATAATCTGATACATGGTAGAAGGAAAATGCTTCAGGATTGTTTCTCGTCAGGTCATCACGAATTAAATGCCTTCCTTCCAGAATCATGCTTTCCATAATGGACGGAAAAGGAATAAGTTTATGTTTTCCAGGTGTAAAACGAAGAGCTATTTTCAATAGAAAGTTCCTGTCAGAATCCGACAAATTATAGAGACTTGTGCGTTTAAGCCTGGCCAGTATGAGTTTGGCTTCTTTCCATTCATCAAGGGTTACAGGGCTTTGTTCGAAGAAAAACTGGTTCGAGGTAAGACTGTCCAGAACATCGACGGTTCTTTTCAAAAGCTCTGCCCCAAGGCTTATCAGCGGCATGATCAAACCAGCTTTGTTCATCAGTTCATTAAAAGAACTCTTATCAAGGAGATTGTCGCCTGAAAAAGAAGGATCATTCGGAGTGCCTAAAAATAAATTTTCTCTTACGCTGGAAAAAAAGAGATATTTACTTTCATCGAAAAATTCCACATAATCGGAGAGTTTTTCGGCAAATTCGATTTGAAATTTTTCCCTAACCCTTATAATTTGTCCGACCAGATTTTCATGTAATGTATCATCCAGAACGGTATTCAGCCCCAGCTTGAGAACATCTGTAAAAAGGCCCGTCTGGTGAAGCACTATGATTTTGTCATCCAAAGAAAGCTGATTCTTGCCTATACCATCCTCATTGACTGCAGCATACGAATAAACAAGGTTTTCTTCTATCGATCCTGAAAAAATAAAAGGGCTCTGTGAAACAAAGCCAAGATTATATATCAGATCTTTCTTGGTAAGACTTGAAACTTCTTTTTCACCAAGCAGGATATGTCCGCTTGTGTATTTGTAAAGCTGACCTATGCAAAGTGCCAGTGTGCTTTTGCCGCTTCCTGAAAAACCAACAAGAGCCATGGTTTCTCCAGGTTTAAGATGTAGGTTGATGTTATTCAGAATCTCAATTCCTGTATCAGTTACAAAAGAAAGATTTTCGATTTCGATGCTGCCTGCAAGTTCAAAAGGTTTGCGGTCTTTAGGTTCAAGAATAAACTCGGTAGGAGAATCGAAATACTCCATTGTACGCTTGTAACTGACCGAAGCATCCATATAAGATTGATAAAAATCGATAAGTTCTTTCCAAGGATCATAGAGTTTTTCCTGGGCCGAAAGGAAAGCCACCATTGCACCCAGTTCGAGCCTTCCCTGCATGGCAAGGTAGCCACCAAGAATAAAGATCACAAAAGGACCAAGTCCTACGAAAAAATTGTTGGTGACTTTTACTCCCTGTTTGTAGAGAGTCCATACTATCCGGATTTTCAGCATCTCATCAACCAGTTTCCCGAACCTTCTGTTTTCAATACGGAACGTCCCGTTTCCCTGTATTTCATGGATACCGGAAATGGCTTCTCCTATGAGGCTGGAAATTTTTCTGGTGCTGTCAACACGCTCTTTGTTTGCCTTGTTTGCCCCACTCTGCAAAATGGGAACTACAATCATGATGACCGGATAAAACACAAGTGAAATAAATGCCAGAAGCGGATTAAGATATATCAGATATCCTGCAAATGCCATCAAAGTCAGAATGCTGATTACAGGTACGGAAATGGCAATTCCTATGAAGCTGCCGGCAGATGCCAGCTCAGTAACCAGGGAAGATACAACCATTCCCGGCTGGGTCTTATGGAAAAAATTAAGGGGCAGTGTCACAATATGCGCAAAAAGCTCTTTTCGCATGTCTGCTATGACTTTTTCTGAAATCATGGTCTGGATAGCAGCAATTATGAATTTAAGTCCACTTGCGATAAATACTGCTGCAAAGTATATTCCACAGTAAATCAGCAAAAGATCCATCTTTCGCAAATTGATGGCCTCGTTTACAATCCGCTTTTGCATCTCAAGTGGAATGACTCTTAGAAAAACAGTAACAGTAATAATCAACACCAGGGCAATCTGAAGCTTGCCATTGCCGGCGAAAACCCAGGAAAAAAGAGATCTGTTGACTATAGGAATATGTTCTTTTTTCATGACAGCAATGTTGATGAACTCGTAAAAAGTCAATATTCGGACGGCTTTGTAAAAAGGCCGCAGGCAAGGCGCGCAAATCCTGAGGAATGAGGCGTACTTATGGTACGCCGCAATGACGAAGGATGCAGCGCAACGCAGCATCCGGCCTTTTTACGATGCCGTCAATGTTGATGGCTAAGGGATTAACACTGCCAATCTCACCATTTTCCCGGAATCAAAAACCGGAACATTATACCTGCATATCACGCCCGGTTGTCAATATCGGCTTACATGATCACTGGAGAGGCTCAAACACAATATACTCTAAAAGAAATGAACAATACAGATTGCAATTACTTATGATTATGGGAGAAGTTTCCATAAGTTGGGGTGCTTGGAATTTTTGTGCTGGCTGAGGGACAAGGATTCGAACCTTGGTTAACGGGGCCAGAACCCGTCGTCCTGCCGCTAGACGATCCCTCAATTTGATTTCCCTCATTTACATAAAAGGGCTCTAATCGTCAATAGAAAACTAATCAGTTCGCGGATTAATCTTTACCTTTGCCCTGCTCCTTGCCTTGGCCTTTGCCGCGTCCCTCTCCGCCTTGGCCTTTGCCGCGTCCCCCGCCGCCTTGTCCATGTCGCGCCTTGTATTCAGGCACATAAACATCATTGTACCATTGATCACTAACGAAATAGACAGGTCTGTCGCATGCCTTGTATTCATGACAATGTTTTTTCCACTTCTTCTGATGTCCTGGCGGAACATGCATGTACAGAGGCTGAGAAGCCACAGGAGATGAAGTAATAATAACGGCTTCGGGGTATACAAGCCTGGGCCTTGGAAAATTGCCGATGTCAATACTGCCATAAAAGCCAGGTTGTCCCACCCTGACTGAAACACCGACATCAGCGGCTTCAGATGAAACTGCAAAAGCCATTACAGCCATGACAAGGATAATATTTTTCATTGTATGATTCCTTTTTTTACAACAAAAATAAGAAAACACATTCAGTTGATTGATCTGATAATCATTTCCTTTTATTCGTTTGAGTATAAGGCAAAGAAATCTTGTTGTCAAAAGTAATTTGACTGAAGAACCGGGATCGATTTACTCGTGAAAAAGTACATTTTGAAAATCTGTACAAGGGAAAGATGATGAGCTCGTAAAAAGTCCGTCGGACGGCTTTGTAAAAAGGCCGCAGGCAAGG
>JBBIWB010000022.1:0-45559 GCA_037439445.1 Desulfobacteraceae bacterium | reverse complement strand
GATAGATACGCATAAAATCATGGGCGTCCCCATAAATCCCTGTAACTCCTTAGCCGCGCGCCGGTTACGCTGCTGTTGGCAACCACACCCACCAGGCAATGAAAAAATTGAACATGTCTCAATTGAGGACGCGCGAATGCTCGACAAGAGGCGGAAAAATCGTCGGAGAAAAAGGGGTGCGGCTATTGGCGGATGAGGGATGAAAGAATCCGAATAACTGAGCATTCACAAATCCAACGTCCCCAAATTCAAAATACTGGTGGTGCCATGATCAAGCCGTTTTCCCTCGATTGACATTTGAGGCACTTTTTATTTATTGTAAATTGTGATAGTTATTTCCCATACGACGGAAAGTCTACTGCCACCTGTAACCATTTACCTTCGGAGATTCAACGTGAAAAGCACGGACCAAACCATGATGATTCTTAAAAAACATCAAGAGCTTCTGAAAATCCATCATGTGAAGTCGATCTATCTTTTCGGTTCCGTAGTTCGCGGAGAGGACATACCGGGCAGCGATGTAGATGTCCTCGTGGAATTTGAGGAGGCGGCAGATGTTGGTTTGTTCGGCTTGGTTCGACTTCAGAAAAAATTATCCGAAATTTTAGATCGTTCCGTTGACATCGCGACCCCGGACGCCCTTCATTCCGCATTGAAAGATCAAATTCTTAAGGGGGCCGTTCGTGCCGCGTAGAGAGTGGAAATTTCGTGTGTCGGATATCATAGATGCCATCAATTCCATCCGGGACTATACGAAGGGGATGAAGTTGGATAGTTTCGTGTCAGATCGAAAAACTGTGGATGCCGTTGTATGGAACCTCATTGTCATCGGTGAAGCGGCCACCAACATGCCCGATGAAATTCGTTCAAAATATCCCGATATCCCCTGGTACGAAATGAGCGGGATGAGAAATTTTGTCATCCACGAATATTTCAAAACCAGTGACAAGATCATTTGGGATACAGTTCAGAAGGATTTGCCTCCGTTGGTGCCAATGCTTGAAAAGCTTCTCATCGGGGACGGAATAGGGGACGTCCATGAAATTATGCGTCGCTATATTTTTGATATATGATACGGAAAAAACATGCCAAGACAAACAAGAATAGACACTTCCGGAGCGCTGCATCACATTATCTGTCGTGGGATAGAGAAACGGGATATATTTAATGACGACACGGACAGGGATAATTTTGTCAAGATATTAAGGGGAAGCAGCCGCACCGTGTAAGAGAGCCAAGCGTGCTAATCTGCCGGGCTGTTCAGGAGCTGGGGATGACAGCAACTGAAGCGGGGCTTAAATTGGGAATGAACCAATCCTCGGTCAGCAGAACGGCACAGCGCGGCTGGAGTATTGTGGAGGAATTGGGGCTCGGACTTGAAAACGATAGATACGCATAAAATCATGGGCGTCCCCATAAATCCCTGTAACTCCTGGTGAATTCCACTTCAAAGTGCACCACTGTGAGCTTGGCGATAGACTTCATGGGGCGTCAGGTAGTTTAAGCACTTCCTGGGTCTATTATTGAGATTTTTGACCACAAATGCAATAGCTTTTTCGGGGACGTTCCGGAAGTCGAATCCCTTGGGAAAGTATTGTCGTAAGAGGCCGTTGGTATTCTCTCGAAGCATCCTGGGTGTTCTCCGGAAGGAGGTGATGGCTTGCTTGGTCATGGTGGCTGCTTTTTTGTCGCAAAGCCGTGTTGCGATCAGATAGCGGGATTTGCGCTCCACCAGAGTGGCAAGACCTCCTGCCCCTTTCCCTCCCTCCAGGGTATCGCCTTCCCAGTCGCCAAAACGCGTCCGTGCTGTCACCACGGGAGGGCGCTGACGGTAGGGCATGACGGGCTCCTTTCATCTGGTATGGTGTTGGTGGTGCTTCACTCTACCAGAAAACCTGTCATGTCCTCTATATTAGTTCTGAGTGGTGCACTTTGAAGTGGAATTCACCTCCCACGGGCGTCGTTGGGCCGAAATAATCACGCTTTACGTTATTCACAAGATGCGTTATTATATAAAACATGATCAGATCATATAAATGTGAATACACTGAGGCGCTCTCTCAAGGCCAAAGTGTAAAGAGATTTATGAATATCGCAAAGGTTGCCCGGCGAAAACTAAGGCAGATCGAAATCGCTAATCGCCTTGAGGATTTGAGAGTTCCACCCGGTAATCACCTTGAGTCGCTCAAGGGCAATCGTTCCGGTCAATACAGCATTCGAATCAATGATCAGTGGCGAGTCTGCTTTCGCTGGTCGGACGGATTTGCAGAACACGTCGAAATTGTTGATTATCATTAAGGAGTATTCATCATGAAAAAACTTGATCCCATAACACCAGGTGAAATCCTGTTAGAAGAATTCCTTAAGCCCATGGGCCTTAGCCAATATCGTTTGGCTAAGGAAATTGGTGTTCCTGCACAACGTATCAGTGAAATTGTTGCAGGTAAACGAGCGGTCTCAGCTGATACAGATTTGAGGTTGTGTCGGTTTTTTGGTCTATCCAATGGCTATTGGCTACGTGCACAGGCTGCTTATGATACCGAAGTCGCGGAGCGCAATATTGGTCCCTTGCTAAAAAATATCAAACCCTGGTTAGAGCATCCGGTCCAACAAAGCTAATTCAGCCGACGCAAAAAACCGCGCGGCTGATTAGCGTCGGTCTCGGCCGGTTTGCATCCGCTTTATAAAAAATGACTGCACTTTTATCTGGATTTTTGCCGGAAATATCGTTTTCCTGAAATTGAACGAAAAAGCTTGGATCATTATTGTAAACTCCAGTTACAGCGACAAAGGAGACTGCCCAGTCGGTTAATCCAGAAAAATCGTCAACGGGAATGTCCTGGAAGGAAGAATATGCCCGGATGTCAGTTGTTCCGGAATGAGGTTAAACAGATCATAACGCACTGGAACCGCCGTATGATCTGATGGTGAAAATGCCTTATGGGGGTGCGGGTTGCGTCTGTTAGAATGTTTACGGCTGCGTATCCAGAGCTTAAATAAGGAATAATTTGATGTTAACTTTCCTCCGCATGGGAGGAAAGTTATAGTTTGAGCTACTTCCGGTTTGAATACTCGGCGTAAGTCATGGCAACTGTGCGGTACACGAGGTGTGCCAGTTTTGAAAAAGGGAGGAAAGCAAATAGATAGAATACGAAAATAAGATGTATGAAGTAGAGTGTATAAGACAGACAGGCCATTTCAGCAAGCCTTGTCATCTGGGTAAGCATTCCGGTTACTCCAAGACCAAAAGCAAGGACTAAAAGCGTCCAGTCCTTGTAGCTTGAAACGGAATCTTTCTGTGAAAGCCTTTGTTTGATCAGTAGTGCACTTCCAATGATAAGAGCTAGTCCGCTTATATTGGCAAGCCACTTCACAGGATTAAGCTGTGAGTAGGGACCATGAATCTGGAAGACATACATAACGACAAAGAAAATGCTTGTCACTATAAAAAGGCCTATGAAGCCAAACAGCACCATCATGTGAGCAGTTGCACGTTCACGGTTTTCAGTGCATTCATTGAATTTTTCATGTTTCAAAATCGTAGGAATTATACGAATCAATGCTTTCACAAACTCGACAGGATCAATTTTTTTCTTGTCGGTTTTTCCTTCAAGAATTGCGTTTGCGTGAATATCAGCAAGAAATCTTTTGAGTGCAATGGCGAAAATGGCAGTAGACCATATTGCAAGAGGCACCATGATGATATCTACAAGCCATGAAGAAAAGAAGTTGGAATGAACTATCACATCTCCAGCAGGCCTGAAATTAAGAAGCCCTGTAAGAAGGCCGATAACAATAAATAAAACAACAGGAATTGATAAAAGAATAGGCAGCTTGTTTGGGTCATTTACTGCCTTTGCCACTGATTTTGGAACAGCGTATTCTTCAATGGCAGCAGCGCGGATGGCAGAAAGGACATCAGCAGGTCTTGCCCCTCTCGGGCATTTTGTAGAACAGTCTCCGCAGTTGTGACAAAGCCATATATCGGCATTTCCTATCAGCTTGTCCTTCAGTCCCCAGGAGGCCGCTATCATTTCTTTTCTTGGAAAAGGTCTGGTATCAGGGGAAATAGGACACACAACAGAACAGGTGGCACACTGAAAACATTTTTTCAGATCTCCACCACCGAGTGCACAAATATCTTTAATAAAAGTTATATCCGGTTCAACTTTAAAGGCTTCGGACATGGTGAGTTCTCCTTAAAAATTAGAAACCTTTCAATGGGTTAGGTCCTAAATCTGTGACAAGTTTCACAAAATCATTTATGATTTTAGGCACTTTATCAAATTCATCGATTGCAATTTCAAACTGAGCAACTCTTTCTACTTCAAGGGCAAGGCTTGCAAGTGCTTCACCGATCTTTTTCATTCGGATACTTGCAAGCTCACTGCCTTTGACAAAATGGCACTGATACTGGTCGCCATGCTTGCAGCCAAGAGCAAATACCCCGTCCATGCCTTTTGACAAGGCTTCCTTTATCCAGATTACATTTATTGATCCAAGGCACCTTACTGGCAGGAAACGCACATCTGCAGAGAATTGAAGGCGGTTCAACCCTGCAATATCGATTGCAGGATAAGCATCGTTTTCACACACAAGGCCAAGAATACGCATGGGCGGGTCATCGAAGTCATCTGTTGATGGAACATCGATGGCTTTAACCATGGAGCCTATGCTGTCTATGTTATAATCGGAGAATCCGATGATTCGCTCAGGACATGCTCCCATGCAGGTTCCGCAGCGTCTGCACCTTGTTGGATTTGGCTTGGGAGTTCCTTTTTCATCATCATCCAGAGCCCCGAAAGGGCATTCTTCTGTACATCTTTTGCACTGAGTGCATCTCTGAAAAAAGAAATCAGGAAAAGTCATGTCGCCATATCTAGGATGAACTGCAACCCCGCGGTTTGACGATTCAAGACACTGAATGGCTTTTAAAGCAGCACCCGTGGCATCTTCTATCGATTCTTCCATGGTGAGGGCTCGTCTGATGCAGCCTGCTGCATAGACACCTGTTCTCTGAGTTTCATATGGAAAGCAGATGAAGTTGGAGTCTGCATAGCCATTAAAGATTGCATTGTCCCTAAAGCCAGGTCCCTGTCGGTAGGCAAGGTTTATAACCGGATCATCAACAGTGACAGGCACCATGCCAGTTCCTATGACAACCATGTCAGCCTTGACCTGAATCTTTTCTCCAAGAAGCGTATTATCGGCTTCAACAACAAGGCCGGAGCCGTTTTTAGAAACGCTTATGACTTCTCCCTTTGTCATGAAAATGCCAGGGTCCTGTTGCAGACTTTTATAGAATAGCTCCTGCAATCCTGGGGTTTTCATGTGCTGATAGAAGATATAAGCCTTTCCGTCAGAATAATCGTCGCGTACATATTTGGCCTGTTTTAGAGCAACAAGGCTTGTCACAGAGCCGGTGTATTCAAAGTCTTTGTCGTCAGCCATTCCGGGGCTTTGAACAAAGACTACGGACTGGGCTTCCTTTCCATCTGAAGGGCGTAGTATTTTACCCTTGGCTGCGATTGCTTCAAACTGGTCGTTTGTAACAACATCTGCGATTGTACCAAAGCCAAGGTGTGCGAATTCGCCTTCTGCTGGAACATAAGGACGCCAGCCTGCGGCAAGGACGACTGCACCGAATTTTTCGCCATTCGGATCAAAAGACAGAATATCGTTTTTACCCTTGTTATAATCTTTGTAAAGCTCTATCAGCTTGTCCTTGTCGAGTTCCTTTCCATTTGAATCGACCTTCATTTCAGGCGGAAGAGGGAAGGGAACATCAAATTCTATCATTTCTCCTGGTTTCTTCAATGTTACAGTAAAATCACCGGGCTGTCCGGCGATACGTGCAACCATGGTGCTTGTTTTTACTGTAATATTGGGAAAAGATGCCAGTTCACGGATTTTATCCGAAATGATTGGCGGGACGAGGCCAGTGTACGGCTGGTTTACAGGAAGCTGTTTTCTGACTTTAGCGGCATAGCCTCCAAGCTTGTCTTCTTTTTCGACAATTGTTACATCATATCCGACTTTTGCAGCATCGATAGCCGCAGAAATTCCGGTAATGCCGCCTCCAATCACAAGAATTTTTCTTGTGAAATTATCGAGCTTGTAAGGTTCAGGAGGCAGGATTTTATCTATCCTTGCCATTCCCATCTTGAGGTAATCGTTGGCAAGCATCTGAGTATGGTCAATTTCAAGCGTTTTATCGCCTTTAGGATGTGACCATACAACCTGCTCCCTTAAATTTACCCGATCAACTATGCATCCATCGAAACGGAAGACATCTGTATTGACTCTCCTTGAACAGGCAGCGATCACAACAGCATTCACACCTTCATCTGCTATGTCTTTTTTAATGACTTCAACGCCTTCTTTCCCGCACAGAAAAGGATGGGTCTTTGCCGTTTTTCTTGCTTTCTTTACAGCAGCGCTAAGGCCGTCTATGTTCAGGGCTTCTCCGATTCCGCAACCAGTGCAGATATACACGCCATATTTTTTATTCATGGTCAACCTCCTACCTCCTTACCAGAGTTTGAATGGCTTTAAGGGCCATGCCCGTCGCATTCTGATTGGATGACACCACATCAGCAGGCTTATTGGCGCATCCAGCAGCAAACATTCCGCCTTTGACAAAATCATTCACAATAAAGCCGTCTTCATTGTATGCGAGATCGGCTGGATGTTTGGCAAGAGCTGTATTTGGCTGCATCCCTGTTGCCAGTACTACAAGTTCGACATTTTGACGAATCTTGGCGCCTGTTACCGCATTTTCTGCAACAACAGTGATATTGCGGGTGCCTGGATCTTCGCTTACTTCTGCTACCTTGCCCTTGATAAAGAAGATATTCTTGTCTTCCTTGATATTCTGATAGAATTTTTCATATCTGTATCCTGGAGTTCTGAGGTCTATGTAAAATACATAGATCTTGGCGTCAGGATATTGTTCCCTGATATAGGTAGCTTGTTTCAATGAGGCCATGCAGCATATGTAAGAGCAGTAAGGCAGATGATTTTCATCGCGTGAGCCTGCACACTGTACAAAGGCAACACTTTCAGGAGCTTTTCCATCAGATGGTCTGGAGATCTTTCCGCATGTAGGGCCGCTTGTTGAAGCAAGCCTTTCAAGCATCATGTTGGTGATGATGTTGGGGTATCTGCCAAAACCAAGGTTATCGATCTTGTTGGCGTCGTAAGGAGTCCAGCCTGTAGCCCATACAACAGCACCTACCTTAAGGTTCATGGTACTTGCTGACATATTCAGATCTATAGCATCATACTTGCAGGCTTCCTTGCATTTCTTGGCATCTTCAGTGCCTATGATTTTAGGTGAAAGAACGAATCTTGCAGGTATGGACAAATCGCTCGGAAGATATGCACCCTTTATCTTATTCATGCCGAAATTGAAATCAGATGCTACTTCCGTACTGCATGCTTTTTGGCACTCACCGCAGCAGGTGCAGTTTTCATTGATATACCTCGGGTTAATCCGTACACTTACATCGTAGTTACCTGGGCTTCCATTAATTTTTTCAACTTCAGCCATAGTAATTACTTTGATTTTTGGGTTGTCCTTGATTCTTCGAAAATTGATTTCAAGACCGCAGGATGGAGGACATAGCTTTGGAAAATATTGATTCAATTGCGCTACTCTTCCGCCCAGGTAAGGATTCTTTTCGACCAGAAACACCTCGTATCCCACTTCGGCAGCTTCAATGGCAGTGGTCAGTCCGCTGATTCCTCCGCCAACTACCAAAATGCTTCCGCTAGCAGGGGCTGCTTTGTCTGCTGTCATGCTATCCCTCCGTGCATTAGATGGTTGTTAGGTAATTGTTATGTTCTTTGGGTTTAAGTGTTAAATTTCAACTTTATATAAAAACTGTAACGCATAAACTTGTAATTTAAAACTTAAAGCTTTGTGCAAAAAAACCTCCAGGCATCTTGATATAAAGACACCTGGAGGTTTAACGTCATACTTTCAAGTTAAATCCAAGGAAGACCAGGAATTAGGATATAATTTTAATATAGTCTTTCTTGAAGACATCCCATTTTCCTGCTGCAGGATCATATTTTGAGTTAACAAAACAGAACCAGTTAGCGTCATCTTGTCCTGGATAGTCTGCCTGATAGTAGAAACCTGGATAACGGGTTTCTTTTCTGAACTGGATGTGACGAAGGTGAGCTTCGACAGTCCAGATTCTGTGGTAGATTTCCCATGCTCTCATCAGTTCGTGAAGGTCTCCTGCTCCCAGTTTTTCACAGTCTTCACGCATTGTCTGGAGCATATCCATGATGATTTCAAGGTTCTTGGAACTGGTCTGATAATATGTGGCTGTTCCAGCACCGTACTCATGGGTGGCCTTCATGAGACGAAGTGCCATTCCAGAAGGTTTGATGTAGTTCGGGTTAATATCAACAGCAGTTGTGTAGTTGCAGTTGTCAAGATAGGTTCTTACTGGTTTGTAAACCAGGTCAACCAGCTCTTTGGCAGACTGTTTAAGGGTTGGTTTGAAATCAGCATTGTCACGGACAAATTTTGCCATCTGTTTGGCAACTATACGGCCTTCAGCATGTGAACCTGAGGAGAACTTGTGGCCAGAACATCCTACACCATCTCCTGCAGTAAAGAGGCCGACAACTGTGGTCATGCGGTTGTAAACCTTGCCTTTGTATCCCCATTTGTATGCAGCAGGTACCCAGTCTTCATCTGGTCCTGATACCCACATGCCGCAGCAGCCGGAGTGTGAACCAAGAAGATATGGTTCGGTCGGCATGACTTCGGAGTTTTTCTTTTCGGGCTCGGTGTTGGTTGCACACCACAGGTTTGCCTGTCCGCAAGTCATATCAAGGAAGTCTTCCCATGCTTCTGATTCGAGGTGTTTAAGTTCTTTCTTGTCCATGGTTTTTGCAAGGTTTGCCAGAGCAGTAACGGTATCCATGATGATGGGGCCGCGTCCTGCCTTCATTTCAAACAGCATCAAATGGTTACGCAGACAGGTTGGTGTAACTGCAGCCGTGCCGTAAGGAGCATATTTTGCAAGCTCTTCCTTTGCAGCAGCACTGCTTGCAAAGTCTTCACCAAGACCGTTGAGGGTTTTTGCCTTGAAAAGAAGGAACCATGCACCTACCGGGCCGTAACCATCTTTAAAACGAGCCGGGGTGAAACGGTTTTCCATCATTGAAAGCTCAGCACCGACTTTCATTGCCATGGTATAAGTGGAACCTGCGTTCCATACCGGATACCATGCGCGGCCCTTACCTTCACCTACTGAACGGGGCTGATAGATATTGACAGCTCCACCGCAGGCTACCATTATTGTTTTGGCTTTGATGATATAGACGATGTTTTCACGTACTGAAAAACCAACTGCGCCTGCAACCTGGTTTGCGTTGTTGGCATCAAGAAGAAGCTCAACAATGAAGCATCTTTCAATTATATTGTCAGCGCCAAGGGCAGTTTTTGCAGCTTCAGCAACGACTCTCTTGTAGGACTCACCGTTGATCATGATCTGCCATTTGCCTGTGCGAACCGGAGTTGCTCCACCTTTCAATGAGCCCACTTCCAGACCTTTTTTGCCATCCAGGTTTTTCCCGGATTCGTCTTTCTTCCAGATCGGGAGCCCCCATTCTTCGAAGAGATGAACAGAGTCATCAACGTGACGGCCAAGGTCGAAAATAAGGTCTTCTCGAACCAGACCCATGAGGTCGTTACGGACCATGCGGACATAGTCTTCAGCAGAGTTGGTTCCAACATAGGTGTTAATGGCTGAAAGTCCCTGTGCAACCGCTCCACTTCTGTCCATGGCTGCCTTGTCGCAAAGCAGGATCTTAGCATCATCTTTTGCCCATTTTTTTATTTCAAAAGCAGTGCCGCAGGCTGCCATACCACCGCCAACGATTAAAATATCAACTTCTTTTTCTACAACTTTTGGATCTCTTTCGGCCTTGGTTTCACCCAAAATCTTGTTTGGTAATGCCATATTAAATCCTCCTCAAAATTATATTTGATTCAAAGAATTGGTCGAATAAATTGTCTGGTACTGAGGGGTTAAACTAATGCCGTTGGTTTGCGAATCACATAACCGTCTGCTTCTTGTGTTGAAAGAAGCTGGCTGTCAAGGTCTTTGCCCTTAAGGTTCAAATAACCATTGGCCTGTCCTTCGGGAGTTGTTCTGATGGGGAACTTAAAACGTTTGATTGTGCCATTTCTGAATTTACATGTCCAGACAACATCTTCAGAGCTCATGAGCGGCATAATACTGCTTCCCAGTGGTACGAAATCAGAATAGCCTCTTACTTCAATGGCCTGAGTGGGGCAAATCTTTACACAGGAAAAACATTCCCAGCACTGATCTGGTTCTTGATTGTAGGCTTTCATGGCGTTAGTGTCGAGAACCATCAGGTCATTTGGGCAAATGTACATACATGCGGTTTTCTCTCCGCCTTTGCATCCATCACATTTTTCTGCAATTACAAAACTTGGCATTTAAGATACCTCCTGTTGTTGGCTTTGTCATTAGTACAAGTTAATACGCGAATGCTAATTCTTGCAGCCTTAAAATATAGGTTTATTCCTTGCACCTCCTTTCATTCTTATATGGCCGCTTATCGGGCTTTTTTATATTCTTTATTTATGAAGGATATGTTACTAAGAGTCTTTAAAAAATTCCGTTAATCTCATAAGTCTTTGCAGCCGTATCTCTTTTTTATCTCTAAAAAAGAGACTTTCTGCTTTATCATGAAGGCTTTAAATTTATATAAGATTAATTATCTATCAACAGGTGTTTTTTTTGTCAAGCATTTTTCATGGAAAGACAGTGATGAAGAAAGATAATAAAACTGCATGGGGATGGGCAATGTATGACTGGGCAAATTCTGCTTTTGCTACAACAGTCATGGCAGGATTTTTTCCGATTTTCTTCAAACAGTATTGGAGCATGGGTATCGATGTAAATACCAGTACCGCACTTCTGGGGTTCGGTAATTCCCTTGCTAGCCTGCTCACTGCAATATGCGCTCCAATTCTAGGAGTTATAGTTGACAGAAAGGCTGTCAGAAAGTCAATGCTTGTAAGTCTTGCCTATTCCGGGGCTCTGGCTACTGCCCTGTTATATGCTGTTCCGAAGGGGAATTGGAGTCTGGCGATTCTATGCTATGGTGTCGGGATGATATGTTTTGCAGGCGCAAATGTTTTCTATGACTCGCTTCTTGTTGTTGTTGCAAGGCCTTATGACAGAGACAGAGTCTCCAGTCTCGGATATGCAATGGGTTATCTGGGCGGAGGGCTTCTCTTTGTTCTTAACATCGTAATGGTTCAGCAGTCCCATTGGTTTGGTTTCACTGATTCGGCCGAAGCTGTCCGGTATTCATTTCTGAGTGTCGCTTTGTGGTGGGCAGGGTTTACAGTTTTTCTCATATTGTGGGTTCATGAGGATGAGCTAACAGAAAAAAATGATATAGGGAGCAATCTCCTGACAACCGGCTTTCTGCAATTCAAGAATACGGTTTATAATTTATTCCGATTTCAAACAGCAGCAGGACTGTTCTTGTTGTCTTACTGGTGTTACATGGACGGAGTCGATACAATAATACGAATGGCAGTTGATTATGGTCTTTCTCTGGGATTTGAAGGCAATGACCTTATGCTCGCACTTCTTCTTGTTCAGTTTGTAGGATTTCCTTCCGCCCTCATGTTTGGAAAACTGAGCAGTTACTGGGGTTCGCGCACTTGCATCTATATCGCAATTGCCGTATATGGAATGGCCACTGTATGGGGTGCTTCCATGAGTGTCAAGGCGGATTTTTATATCCTTGCATTCATTATAGGGCTTGTTCAGGGTGGTATTCAGGCCCTGAGCCGTTCTTATTACACCCAGTTTATTCCTGTAGGGCGGTCTGCCGAGTACTTTGGCCTTTTTAACATGGTGGGCAAATTTGCAGCGATTGTAGGACCTGGCCTGGTAGGAACGGTTGGCTTGATTGCAAGAAAAATACTTATGCCTGAATCAGCGACACCTGAACAGGTTCATCAGACAGGCCAGCTTGCCGCAAGGTGCGGAATAGGTTCTATTCTGATATTCTTTATTGTCGGAGCTTTACTTTTCTATTATTCAGGAAAGAAAAACAAGATAAAATCCTCCTAAGACTCAATATCTGACCCGGGTTCACACGAACTGTGCGGCTACAGATACGGTTCTGTCGCCAAGCATGTTGACGTAACTTCCCATTTCATTATCGTACCATCCATAGATAACTGCCTGAGTCACAGGAATCTTTATGACCGGTTGCTTCAGAGAGGTTAAGACGCTCATATCAAGGCCAGGGATATTTGAAAGATTCAGGGTGACGTTTGCTGTTCTTGTATGGGTTTCATTACCTTCTATTATGGCAGCAGCTCTCGGAATGCCAATGATATCAGCAGAAACATTTTGTTTGTCCGAGATCATTAGATACCCTCTTGTATCTTCCTTGGCAGTTTTTCTGTAAATCTCGTTTAACATTTCTCTTCTGATGCTTCCGCCAAAAAGCTCTTCCTGAAGATTTATCACAAGTATGATCAGGGAGCCTGTTGCAGTCGGTATTCTTACTGATTCTGCGATAAAGCCTATTTCTTCCATTTCAGGAATAACCATCCTGAGCGTATTTGCAGCCCCAGTTGATGTAAGAATTATATTGTTCATTATGCTACGGTTTTTGCGAAGATCAGTTGCTCCTGCCTTCGGAAGCCTGTCAAGAACTGCCTGGCTGCCTGTGGAGGCATGTATTGTTGACATGGAGGCAGACAGTATTTTTTTTTGACCAAAAGCAAGAATGAGCGGTTTCATCATATGCGCCAGGCATGTTGTGGTACAGGATGCTCCTGAGATGAGCCTGTGATGCCTTGGATCATAGTCATTTTCGTTTATTCCCATGATTGTTGTAATTGCATCATCAGGCATTGATTTT
Source organism: Desulfobacteraceae bacterium (assembly GCA_037439445.1). GTDB lineage: Bacteria > Desulfobacterota > Desulfobacteria > Desulfobacterales > Desulfatirhabdiaceae > JBBIWB01. The sequence goes on along the minus strand of JBBIWB010000022.1, from coordinate 32,608 downwards.
CTCTTGTCCTTTATCTTGAAAGGAGCTGAGAGAATCACTTTTTGAGCACCAGCCTCGATGTGACCTCTCAAAGAGCCCCCCGAATGATCAGGGCTTGAAGTTGGATCAATGAAACGTCCTGTAGTGTCTACTACGATTTTTACGTCATGTTCTTTCCAGTTGATCTCGGAAGGGTTTCTGAAGGATCTCAGGAATGAGACCTTAATTCCGTTTATTATCATGGAGCCATCTTTTTCGTTGATATGTTCTATGACATTGAATGAATTACAGCCGTGCAAGAACCCGTTCAGGCTTCCATAAGTAGAATCTCTTTCAATGTAATGGGCAATGTCGGACAAGGAAGTTCCTGCCAGTCTTCCTATGTTTACAAAAATTTCATTAAAATATTTTCTGTTCACATGATGCCATACTGAAAGTTTTCCGATTCTGCCCATGCCATTTATTCCAAGCTTTAACCTGGTTTGAGTATCTGATTCCATGCCTTTGCCCCTTTATCAGAAATTTTTTCTTAACCTTGACGGCATCGTAAAAAGGTCGGATGCTGCGTTGCACTGCATCCTTCGTCATTGCGGCGTACCATAAGTACGCCTCATTCCTCAGGATTTGTGCGCCTTGCCTGCGGCCTTTTTACAAAGCCGTCCGAATATTGACTTTTTACGAGTTCATCAACCTTATCTTACCCTTGTAAACTGAACCTTCATGACCGTCAATACTAATGAAATCGCCCGAGCGTAAAGTTGTCTTCTGGAAAATGCATTCTTTTTCTTTTTCCTTGCAGACAAGATTTCCGCATCCTACTACACAGGTCTTTCCAAGCTGATGAGTCACAACTGCTGCATGTGAAGTAAGTCCTCCTCTTGCTGTAAGCAAGCCGTCAGATGCATAGATTTCCTTTATGTCATCAGGGACTGTGTCTCCCCTGACAAGAATAAGGGATGTATCAGGTTCTTTCAGTCTCCATTCTTCGATTTCTTTCAAGGTAAAGACTATCCTGCCGCTCATGGCCCCACCGCTTACACCTATGCCATGTGCAAGAAATCTGTCATTCAAATTTTTCTCAAAGTCAAATGTCAGGACGTGTTTTCGCTCTCTCATGGCCATTTCACGAGTCTGAAGGATGAAAAGATCTCTGGCTGAAGGGGTTTCAAATGTGAATTCCATTTCCTGAGGCGTCCATCCTTTTTTTTCAATCAGGTCTATTGCCCAGTTTTTAAGGGCTGCATAAATATCTGAAAAATGAGTTTCAAGAGTAATATCAGTCTCTCTCATCTCGATTTCCTGTTGAAAAATGGAAATAGGCATGGTGTTGACCAGCCCAGATACTACATCCTCACCCTGATTGCCTATTGTAAAATCACCCCAGAGCCTTACCCTGTCTCCAGGCCATCTCGGGTTATGTGTGAAAATGACTCCAGTGCCTGACTGCTGGGAAATGTTTCCATAAACCATTGCCTGTATTGTTATTGCTGTTCCCCAGTCATCAGAAATCCCCATAATCTTTCTGTAGGTCTTGGCCTTGTCCGATTCCCAGGAATTGAATACGCTTTTAATGGTCATGAAGAGCTGATCCATTGGATTATCAAGAACTGGATAGCCTGCATCAAGAATGCTTTTTTTGTAGGCAAGTGCCAGCTCCTTCATCTGTTTGCCAGTAAAAATTTTTTTCAGAGAGATTCCGTGCCTTTTTTTTGAATCGCTTATGATTGAGTCAAAATAGTCTCTTTCCAGTCCGACTGCCATACCGTAACACTGCAAAAATCTTCTGTAATTATCCCACGCAAACCAGGGGTTTCCGGTTTTTTCGGAAAGACTTTCTGCGATCTTTTCGTTTATGCCGACATTAAGAAAAGTGTCCATCATTCCAGGCTGGGATATGGAGGCTCCACTTCTGACAGAAAAAAGAAGAGGATTTGAGTAGCTTCCAAATTTTTTTCGTGTCATTTTTTCAATAACAGAAATCTGACTTACCACCTGATCCTTGAAATTTTGGGCAGCAGGCGGATAATGCTCTATTATGTCCCTGCATTTGAATGCCTCTGTTGTGATTATGAATCCAGGAGGAACAGGAAGACCAAAGCGCCTAAGTTTAATCAGGTTCAATCCTTTGTTGCCTGCGTAGATGATACCTGGAAGTTTTTTCCCTGTTTTATGGATTCTTGTTATTGTCTGTCTCGGGTCATATCGAAGAAGAAGCTTGAGCTGGTCCCTCTGAAGTTGATCGAATTGGAGATATAGGGTATTCTGTATCCTTGTTAAAAGAAGATCGAGTTGCTGAAGTCCGAGTGAAAAAACGATTCTGTCTCTGAAAAAAATCTCTGATACCCTGTGTTTCAATCTTTCGGCATCAATTTCTTCATCTTCCGGAAGATAACGCTTAAGAAGCCGATTCCTATCTATTCCTGCAATGATCCTGTTGAGATTTTCTTCATGAATGTTGTTGAAATAGTCATTTATGATATTTTTTACAGCCAGTGAAAAACCCTTGAAAATATCCAGATACTGGGTAAATGTAAAACCCTTGACTTCGAGTGAGTGGCTTAAAAACTCCTGTTGACGCTCAAATTCGACAGAGTTAATGCCGTCAGCTTTCAGTGCCCTGTTAAACAGGCTCAGAAGCTCAGAAATCTCATGAATAGTAACAAGGGTAATGAGTTTGAGATCTATGGTTTCAACCAGTTCTTCAAAAAGTACATTTACTATGGATTCTATCCTGAAAGTCAGCCCAATGGCATCAAATTTCATTTCATGGTAACTTCCGTACATCGACGGAATATCAACTGTAATATGCCTTTTTTTATAAATATTTTCTCTGATCTCAAAGGTTTTTTGAGACAGTATTATTTTTTTCAAATCATCAAGATAGTTGATAAGCAAGGTTACTTTTTTCTTTTTATCCGGTTCTTCAAGGGCTTTTTTCAATTTGTTGAATTCAGGGAATCCGCTGTTTTTTAACTGGTCGAGGTAAAAATCTAGTTTAATGGAATCTATGTTATATTTCTGATGAAGAAGCTTATAAAATGAGATCATGAGTTGAATGCGCTCTATATCTGCCGGAGATTCGTCAGTTATCTTCAACAGTATCCTGCCAAGCTCTTCATCTCTTATATTAAGAAGCCTTTCCTGAATATCTGTTCCATCCTGACTGAGGAACGTCATTATGCGTCTTACACCTTCTATGTAAGGACCTGTTGTTTCGATTCTGTTGAAAATCTCTTCGGGAACGAATCTTACAAGCCCTTTTTTATTCCCTGTTTTCCAGAATTCAAGTACTGCATCTATGAATCCAAGAATCTGATTGCTGCTTTCGACATGGCTTTGTTTCCTGAGAAAATGAATGAGAATGTCCTTTCTCCTTGTCATTTCATCAAGACGTGTGGATATTTCCCTTAGCTCTCCTTCTGCCCCTATCTCATTAAAGAAAGAAGGAAAAAGACGGGTAAGCTGCTTTACAAGGTTATAGACAGGCTCAATGTCGCTGTTCAGGAGTCTTGTGATGTCGCGCGGAAAAATATCTGTGTCTTTTATGAAAACGCCTTGAAGACTAAGATGGATTATAAGACATGACAAAAGCCTCGTTGACCATTTGGGTTTAAGCTCTATAAGCTCAAGCCATGTCCTGATGTTCTGTATGTGGGCGCTGTTTGCCCTTATCTGCCAGTCGTTTCCTACACCTGAGATCATGGGGGATTCAAACCCAAGCTCAATCACTGATTCAATAAAGAAATTGACAAGATCACTCTCATCTGTCTTATAGACACCTTTTCCCACGTTCAAGGCGCAGCTCATCGAAGTTGCATGGTACTGACTGGGCTGGGTTTTCAGAATTGAAAAAGTCTTTTCTATAAGTCTCATTATGTTTCTGTTGGAATCATTTCCTATGAGCCAGCTTAAGGTTCTGTTTATATCATTCAGGGCATCTTCATGGATTGAAGAAAGTCCAGAGATGTTCATGATGCGAAAAAGAAAGATGACCTTCCACTGATTTCTTACCGTGTTGTTTGCACCAGCCTTCCACAGAAGCAAAGGTATATTTTTATATACTTTTACGAGTTCATGGTAAGCTGGAAGCCCTATAAGCTTTTCAAGAAGCTTTCTTGAACCGATTTCTTCTGAAATCATGAAACAATTGAGCTGATTCACCCACATGGAAATCTTTGAATGAGAAACATCAGAAAAAAAATCGTCGAAAATAGGTTTGTGAGTTGTTTCAGCCTCTTTTTCAAACCAGGACATGGGATCATCAAGGCTTAGCCAGTAAGAAAAAGAATAGTGATGGCACTTAGAGATAAGTTTATTGATTGCTTTATATGAGGCCTGGGTATCATCTGCATGGAGATAAAGTTCTGCAAGCTTCTTTACCGGATAAAAACTTCTGACAAACAGCCAGAAACTGTTTTCGTCAAGTTCATGAATTCTTTCAAATGCATTTTCCAATATACGATCAAAAGATCCGCAATACGATTCCGTTAGTGTTTTTTGTAGAAAGAGCATCAGATTGTCAACAGCATCTGCTCTTACATCCTGAGCAGCTTCTGCTGCAGCATCTAGAAAAACTCCAATAATAATCTCAATAACTTCTTCTCTCAGGGGATGTTTCTGAAAATAATGAAAATAATCGAGCCCGTATTTCCTGGTTTCCTGAACTATGAATTTCCAGTTTTTGTAAGGGTGGGAAAGCTCTGTCAAAAAAGTATTTATGCCATCCATCAGGCCATAATACCTCGACATCACATCTTTGAGCGGCAGATATCTGTTATCAATGACAACATCTACCTGAGATCCTGCAAGATTTACTTCAAGTGCCCTGGATTTGATCGGCATGAATACTTCCTTCCCACCTTTTGTCAAGATAGTAAAGTATTGGAACAGTCATTCTTGAAAAGAGAAGGGATGCTACCTCGCCTGCCATTAGTGATATGGCAAGACCCTGAAAAATTGGGTCGAACAATATTACAGATGCTCCTACGACAACTGCTGCTGCAGTAAGCATCATTGGTCTGAAACGAACGGCGCCAGCATCTATGACTGCAAGATTTAGAGGCATTCCTTGGGCAACCCTGAGTTCTATGAAGTCGACTAAAATAATGGAATTCCTGACAACTATTCCGGCACCTGCAATGAAACCTATCATTGACGTTGCTGTAAAGAAAGCACCCATGAGCCAGTGCGCAGGAAGTATTCCGATCAGAGAAAACGGAATTGCCATCATTATCACAAGAGGGGTTGAAAAAGACTGAAACCATCCGACTACAAGCACGAATATAATTACAAGTACCACGGCAAAGGCTATGCCTAAATCCCTGAAGACCTCATAGGTAATATGCCATTCTCCATCCCATTTTATGGCAAATTTACGATCGCTATCAGGAAGTCCTGAAGTGTGCTGGGCGATTTTATGGCCTTCAGGAAGGATTATGGCATCAATCTTTTTTTTCATCTCAAGAATTGCATAGACAGGGCTTTCTTTTTCGCCTGCTACATCGGCTATGACATAGACGACAGGCATGAGGTTTTTGTGATATATGCTTCTGTCTGATTCCGTTTTTTTGGAGACAACGAGGCTTGAAAGAGGAACCATTGTGCCTCCTGAACCAGCCAGCTTTATGGTTTCGAGATTTTCGATCCCGGAGCGGTCTTTAAGAGAAAGCTTTAAGATTATAGGAACATCTTCTTTTTCCATGGGCAGGTGCAGGAGTCCTGTTTGTTTTCCGGAAAGAGCAAGCTCAAGAGCTGCTGAAACACGTGCGGCGCTTATTCCGTGAAAGCCGGCCTTTTCCTTGTCCACTTCTATGTCAAGTCTTGGCCGGCTTTCTTCCATGTACCAGTCAACATCAACGACTCCAGATGTTTCTTCGAAAATCTTCATGATCTGAAGAGCAATCTCACGCTGGCGCTCATAATTCGGACCATAGACTTCTGCAATAAGAGTCGAAAGAACAGGAGGTCCTGGTGGTACTTCTGCGATTTTTACTCTTGCTGCAAAGCGCTTTGCAATTTTTTCTATATGTGGCCGTACCTTCTTTGCTATTTCGTGGCTTTGAAGTTTCCGCTTGTCCTTGCCAACCAGATTGACCTGAATGTCACCAAGATGATGTCCCCTGCGAAGGTCATAATGTCTGACAAGGCCGTTAAAATTAAAAGGCCCTGCAATTCCGACATGTATCTGATAATCGACAACTTCATCCACAGTCTTAAGATAATCTCCCATCTCGAGTGTTGCTGAAGCAGTTTCTTCAAGACTTGCAGATTCAGGCATATCAAGTATTATCTGAAACTCGCTCTTGTTGTCAAAAGGAAGCATCTTTACTTTTACAAATTCTATTGCAACAAGAGCACATGCTCCAATTAGCATTGCACCTACTGCCAATAAAAAAGCCCATCTCCAGAAAGGATTTTCTATCAAAGGTGTCATGATTTGTCTGTAAAGCCTAGTGCTCCAGTCTTCTGATTCATGATGGGAAGAACCGGATTTATGGTTGATCAGCCTTAAAGCTGCCCATGGGGTCACAATGAATGCAACTATGAGAGAAAAGACCATTGCTGCTGAAGCTCCGACAGGAATAGGCCTCATGTAAGGGCCCATCAGCCCTCCGACAAAGGCCATTGGAAGGATTGCTGCAATGACTGTAAGGGTTGCAAGAATGGTCGGATTTCCTACTTCATCCACTGCTTCTATCGCTACATCAAGACGAGGCCTGTCTGAATTTTCAGGAAGTCTGAAGTGGCGCACCATGTTTTCAACCACAACAATTGCGTCATCAACGAGGATACCGATAGAAAAAATAAGTGCAAACAATGTAATGCGGTTAAGTGTATAACCATAAAGATAAAACACTGTAAGAGTCAGGGCCAGGGTTACAGGTATGGCCAGGGCTACAATTCCTGATTCCTTATGTCCAAGTGTAAACCATATCAGAATTGAGACGGAAACTATTGCAATCATCATGTGGAAGAGCAGTTCATCTGATTTTTCCTTTGCAGTTTCGCCGTAGTGCCTTGTAACTGTCATCTCAATATTGCCTGGAATCACAGAGCCTCTTGCATCTTCTATTCTGTTTAAAACTTTCTGTGCGACAGAAATGGCATTCGATCCTTTTCTCTTAGCTACAGTAAGGGTTACAGAAGGATAAACACCCTTGGGCGGAGTTGCTGAACTCAAGCCTTTTTCTGAAGCAGAAATGCCCATTCCAAAAAAAGTATATTGATCCGGTTCCCCCGGACCGTCTGTAACAACTGCCACATCTCTAAGATATACAGGCTTTCCGTTATAGACTCCGACAACAATGGCTTCGACATCTGCCATGCTTCTTAGAAATCCATTGACATGAACCAGAACCTGGCCTTCCTGTGAAGGATAAGATCCGGCGTCAGATTCCTGATTGGAAGCGCACACTGCAGCAGATATGAGGCCTATATCAAGTCCAAAGGCAGCAAGCTTTACATGATCGAGATATACAGATATCTGCCTGGGATATCCGCCTATAAGTGTCGTCATGGAAATATCTTTTTCTCTTTTTATGAGATCATCTACTTCTGCTGCTACCCTTCTGAGAGTATAGTAGTCGGCATCTTTGCCCCAGAAGGTCAGTGCCAGGATCGGCACATCGTCAATGTAGCGGGGCTTTACCAGAGGAGGTGATACTGCAGGCGGAATCCTGTCCATGTTTGCCATAAGTTTTGACTGAAGGCGAACTATTGACTTCTCCTCATCCTGGCCTACTAAAAAACGCACTACTGCCATCGACATTCCAGGGCTGGATGTTGAATAGACATATTCAACACCTGGAATCTCCCAAAGGAGTTTTTCCATGGGGCGTGTAACACGTTCTTCAACTTCTTTGGCGCTTGCACCAGGCATTTTTACAAAAACATCTATCATTGGGACAATGATCTGGGGCTCTTCTTCTCTCGGAAGGGCAATGACAGCGGCAATTCCAAGTAACACCGAGGCAATGATTATAAGAGGGGTCAATTTTGAATTTATGAAATAGCCTGCAATTTTTCCGGAGGCCCCTGCCCTAGTCATGGCATCACCTCCACAATATGGCCGTCAGAAAGATTTGGTGGCGGAAAGATGACAAATCTGTCTCCAGCCTTTAACCCTGACAGGACTTCAGTCATATCCCCTGAAATCCTGCCTGTCCTTATGATTCGAAACCTGGCAGCATTATCTGAAGCCACAAGAAATATTCCTGTAAGCTGCCCTTCATGAATTATTGCAGTGGTAGGGATTAAAAGTTTTCCTGTCTCTTTCAGTGGTATAAGCACCCGGCAAAACATTCCGGGATAAATTCCTGGAATACCGACTATTTTTACGTGAACGGTAAAAGACCTGCTGGCAGGATCAGCAGAAGGAATGATCGCCTTCACATTTCCTTCAATCGCATTTTTGCTGGCAGAAGGGATTAAAACAGAAAGGCTCTGATGTGTTTTTACCGAATGGATAAGATTTTCAGGAAGAATCATGTCAATTCTTAAAGACTCGCTACTTTCCATTTTAAGAAGAGGCGTGCCAGGGGATGCAAGACTTCCCTGTTCAACCAGTTTTGCGGTGATTACTCCAGAATATGGAGAAAGAATCCTGGAATCTTTTTCATTTATGCCTGCAGAGACAAGAGCAGCCTTGGCCTGTTCAACTCTGAACCCTGCAGCCTCTGCCATTGACTTTGATTGAGCTAAAGCAGATTCGGCCTGCAAAAGCCTGGCTTTTACTTCATCAAATTCCTGCCTGCTTACAGACTCAGTTTTCATAAGATTTGAATAGCGTTCATGGGTTGTCCTTGCAAGATATGCTGCTGACGTGGCGGAACTTTCTGCAGAAATTGCAGCTTTTTCAGCTTTTCTTGCTTCAGAAAGTGCTGCTTCTGCCTGAAGCAGATGAGCTTTTACCTGTCCCGGATCTATATCAAGGAGAAGCTGATCTTTATTAACCCTTTCTCCTTCCCTTACATGAATCTTTGTTACAGCGCCCATTATCTTGCTTGATATTATGCTTGAGGATTCTGAAACCACGTTTCCTGTTGCCTCATGAATCATGGCTTCCTGAGTGATTGAGGCAGTAGCAACCCTTGTTCTTACAGCTTCTTTTTTCAAAGATTTCTCAGTGCCTCTTTTTTCGCCGCATCCGGAAATAATGATGATGCAGGCAATAAATACTATTTTGTAAATGATTCCGTGTTTCAGCATGATTGTCTCCAAACAAAGAGATGTTTTTGGGTGTCTGATAAGTGTTTTACTCAAAATTCAAGTCTATGATTCCTGCTGCCAGTGATAGCTGAATCCTTGCAGATGTATAATCATGCAGAGATTTATATTTATTGGTTTGCGCCATTTTAAGCGAGACCTCTGCATCAAGAAGGCTGACAATAGTAAGCAGGCCGTTTTCATAGCGATCTTTTACGATCCTAAGTCCTTCTTCAGCCTGAGATACTGATGAATCAGCGACATCTATCCTGCTCCATGCACTTTGAGACTGAAGAAAAGCATGCCTGATCTGAACCTCGATACCTGAGGCTATCTCATTTCTCATGGCTCTCACCTTATTCAACAAGGCTTCTGTTTCCCTGGTCCTGGAGCTTATCCTTTCACCGCTGTAGAGATTTATTCTCATCATGGCTCCAATTGTAAAAGAATCCTCTGAATTTCTGAAATCAGACGAATTAAGCTCATATGTTCCAATTATATTTATGTTTGGAAGATGAGATGCTTTTGATTTCTGGACTTCTTCTTCTGCAATTCTTTCCTGAATCTGCATGTATTTCATGTCCGGCCTGTTAGAGTTTGCAAGTTTTATCCATTCGTCTAGTGAGCCACTGATTTTATCACCTTTTTTCAGTTCACCTGAAAGCCTCCAACTAGTTTCACCAGGGGTCCCCATGGCAGCATTCAGGACATCTTCAGCCATTTTTAACTGAGTCTGTGCATCTATTCGACCCTGGTCCAGCTCTGCAATGTGTACATGAGCACGCAGAAGATCGCTCCTGACAGCAAGGCCTTGTTCATATCGGGATGAAATCATCTTTAAATTGGCTTTTGCTGTTTGAAGAGATATGTTGATAACATCAAGATTTTTTCTTGCCAAAAGCAATCCTGTGTAAGCGGCAGCTGTAGTTGCGATTACTTCTTGTCTTGTTCGGGTTAAATACTGGTCATAACCGTCTCTTCCTAGCCTTGCCTGATTCATTTCTATTTTTGTCTGGCCGCCTTGAAAAACAGGCCATTCTATGGACAAGGCTGAATTGAAATTGTCTATGTAACCTGGCTTATTAAGCCTTGAAGGATCAAAATCCTCCCTTGCTATTATTTTCTGGTTCAAGCGGTTACCAAATGCCCACATTGGGTTGTTCGTGTGTGTAAAAGTTTCTGTAAAATAAATTTGGGGTAAAAAACCAGACCTTGCCTGTGTAATCCTGTGATCTGCTGCAGAAAGCTGAGACAGAGCCGCCTTGATTTTAGGATTATTACGGTCTGAGTTCAAAATTGCCTCTGTTAAGGACAGGGGAGAAATATCAGAAGCAGGCATATTCAAAGGGAAAAAAGTGGAACATAACAGAAGAAGCAGAAAACACATTGATTTCATAGTGCAATTTCCCAGATTAATAGAAAATCATAGGCGCGATTGCGCCAGCTTACCTATGCTTTTTTTCAAAAAGAGCTCTGCTGAAACAAAGAATTATTTTTTATGTTATCATTATAACTGGTTATAATCAAGGAACAAACCTGAGGCTTTTTACGATGCCGTCAGCTTTAATACTCCCTGTTTCTGTCCACCGGTTGTGCCAAACTGCCTATGGTTCTTTCACATAGCTTGCCGTTGAAATAGAAAGGTATTTTTGCATTATATTCATGAAGACTTAGGAGTAAAGACTTTGTGGCTGAATTTTTTAGAAAGGAGGCTGTCCAGGCCGAAAGACCCCTAAGAAAAGGATCCTGTGACAATAAGAATGGAGAAAGATAATCAGCTATTTCTTCTGTGAGATGCGGAAATGCTTGAGTCAGTCTTCCAAGTCCCCATAATACACCTCTTTGAAGGGCAGGATTATCAATGAAATTGCCTTCAGGATTGATATAAGAAATAAGTATGCATGCATATTCTCTGGCAAGTTGCTCGTTTCTTGCCATAATTTCCCCCATAGCCTCTGCAGACCCCCAGCCGATTCCGCCGGACTCATCATTCAGATTCCACATGAGGCGTCTCATCACGACGCGGGCAGACTCGATGTCTTCTTCTGCAAGCCTGGACACAACAGCACCCATTGCAGTAACAGCCTTCCAGCGGATAAGTTCATCTTTACTGTAAAGAAAAGAAAAAAGAGGATTCACCGCTTTTCTAGGCGATACTCTGTTTATAGCCTCAAGCACATCTTCGATATCTTCATTGCAAAGCTTGTACAGAAGTTCTTCTTTCAGTTTTCTGAAGCGGATATTTTCAGACATGATCTTCCCAGAAAATGCAGTCAGCAGGACAATTCTTTATTGCTTCATCGACACATGGCATGAGGTAATCTTTCAGCTCCTCAACTTCAATATAGCCGGAGTCGTTCAATCTGAAAACCTCAGGACATACATCATAACATACACAACAAAGCGTACATGAGCTAAGGTCAACAACAGGTTGTTTCATAATCACCTTTCAAGTCTGAAAAAAATCATAGATTTTTCTGTAAAAAAAAGAAATTAAACCCAATTTTTAAAAAAAAATAATTATCTAAATAATATCTGTCAAGAAAGTCAATACGTTCCCAATGCCTGCTTTTTGTCTCTCCATTGTTTTTTAGCTTGCATTTCTTAATATGCTCATATATCATCAAAAGGATAATTTGGCTGTATTGTTTATTGAACATTATCTGTTAAGGCTATGGCATAAGATTTCCGGGCAATTTGATACGGAAAACAGGTGCACATAGACTTATTAAAATTCTGGAGGTGCAGGTATAGTCCCGACAAGCAAAAAACCCATTAAAACTGATAAAACCAACATCAATCGGGATATCCGAGCTAAAGAGGTCAGAGTGATCGATCCGGATGGCAACCAGATTGGGATAATTCCAACCTACAAGGCTTTGGCGGTTGCAAATGACTTCGGGCTTGATCTTGTTGAAATATCGCCCAATGCAGCTCCTCCTGTTTGCAAGATAATGGATTACGGCCGTTATCGTTATGAACAAACCAAGAAGAAGCAGGAAGCAAAGAAAAAGCAAAGTACTTTTCAGATTAAAGAGATCAAGATACGTCCCAAGACGAGCGAGCATGATCTGCAGACAAAAATAGATCACATTAGAAAGTTCTTAGCAAAAAAAGACAAGGTAAAAATTACTGTGGTTTTCAGGGGGCGCGAGATAACCTTGTCGCAGGCAGCAAAAGAGCTCCTTGATAAGATTATTGAAGAGACTCAGGAGGCTGCATTAATTGAACAGGCAGCAAAATTCGAAGGCCGCACCATGGTCATGATTCTTTCTCCGAAATAAATCTCATTTGAAAAAATCCTGACTCTTGCCGGTTTTTACTTAAAGATTCCATGCTTTTCGGCTAATGCTGATTTTTTAGTTTGTTTATATGGCGTAAGCAAAGCTACTTGGCTCGCGCTTGTTTTTTTGTTTTTGACTCTCTGATAATCTATCCCCTGTCAGAAAACTTTCAGGGAGAATGCATAGTAAGTGAAATTAAGCGATTATAGACTTAAGTTTTAGGAGAATAGAATAATGCCAAAGATTAAAACAAACCGTTCTGCTGCAAAGCGATTTAAAAGAACCGGAACAGGAAAATTTGTCTTCTCGAAATCCCATGGAAGTCATATTCTAACGAAGAAGACAACCAAGAGAAAAAGATCTTTAAGAAAGAGTCATATCATTGACAAAACGAATGAAAGAGAGTTAAAATTACTGCTTCCTAATGGGTAAATGAAATTTATGTGCAAGCATTGCCGGGGCTTCAATGGATACTTGGTCTTACCGAAGGCGGTGCACAGAATTAAGGAGATGAATAGATGCGGATAAAAAGGGGTTTCAAGTCAAGAAGACGCAGAAATAAAGTGTTAAAACTGGCCAGAGGGTTTCGCGGGGGTCACAGCAAGCTCTTCAGGACAGCAGCTGATACTGTTGACCGTGCTCTTGCATATGCTTACAGGGATCGCAAGGTCAAGAAAAGAGACTTTCGCAGTCTCTGGATTGCCAGAATCAATGCTGCTACCAGGATGAATGATTTGTCCTACAGTAAATTCATCCACGGACTGAAACTCGCAGGCATTGCTCTGGACAGGAAAGTTCTTGCAGAACTGGCGATCTCAGATCCAACAGGGTTTTCGAGTCTGGTAAGAACTGCTGCTGCATCCCAGCAAATATGAATATATCTCAAGGTGAGCCGTCTGTGTTGTCATAACATCATCTTGTTCCGGTTATCTAACCCAGCCTAGTTTACATCAGAGCATAACAGCCGTGGAACAAAAGATAGAACAGATTCTTCAGCAGGCGCTGAATGAACTCGAGCCATGTTTTCAGGGTTCTCAGCTTCAGGCTATTTCTGCCAAATATCTTGGCCGAAAAGGGCTTTTTACTCAATTTCTTAAAACCATATCTCAGCTTCCTTCCGATGAACGCCCAATGGCAGGAAAAAGAGCTAATGAAGTTAAAAAAAATCTGGAAGCTGCTTTTGAAAAAAAGCTTAGGGAACTCGAAGCAAAACAGGAAGTCGATGATCCCGGAATAGATGTCTCGCTTCCAGGGCGTGCTGTTTTCTGCGGGGCAAAGCATCCGATTACCCAGATTACTAAGCAGATATGTGAAATCTTTACACGTCTCGGATTTGGAATTGCGGAAGGCCCTGAGATAGAACTGGATCTTTACAATTTTGAGTTTCTGAACATACCCAAAAATCATCCAGCAAGGGATATGCAGGATACTTTTTATGTGTCTGAAGCCATAGTCCTTAGAACCCATACATCGCCTATCCAGGTCAGATATATGGAGAAATACGCTCCTCCTGTTAAAATCATTGCACCAGGAAAGGTTTATCGCTGCGATTCTGATATCACCCATACTCCTATGTTTCACCAGGTTGAAGGACTCGTAGTTGGAGAATCGGTTTCCTTCGGGGATCTCAAAGGTATCCTTACGGTTTTTGTCCAGCAGATGTTTGATGAAAAGACGAGTCTCAGATTCAGGCCAAGCTTCTTTCCATTTACAGAACCAAGTGCAGAGGTTGATATCCTTTGTGTGATCTGCCGTGGCAAAGGGTGCAGGGTCTGCAAGCAAACCGGCTGGCTAGAAGTTCTTGGTTCGGGAATGGTTCATCCGGCTGTTTTCGAAAATGTCGGCTATGATACTTCAATATATTCAGGGTTTGCTTTCGGAATGGGTGTAGAACGGATCGCCATGCTGAAATTCGGAATAGATGATATCCGCAAATTTTATGAGAATGACATCCGCTTCCTGAAACAGTTTTGATGTCTTTGTTCTTGATTACTATGTAAAGGTTACAATGAGAATTAGCTTGAATTGGCTGAAAACATATGTTCCAGTCCAGATGGATGTAAGCCTTCTTGCAGAGGCTTTAACCATGCGGGGTCTTGAGGTAGAAGCCTTATATGATCGCTATGAATACTTAAAATCAGTTGTTGTCGGACGGGTTGTAAGCATATCGGATCATCCCGGTGCTGTCAAACTCAGACAATGTATGGTTGATTCCGGGAATGGACTGGTCCAGGTTGTCTGTGGAGCTCCAAACGTTCATTCCGGCTGTTTTTCAGCCCTTGCCCTTCCCGGCACAAAACTTCCGGATGGTTCTGTTCTTGAAAAAAGCAATATCAGGGGTATAGCTTCGGACGGTATGCTGTGCAGCCAGGCTGATTTGGGGCTGGGTCCTGATGGAAGCGGGATCATCATTCTTCCTGATTCAGGTTTTGTACCAGGTGATTTACTTGCTTCAGTTCTCAATGTTTCAGATATGATACTTGAGATTGGTTTAACACCAAATCGCTCAGATTGCCTCAGTTTCATGGGAATTGCAAGAGAGGTTGCTGCAATTCAGGGACTGCCTCTGTCTTTTCCTGAAATAAAGCTTCCTTCAGGAACAAATGACATAACGCAGATGGCTTCTGTTACAATAGATGCTCCATCCCATTGCACAAGATATGCTGCCAGAATCATTAAAGATGTTACTGTAAGCAGTTCGCCGTTCTGGCTGCAGGATCGACTCCTTGCAGTTGGTATCAGGCCCGTCAACAATGTTGTGGATATTACGAATTTTGTTATGATGGAAACAGGTCAGCCGCTTCATGCCTTTGATTTCGACCGTCTTTCAGGTCAAAGGATAGTTGTCAGGACGGCTTTTTCAGGAGAGAAATTTACCACTCTCGATCATAAAGAGCGAACCTTGACGTGTGATACCCTCATGATTTGCGACGGAGAAAAGCCTGTTGCAATTGCAGGTGTAATGGGGGGGTACAATTCAGAGATTGAGCCGTCATCCAAAAACATTCTGATAGAAAGTGCCTGTTTTGAATCATCAGGCATAAGAAAAACATCCAAGGCCTTTGCTCTCAACACAGATGCCTCCCATCGTTTTGAAAGAGGAGTCGATCCGGAAGGTACTGTGTTTGCCCTCGACAGGGCGGCTTTTCTAATGGCAGAGATTTGTTCGGGAACCCTTGTTGAAGGCTGCATTGATGAACGGCCAGTAGTAATGGATAAGAAACCCCTGATTTTGAGTGCCGGATCAACCAACCGCCTCCTTGGCACTTCCATTGAACCAGCTCAAATGGATGGTCTTCTCAGATCCATAGGATTTATTGTTGAACCTCTTACCGAGGACGAGAGAAAGGTATTCTCTCCTTCGTTCCGTGTTGACATAACAAGGTCAGTGGATCTTGTCGAAGAAATTGCAAGGCTTTCAGGTTATGAGTCCATTCCTGTAACATTTCCTGTCATCAAGGAAGGATATTCAGGTTCTTTCGGTCCTCAAAAACAAAGAGAACTCGTATTGAGATGTATGACGGGCCTTGGTTTTTCAGAAATTATCTCATATAGTTTTGTTCATCCTCAGACCTCTCAATCCCTAAGGTTAAAGCCTGATGATTTCAGGCTGCGCTCTATCCGAGTACTGAACCCCCTCACTGAAGACCAGTCTGTCATGAGGACTTCGCTGCTTCCAGGGCTTCTTGATACGGTGCATAGAAACATTTCACAGCAGTCGAGAAACCTAAAAATCTTTGAACTAGGAAATGTTTTTATAAGCAACGGCTGTGACGTTCTTCCCGATGAAATAGAAATGCTGGCAGGGCTGTGGACAGGCTTAAGACATGATGTCTCATTGTACAGCCAGGATACAGCCTGTGATTTTTACGATTTAAAAGGTATTGTAGAAGCTTTATTTTCAGAGCTTCATATCAAGAATCCTGTGTTTACAAAAAATACTGGGGTTTTATCCCCCTATCTGAAGCCAGGATATTCTGCATCAATTATTTGCAGCCAGAACGATATAGGTCAAATTGGCCAGCTTCATTCAGAAGTCCTTGCATCATTTAATATAAAGCAGGAGGTTTTTGTTTTTGAGCTTGATATCAAAAAACTCTTCGCCTGCGTACAAAGCATCACCTCAACAGAAGCCATCCCGAGATTTCCGGCAGTTGCCCGTGACATTACCATGATTCTTTCGAAAAGCCATGAAGCGGCGAGGGTGATTGAAAATGTAATTGCAATGAATGAGCCCATGTTTGAGAGGATCATTCTTTTTGATTTATTCGAAGGAGGGCGGATACCTGAAGATAAAAGAAGCCTGTCATTCCGACTGACCTACCGTTCAGATACTGGAACTCTCGAAGATGAGACGGTAAATGACATTCACAAGAGCATTTCGGAAAGGCTTATAATGGCCTTTGACGCCTCATTGCCATAAATAACTGTCTGTTTAACCCCTGTTCAAAGAACTTTTTACTTTGCCGTTGTCAATCTTGGGTTGTTGGCATATCTTCATTTGCTTCTTTTTTTCACGCCGATTAAAGTCATTGACAATTCCAGAATTTTAACATAATATCGTCATGTTAAAAGGCGGGTATAGCTCAGCTGGTAGAGTACAAGCTTCCCAAGCTTGGTGTCGCGAGTTCGAATCTCGTTGCCCGCTCCAAAGGCAAGTTTGTCTTTTCAGTTAATGGATATGAATGCAGCGTTTCTATATGATGCGGTGGGGTCTTCGAGTGTAATTTTTTATGACTGATTACTTCTGGCATTTTTCTTAATTACTACTGCATGAATGAAAATGATGGGAAACGGGCAAAAAGCCCGTTTTTTTATTTTTTGATAAATTAAAGAATTGATCAATTGAAAATAACTCGGAAAAGAGAAAAATCAGCAGATTCCCAGCAAACAAAGCCACAGCGCTTAAAGAGCGAGGATGTTGTTTCAAGGGTATCTGAGATAGCAGGACCCTTATGCGATTCTGATGGTTTAGAGCTTGTTTTCATTGAATATCAGCGTGAACCTCAGGGAATGACATTGCGGATTTATATTGATAAACCAGGGGGTGTTTTCCTGCAGGACTGTACTCAAGTAACCAGGCAATTGAGAGACCTTCTTGATATTCATCTGAATGTTACTGAAAATTATTGTCTCGAGGTTTCATCCCCAGGATTCAATCGTCCTCTTGGGAAACTGTCGGATTTCGAGAGATTCAAAGGGCGGCAGGCTAAAATAAAGATCCGGCAGCCAATTGACGGACAGAAAAAATTTACAGGCATACTGGCTGACGTGGTACAGGAAAAGGTTGTTCTTAAGCTTTCTGAGCGTATTGTTGAGATTCCCTATCAGGATATTATAAGGGCAAGGCTGAGCATATAACGGAGACATCTGATGTTTATTACAGAAATAAAGCGTGTGGTTGAACAGATTAGTCGTGAAAAGGGGATAGACAGGGGGATTCTCATTAAGGCCCTTGAAGAGGCTTTGAAATCAGCGGCTAGAAAGAAATTTGGAAATCGAATAGACATCGAAGTTCAGTACAATCCCAAGACAAGTGAAATAGAGCTGTTTCAGTTTAAGGAAGTCACTGATACTGTTGATGATCCGGACACGCAGATAAGTATAGAGGAAGGCAGGGAACTGGATCCTGAATGTGAAATAGGCGACAGCCTTGGCATTAAAATGGATACAGCCATGTTTGGAAGAATTGCAGCCCAGTCTGCCAAACAAGTTATTATTCAGAAAATGAAGGATGCTGAAAGAGAAGCTGTTTATTCCAATTTCATAGAAAAAAAAGGCGAAATCATCAATGGTATTGTTCAGAGGATCGATCATGGAAACATAGTTGTAAATCTGGGGCAAGCCGAGGCTGTTCTTCCGGCAGATCAGCAGATTCCGAAAGAAACTTACCGCAGAGGCGACAGGATTCGTGCTTATATACAGGACGTGAAGGAAGAAGCTCGCGGCCATCAGATAATATTGTCTAGAACTCATCCGAACTTTCTTATCAATTTATTTAAGACAGAAGTTCCTGAAATAAGCGAAGGGATTGTTGTTATAAAGGGCGCAGTGCGTGAGCCTGGTGTTCGTGCCAAATTTTCTGTAGTTTCCCATGATTCAGACATCGACCCTGTAGGAGCCTGTGTCGGAATAAAAGGAAGCAGGGTTCAGAGTGTTGTCCAGGAGCTAAGAGGAGAAAAAATTGATATCATTTCCTGGCATATGGATGCTGCGAAATATGTCTGCAATGCACTGGCTCCAGCAGAAATTTTAAGAGTCATCATAGATGAAGCCAAACATGCCATGGATGTAATTGTACCTGATGAGTTCCTGTCCATTGCAATTGGAAAGCGTGGTCAAAATGTTCGACTTGCATCCAAACTTACTGGATGGCAATTAGATGTTAAAAGCGAAAGGCAATACAACGAAGTCATGAAGGAAAACTATGATGCACTGGCATCCCTTCCTGGAATAAACTCTTCTCTTGCAGATGCATTGTGCAAAAAAGGGTTTTACTCTATCGAAGAACTCTGCCATGCTTCAGAAGAAGACCTTACGGATATAGAAGGCATTGATGAAGTTACTGCGTCAAATCTTATAAATGTTGCGAGACAGGCTTTTTCAGTTTCTCAGAAAAAACGAAAATCCTCAGAAAAAGCACCATCAAACAGGAAGCTTGTATCATCAGAAGATGTTCTGGAGAAAGATGACAGCAATTGATTAGAAAAAATAGGCCTGCAGTAGTTAAAGCTGGAACAAAAGAAAAATTAAGGGGAGGGGTAAATGGCAAAAATCAGAGTATTTGAACTTGCCAAGGATCTTAACATGACCAATAAAGTACTGCTTGAAAAAATGCGGGATCTGGATATTTCTGTAGTCAGCCATTTAAGCTCTCTGGAAGACGAAGATGTTGTCAAAATCATGGATACCGTTTCTGTAGGGAAACAAAAAAAAGCAGAAACAGTACATGTTAAGCCAGTCGTTATCAGGCGACGCGCAGTTCAGGAGCCTGTAATTGATGAAAAGCTTCCTCCTGTAACAGTTAAAGTACAGCCTGAACCCGAAATAACAACTGTTGCAATTGAACCTGAAGAAAAGGTAGAGGCAGATCTTGTTGCAGAAGAAGAAAGCAGGGAAGAGCCTGAAGTTTTAAAAGAACCTTCTATGCCCATTGAAGCTGAAAAACCGACTGAAGTCCAACTAGAACCAATGCAGGAAGGAGAAGAAGCTCCTGATAAGCCTGATGAAGACCTGTCAAAAACTGCTGATGAATCTTCAGAGATTCAGGCCCAATCTGCTGAAAAGCTGGTTTTGCCCGACCCTCTGCCTTTTATCCCTGAAGAGAGTGTTAAAAGGGTTGGGAAAAAGAAAAACAAACACAAGAAAGAACTGCCTGCCAAGATCATTAAGCTTGCACCTGTTCCTGTGGTTGAACCACCTCCTGAACCTGCAGAGCCTCCCAAGCCATCGACTGAACCACCGGTGGGTACAGTTGTCACTCAAAGATTAAATGGCAGAACTGAAAAACTTCCTGATATAGTCACTCGTGTTGAGCCGGAAATTATTCTTGTTACCGAAAAACCGCAACCACCTTTAAATAAAGACAAAGACAAGAAGAAAAAAAAGCCTGGTAAGGAAATTGAAGAAGATATACTCGATAAAAAACTCAAAAAGAAACTGCCTTTCCGCAAAAAAGAAATAATTGAAGGCGTAGATCTGTATTCAGAATCTCCAAAGATGAGGAAAGCAGGACGGAAAGTTCCAAAAACCAAGCAACTGCCTGTGCTTCAGAAACCTGTCTTGACTACACCAAAGGCCATCAAGCGCAGGATTAAAATAGATGACACCATAGCAGTTGCAGAACTAGCCAAACGCATGGGGATCAAGGCAAGCGAAATCATAGTGAAAATGATGGGACTAGGAGTAATGGTAACCCTCAATCAGGTCATAGATTATGAGACAGCATCTCTTGTTTCAGCGGAATTCAATTTTGAACTCGAACGTGCTGCTTTTGAAGAAGATACTTTTTTAAGGGTGGAAAAAAATGATCCCGAAAAACTGATAGAAAGACCACCTGTTGTAACTATCATGGGGCATGTCGATCATGGAAAGACATCGCTTCTGGATGTAATACGAAAAACCCGTGTAACAGAAGGAGAAGCAGGAGGCATAACTCAGCACATAGGTGCATATCATGTTGTTACAGACCGTGGACAGGTTGTTTTTCTCGATACCCCCGGACATGAGGCTTTTACAGCTATGCGATCGAGGGGGGCAAGCATTACAGATCTGGTTGTTCTTGTAGTTGCGGCAGATGACGGGGTAATGCCCCAGACTCTTGAGGCTATTAATCATGCCAAGGCAGCAAATGTTCCTATAATAGTTGCCGTAAATAAGATTGATAAGCCAGGTGCTGATCCTGAAAAAGTTCAGCGTGAACTTGCTGATGCAGGTCTTGTAGCAGAAGAATGGGGTGGAACAACAATTTTTGTACGTGTTTCTGCCAAGGCCAACACAGGAATAGACGATCTGCTGGAAATGATACTCCTTCAGGCAGAGGTTATGGAGCTTAAGGCTGATCCGTCCAGACTGGCTTTTGGTCATGTAGTAGAGGCAAAGCTTGATATTGGAAGAGGGCCGGTTGCCACAGTACTTGTGCAGCAGGGAACTTTACGAGCAGGAGATGCTGTTGTATGTGGAGTGCACTATGGCAAAATCAGGGCACTGCTGAATGATCGAGGCCTTCAGGTTGAATCTGCCGGACCGTCCATGCCCGTTGAAGTAATAGGTCTTTCGGGTGTGCCTATGGCTGGCGATGAGTTGATGGTGCTTGCAGATGAAAAAGATGCAAAGCAGGTAAGTCTGCACAGGCTCCAGAAACAGCGATCCAGGGAATTGGGAAAGACCAGCCGACTGAGCCTTGATAAGCTTTTTGAACAGATGAAAGACGGGCTGGTCAAGGATCTCAACATCATCATCAAGGCCGATGTTCATGGCTCCATAGAGGCACTCGGGGATTCACTGGTAAAGCTTTCGAATGAAGAGGTCAATATTAATATCATCCATTCTGCAACAGGTGCAATTACAGAATCAGATGTTTCTCTGGCCACAGTATCAGATGCCATAATAATTGGTTTCAATGTCAGGCCAAGCGCAAAAGTTCAGGCAATGGCTGCGGAAGAACATGTTGATATGCGCTTTTACAATATTATTTACAATGTAATAAAGGACGTAAAAGACGCTATTGTCGGAATGATGAAGTCCACCTTTCAGGAGCGTGTTCTGGGAAGGGCAGAGGTTCGCGATCTGTTTCACGTTCCGAAAGTTGGTACCATTGCAGGCTGTTCAGTTATCGACGGAAAGATTCAGCGTGGCAAGTTGATCAGGCTGCTTCGTGACGGCGTAGTTGCCTTTGAAGGCAAGATAGGCAGTTTAAGGCGCTATAAGGATGACGTTAAGGAAGTGGTAAGCGGATACGAATGCGGTATCGGTATCGAAAACTATAATGACATTAAATTAGGCGATGTAATTGAGTGTTATTATATGGAAGAATTAAAACCAGAAGTTGAATAACAGATTCAAAGAGTTTCTTATGGTTGTTGGTTATGGAATCATAAAATTGAGACTGTACGACTGTCATTCCCTCAAGGAAAAAAGATCGTTGCTCAAGTCCTTGATTAGCAGGATTCAGAACCATTTCAATGTATCGGTTGCAGAAGTTGGAGCTAATGATATACATCAACTGTCAGAAATCGGGTTTGCCCTTGTTGGTAACAGCAGTCAGCTTGTAAACTCCAAGATGGATAAAATATTAAATCTTGCCTATGAACATAAAGCAGTCGAAGTCATAAACAGTGAAATGGAGATTATGCAGTTATGAAATCCTTTACACGGGCAGACAGGGTAGCAGGCGAGATACAAAGGGTAGTTTCAGAGATTCTTAAAAAAGACATAAATGATCCGCGTGTCAAGACAGTCACTATTTCCGGAGTAAAGGTGTCTAAAGATATACGAAACGCCAAAATCTATTTTACCATGACAGAAGGCAAATATACAAAAGAAGATGCTAATGAAGGCTTTAAGAGTGCGCTTGGGTATATAAAGCGCACTCTTGCCACTCAGTTAGCCCTGCGATATATGCCAGGCATCAGTTTCTATTATGATGAATCATTTGATTATGCTTCACATATAGACAACATATTGAAATCAATAAGTAAAGAAGATGGATCATCTCATACATCGCTTGAATAGCAGCAGAAATGTGCTGATTACAACCCATGCAAGTCCTGACGGAGATGCCATAGGCTCACTTCTTGCCATGGGTCTTGCACTTGAAGGAAGAAATAAGAAGATCACCCTTTATAATGAAAGCCCGATTCCTGCTGTTTACACTTTTTTGCCAAGGGTTCATACTGTCACCAGAGACTTGTTTTCGGCGTCATCTTTTGACCTGGCCGTGGTTCTTGACTGCGGAGACCTGCAGAGGGTGGGTGAAGCTGCTGCTGTCATCAGTGATATTCCAGAAATCATAAATATAGATCATCATATTACAAACACCAGGTTCGGTACTTCTCAGTTTATAGATGACAATGCATGTGCAAGTACAGAAATCTTGTGGCATTTGTTTACTAAGATGAAGATTGAAATAACACAGGAAATAGCCACCTGCATATATACAGGGATTTTAACAGACACAGGCTCTTTCAGGTTTTCGAACACCAACAGGGCAAGCTTTGAAATATGTGAAAAGATGGTTGCCTGCGGTGTAAACCCTTATCATGTGGCTCGGTATGTCTATGGGGCTTATTCCCTTGGAAGAATAAAACTCTTGAACCTTGCTCTTGATACAATCGAGATTTCCAGAAACGGGAAAGTATCCTTGATGTCACTGACACGTTCGATGATGAATGAGACCAACACACAGGTTGAAGATACAGACGGGCTTATCAATTATGCAAGGCGCATAAGGGATGTAAAGGTAGCTGTTCTCATTCAGGAAAAGATGAACGGGATACAATCTTCTTCTGAGAAACAATCATACCAGGTAAGCCTTAGATCGGATGAAACTGTTGATGTAGCTTCAATTGCAACATCTTTTGGAGGGGGCGGACATAGAAGCGCTGCTGGTTTTACCATTGATTCGACTTTACCTGAGATAAAGAACAGAATCCTCAAGATGATAGAGTCAATTTGAAAAGTGCAGGTAATTATTCATCTTTGAACGGAATTTTTATCATCGACAAACCGGCAGGTTTGTCTTCTGCAAAAATTGTTTCTATTGTCAAACGCAGACTTAAGGCGCAAAAAGTGGGCCATGCCGGAACCCTCGATCCTTTTGCAACAGGTGTCTTGATTCTTTGTATTAACAAGGCTACAAAGCTTGCCAGGTTCTGGCTTGACAGTTCCAAAACTTATCAGGCAGAGCTGTTTCTGGGCATTGAAACAGACACTCAGGACCTTACAGGCAAGGTAATCTCAAGCATTGATAATGTTAATTTTACTGATGACGTTATTTTGTC
This sequence comes from Desulfobacteraceae bacterium, assembly GCA_037439445.1. Lineage (GTDB taxonomy): Bacteria > Desulfobacterota > Desulfobacteria > Desulfobacterales > Desulfatirhabdiaceae > JBBIWB01. The sequence continues at coordinate 8,640 of JBBIWB010000022.1, read as the reverse complement.
TGTAATTAAATCTTTTACTGGAAGAATCGATCAGATTCCTCCTGAATTTTCAGCTCTTAAACATGAAGGAACACCACTGTACAAGCTTGCCAGAAAAGGCAAGCCGTTTCAAAAGCCCCCGAGACAGATTAACATACATGAGATCGAAGTGATTAAAGTTGAGCTTCCTTCCGTTTTTTTCCGGGTCAGTTGCAGCTCCGGAACTTATGTCAGGACTCTTTGTTCGGATATAGGGAAAAAACTGGGCTGCGGGGCTCACCTCAGAAATCTAAGGCGGGTAGGTTCCGGCTCCTTTAAAATAGAGGATGCAATTACTCTTCAAGAGTTTGAGGATCTGGCTATAAACGGAAATGCCGGCAAAAATCTTATTGGTATGACAGAAGCACTTAGTGGAATGACTTCTTTTCAGGCTGATAAGTCTTTGACTGATAAGATCAAATATGGCATTATGATCAGATCGGAAGATTTAGGGCTTTCTTCTGACTTGGAGACGCTACTAAAAATAGTAGACGATAATAACACTCTTCTGGCTGTGCTGAGGCATGAGCCTTTTGAGAACACTTATAAATACTGCTGTTCTTTCTTGTGAAAATACACCGGTTAAAGCTCAGCCAGAGGTCATGCATTCATCGGCCCTGGATTGAAGCCTTGACTGTTTTTTAAGGTGTTTTTTTGTTGCTTTGCTGTGACCAATAGTTCACGGTAAAAAGAGATGAATGCCCGCAAGGGTGAAGCAGAATTCACCCATTTAACTATTTGAAAACAGGAGGTTTAAAGAAAGTGGTTTTTACACCCGAGGATAAGAAAAAACTGATAGACCAGTATAAGCTTCACGACAGCGATACTGGCTCACCAGAGGTACAGATAGGGCTTCTGACACACCGCATTACTTATCTTACCGAACATCTGAAAGTACATGCCAAGGACCATCATTCCCGCAGAGGGCTGCTGATGATGGTAGGAAGGCGCAGGAGGCTCTTGAATTATGTTAAAAATACAGATGTTCAAAGGTATCGTACCATCATCGACACTCTTGGCCTGAGAAGATAGAATTGACTGAAAAGCCATGGGGAATTTCCGTGATTGATTTCCCCATGGTTTCCATACAGAACTTTGCCCACATGCTGGCTTAAGTTTTGTGGTGGGGAGACTTCGGACATCCTAAGAGAATCTCAGCCAGCGTGATCACTATACGACGTAATTGCTTGCATACTGGTTTTTCACTGCGTCGTTTAAAAATAAGGAGGCAAATATGGAGCATGCTTTAGAAACTGCACTCGGTGATAAACCGTTAATCATTAAAGCCGGGAAGATAGCCAAACAGGCTTCGGGCTCTGTTGTATTACAGTATGGCGAAACAGTTGTGCTTGTAACTGTTGTTTCATCAAACGATGCTTCAATTGGTGATTTTCTGCCTTTGACTGTTGAATACATGGAAAAGATTTACGCAGCCGGAAGAATTCCTGGAAATTATTTCAGGCGTGAGGTCGGAAGGGGAAGTGAAAAAGAGACTCTTACTTCAAGGCTTATAGACAGACCTCTGAGGCCACTTTTCCCTAAAGGTTATAATTTCGAGACCCAGATCATTGCTACTGTACTTTCCATGGATCAGGAGAATGACGCTGATACACTTGCCATGATAGGAGCCTCTGCTGCACTTGAAATTTCTGATATTCCGTTTGAAGGGCCGATTGCAAGTGTGAGGGTGGGAAGAATAGATGGACAGTTAGTCATCAATCCGACACTCCAGCAATTTGATGCCTGTGACTTGAATATCATCGTTGCTGGCTCCACAACCGGAGTAGTAATGGTTGAAGGGGGGGGCAACATTGTGAGCGAGTCAGACATGCTAGAGGCCATATTCTTCGGTCACAAGGCCATGCAGCCGGTAATAGATATTCAGAAGAAACTGAAAGCACTCTGCGGCAAGCCTAAACGCACCTTTTCAATGCCTGCAAAAGATGAGATTTTGATTGAAAAGATCAAGTCACTAGGGTTACAGAGACTTAGGGAAGCCATCAGAATTCCTGAAAAAATAAGCCGATATGCTGCTATCCGCGAAGTGAAATTAGCTGTTCTGGAAGATCTTGGCCCCGACTATGCGGCAAGAAAAGATGAAGTGTATGCGATCCTTCAGGATATCCAGAAGGTCATAAGCAGGGAACTCATTTTGAAAGAAGGTTGTCGCATTGACAACAGAAAATTTGATGAAATCCGGCCTATTACATGTGAAATCGGAATTCTTCCAAGACCTCATGGAAGCGCCCTTTTCACCCGCGGGGAAACCCAGGTTCTTGGGGTGCTGACTCTTGGATCTGGTCAGGACGAACAAAGGGTGGAAACATTGCAGGGCGAGGAATCGCGGCCTTTTATGCTTCATTACAACTTTCCTCCTTTTTCTGTCGGAGAGGTAAAAAGGCTGTCTGGCCCCAGCCGCAGGGATATAGGTCATGGAGGGCTTTCAACAAGGGCCCTCGAAAAAGTGCTGCCATCAAAGGCTGATTTTGATTATACGATCAGGCTCGTTTCAGAGGTTCTGGAATCGAATGGTTCTTCATCTATGGGAACTATTTGTGCTGGAACCCTTGCTCTTATGGACGGAGGAGTGCCCATCAAAGCACCGGTTGCAGGCATTGCAATGGGTCTTGTAAAAGAAGGGGAAAAAATAGTTGTTCTGTCAGATATCCTTGGAGACGAAGACCATACAGGAGACATGGATTTTAAAGTTGCAGGCACGGATGCCGGCATTACAGCCCTTCAGATGGACATAAAGATTCATGAGCTTTCAAAAGAAATACTTGAAAAAGCCCTGGAGCAGGCAAGGGCCGGCAGACTGCATATTTTAGGCAAGATGCAGGAAGCACTAGAAAAGCCAAGAGAAGACATTTCGCAGTATGCTCCAGCAATTGTCACGATCAAAATAAATCCGGATAAAATAAGAGACGTGATCGGTTCTGGCGGCAAGATAATCAGGTCAATTCAAAGTGAAACAAACACCCGAGTAGAGATTGATGACACAGGTCTCATCAAGATTGCAGCAGTTTCCAAGGCAGATGCAGATGCTGCTCTCAGGCTCATAAATGCAATCGTGGTCGAGCCTGAAGTAGGTCGTATTTATGAAGGAGTAGTTGTAAAAGTAATGGATTTTGGGGCCTTTGTTCAGATTACACCAGGCACTGACGGCCTTGTACACATATCCCAGCTTTCAGTAAAAAGGGTGACAAAGGTTACAGATGTGGTCAAGGAAGGAGACAAGTTGAGGGTCAAGGTTCTAGAGATATCACGGGACGGGAAAATACGCCTTAGCCACAAGGCTGTCATCGAAGAGGAGCAATCTTGAATCAAGACAAAATGGTAGAAAAAACCACGCTTTCAAACGGTGTCAGGATTCTCAGCCAGAAGATGCCCCATGTTCAGTCTGTATCCTTAGGAGTCTGGGTCAATGCAGGGTCAAGGGATGAGGCAGAATCGGAAAGCGGATTGTCCCATTTTATAGAGCATATGATTTTTAAAGGAACGAAAAAACGCACGGCTTTTGAAATAGCCAAGGCTTTCGATTCCATAGGAGGATATACCAATGCCTTTACTTCTATGGAAAATACCTGCTACCATGCAAAGGTAATGGTAAACCATATTAATACCATGACTGAAATCCTAACAGATATTTTTCTCAATTCTTTGTTTGACGAAGCCGAAATAGAAAAAGAGAGACCTGTCATATTTCAGGAAATCAGCATGATGGAGGAAACCCCAGATGATTTCATTCATCAGCTTGCGGCTATGTCATTCTGGGGAGACTGTCCTCTAGGAAGATCAATTCTGGGCAGCCGCGATAATATTTTAAAATTTGATTCAAGTACAATCCAGAGTTTTTTTAAAAGGCTTTACCAGCCAGACAGAATTGTGATCTCTGCTGCCGGAAATATTGATCATGGAAGGCTTCTGGAATCCGTATGCCCTGCTTTTGAAACCATAACAACTGGAAACGAAATGCCAGTGCGGACTGCTTCCACAGCCAAGTCCTCGGTGAATGTCTATCCTAAAGATATTGAGCAGGTTCATATTTGTCTCAACACAAAAGGATTATCGTCAACAGACCCAGGGCGATATGCGCTTTCAATCATGAACACGATCATCGGCGGCAACATGAGCTCCAGGCTGTTTCAGCAGATAAGGGAGCAGCAGGGGCTTGCATATTCAGTTTATTCTTTCATATCATCCTTCCAGGACGTTGGGACATTCGGTGCATATGCTGCAGTAGATCCTTCTAATGTAGTAAAGACAGTATATCTTATAATGGATACTTTAAAAGACATTAAAAATGCCTTTGTGACAGAGGACGAGCTTCGATATGCAAAAGAATTCACACGCGGAAACTTGTTGATGTCCGCTGAAAACAATGACAATCTGATGTCACGGCTGGCACAGAATGAATTCAACTTCGGCCGTCATATTCCAATCGAAGAAATTCTGAATAAGATTGACAGCATCAGACCCGACGATATATTAATGCTTGCAGAAAATATTTTGCAAAAAGACATGATGACGCTAGTATTGCATGGTCCTGTCCAGGATGTTTCACCGTTAAGACAAGTGATGGACGCATATTGATTGGGCATCTTCCAACGATAAGGTTCTGCCGTATTCATAAAGAGGCTGATGCGGACATTCCTTTACCCTGTTACATGACGGCTCATGCTGCCGGCATGGATCTGTATGCAGCGCTTACAAATGAGATTACTGTCGAACCCGGTGATATCAGGCTTATTCCCACTGGGTTTACAATGGCCATTCCAAATGGCTACGAAGCACAGATAAGGCCAAGGAGCGGGCTTGCGCTCAAGCATGGAATCGGAGTTATCAATTCTCCAGGAACAATAGATGCGGATTACAGGGGAGAAGTAAAGGTTGCTGTGATAAATTTAGGCAAGACACCGTATACGATTCGCCGCGGGGACAGAATTGCACAGATGGTGATTCACAGGGTTTATCAGGCTGAACTGGAAGAAGTTCAAACCCTTGATAAGACTGACCGTGATGACGGGGGATTCGGTCATACCGGGAAATGACGGTATACTACAGCTTTCTTGGAATTGTTTATGCACAGACAAGTCATATCTGTGCTGCCGCATGGCTGGGTGATAACTGCGAACAGGCGCTTTTGGTTTAACCCTGCTGAGTTGTTACAAAAGATTATGGAAAAAGGACTTAAATCCCAAAACCCTATGTTAAAAGGTGGTGCTTTAGGATAATGGCTTATCAGACCAAGCTTTCGCCATCAGCAGAATCACCTCCCAGTAAAGTCTCTGTATGTATGCTGGCAAGCGGAAGCAGCGGGAACAGTATTTACATCTCTGACGGAAATACCTCCATCCTTGTAGACGCCGGATTATCAGGAATTGAATTAGAGCGCCGGATGAAATCAAGAGGCCTTGATCCTCAAACTCTCAGTGCAATAGTAGTATCTCATGAACACGAAGACCATATCAGGGGGGTTGGAATTCTTTCAAGAAGGTTTGACCTCCCCGTTTTTATAAGCAATAAAACCTCTCAGGCCTGCCGGCACCAGCTTCGAAATATCAAAAAAATGTCATGTTTCAATTGTGGATCATCTTTTCAAATCAATACAATAAATATCAACCCTTTTTCAATTTCCCACGATGCAGAAGACCCTGCAGGATTTACGATGCAGCTTAACAATAAAAAAATCGGAATTGCTACAGATCTGGGAATTGCTACCTCGCTGGTCAAGGAAAATCTGAAAGCCTGCGATATGCTTATAATAGAAGCCAACCATGATCCTGAAATGCTGATAAATGGACCTTATCCATGGCACTTGAAACAGCGAGTTAAGGGCAGATCCGGACATCTTTCGAATCAGGACTCAAGGTATCTTTTACACGAAATCCAGCACAAAAATCTTCAGCATGTTTTTATAGCTCATTTAAGCCGGACAAATAATACCCCTGAAAAGGCACTGACTGAAGTTTCTCAGGCCATAGATTCAAGCTATACCCGATTGACAGTTTCATTACAGAACATCTGCAGCCAGGTAATGCTGATTAGTTAATAATTTTCTTATTTTTGTGGAGGTTCATTATGTTTAAAATCGTCAGGCGACAGGAAATGGCAGCAGGTACAATCATCCTCAATGAGCTCGAGGCACCTCTTATTGCCAAAAAAGCAAAACCTGGACAATTTGTTATTCTTAAGGCCAATGAGAAAGGTGAACGAATACCTCTTACAATGGCGGACACAAATACAGAAAAAGGCACTATCACAATCATATACATGGTTGTTGGGAAAAGCACTGCTTTATTCAAATCACTTAAAGTAGGCGACAGTTATCAGGATGTAATAGGGCCTCTCGGGAAACCGACTCATCTTGAGAAGTTGGGAAACGTAGTATGTGTTGGAGGCGGAACAGGTATTGCTGTTTTGCGCCCGATTACTCGCGGCCTTAAGGAAATAGGAAACAATGTCATCAGCATAATCGGTGCCAGAACCAAGGACCTTCTTATACTTGAAGATGAGATGAGAGATGCCTCACATGAACTTCACGTGTGCACTGATGATGGTTCCTACGGGCATAAGGGATTTGTGACAGAGGTTCTGAAAAAAATTCTGGAAAAAGATCAAATCAAGCTTGTAGTTGCCATAGGTCCAGTGCCTATGATGAAGTTTGTATCTAAAATTACTAAGGAATATGAAGTTCCTACAATGGTAAGCCTTAATCCGATCATGGTGGATGGAACCGGCATGTGCGGCGGGTGCAGGGTAAGTATAGGCGGAGAAACGAAATTTGCCTGCGTTGACGGACCGGAATTTGACGGACACAAGGTTGATTACGATGAGCTGATGAGAAGACTTCAGGCTTACTGCGAAGATGAGAAAAAATGCTATAATGAGTATTGCGAGCTTCGGCAGCATTAACAAGCCAGGACACAAGTGGAAGAACTTTCATCAAAGGCAACCATATAAATTAGTTTGTTTCTTTGGAGGAAATGATGGCAGAAAAAGCAGAAAGCAGAAAATCAATCCCAAGGCAGTCCATGCCCGAGCAGGAACCGGAGGTTAGGAAACGCAATTTTCAGGAAGTTCCACTTGGCCTTACCATGGAGCAGGCAATGGCTGAGGCGAGCAGATGTATTCAGTGTAAAAAACCTGGATGTATTGAAGGCTGTCCTGTGAGTGTTGATATACCTGGTTTTATAGATCTCATTGCCAAGGGCGATTTAACAGGGGCAATCCGTAACCTGTGGTCTAAAAACAGCCTTCCGGCAATATGCGGGAGAGTTTGCCCCCAGGAGATTCAATGTGAAGGAGTATGTATCCTTGGCAAAAAAGGCGATCCAGTTGCAATAGGAAACCTGGAGCGTTTTGCTGCGGATTATGAGAGAATGCATGGAAGTGGAGAATTGCCGCCCAAGATGAAACCTACAGGCAAGAAGGTGGCAGTTGTTGGTTCGGGACCATCCGGTCTAACTGTTGCCGGTGATTTGATTCTCAAAGGCCACGAGGTTACTCTTCTTGAAGCTTTCCATAAGCCTGGCGGAGTTCTAGTTTACGGGATTCCTGAGTTCAGGCTTCCAAAGGAAATAGTTTTCTCGGAAGTTGCTTTTCTGGAAAAACTTGGCGTAAAACTTCTTTGCAATCAGGTAGTCGGAAGGACAGTGTCTCTTGATGAACTCTTCGATGAAGGCTATGATGCCGTATTTCTTGGGGTAGGAGCAGGGCTTCCAAAATTCATGAACATTCCTGGCGAAAATCTCATAGGTATCCTTTCAGCAAACGAATACCTGACAAGGGCAAATCTCATGAAAGCCTATCTTTTTCCGGAAGTTGACACTCCGATTCCCATGGGCAAACATGTTGTGGTTCTTGGTGCCGGAAATGTTGCAATGGATGCTGCCAGGACTGCAATGCGCCTTGGAGCAGAGAATGTACGCATTGTCTATCGCAGGTCCCGTGATGAAATGCCTGCAAGACTTGCTGAAATTCATCATGCAGAAGAAGAAGGCATAGAATTTTTTCTTCTAACAGCACCAACCAAGTTTACCGGGAATGAAAAAGGACGGATTACAGGAATGGAATGCCTTAGAATGGAGCTTGGAGAGCCTGATTCATCAGGCAGAAAGAGGCCTGTTCCAATAAATGGTTCCGAGTTTATGATAGATTGCGATCTTGTGGTTGTGGCTGTCGGAGCAGGAGCTAATCCCCTCCTGACTCAGGCCACCCCTGATTTGAAGCTAAACAAATGGGGGTATATAAATGCGGATCCTGAAACAGGCAAGACCACAAAAAAAGGCGTATGGGCGGGCGGCGATATAGTAACAGGATCTGCAACCGTCATTCTTGCAATGGGTGCCGGCAGAAAAGCAGCAGATTCAATACACGCATATCTGCAATGGGGATGGTAAGCATTTTGTCATGAGGTGCTTAGAAAAAACGTCTTGTCGCAGGTGTCTGTCCCTGTGATGAAGCTGCCTGGCGGTGCTTGGTTTTTGGGGCTGAAACATGCAAGGAGATGCATTTGCAGCTCCTAAAAACGGCGGTTCAACAGGGGCAAAACAAAAATTGTAGTATTAACCTTGACGGCATCGTAAAAAGGCCGGATGCTGCGTTGCGCTGCATCCTTCG
>JBBIWB010000021.1:0-46104 GCA_037439445.1 Desulfobacteraceae bacterium | reverse complement strand
TTGCCTGCGGCCTTTTTACAAAGCCGTCCGACGGACTTTTTACGAGTTCATCAACAAATGAGATACTCCATGTTAAAATACATTGTCAATTACAGACATCCAGTATAATTAAAATCCCGTTGATCGAAAGAAAAGAAAGCCACTTTCAATCATGTATATGCTTAAGCTGCTCTGTGCCTGAGAACAAGAATAAAGGGTTTAACATGGTAAAAATACCGGATAAAAAAGGTAAAAAAAAAATTTTTTCTTATTTAATCTTTTTTTTTCTTATATCAATCTTTTTTATGAGTTTGCCCATGTGCATGTCTGCCAAACAGAAATTTGATGAAACAAAGTGGCAAAACGATGTAAACAGCGCAGACCCTGATCTGCTCTATGCACCCAATTTCAAGGATGGCAGGTTTTTTAATCCCTGGATGAGGACCGAACGAGGAGGTTTCCTGAGATTCCTGAGCTGGAAGCTTACTCCAGGCGCAAAATACTCAGAAGAAGAAAAAAAGCTGTCTCCGAGGGTTATCCCTGATCTGAAGGAACGCATCAAGGAGCTTGGGGATGAAGATTTTATTGCATGGATTGGGCACTCAACCTTTCTTATCCGCATTGGAGGTGATTTCTGGGTTACAGATCCGATGTTTTCGGACAGGGCGCTTCTGCCTAAACGTCATACCCGGCCGGCCCTTTCTTTAAAGGAAATGCAGCAGCTCGATGGAAAGCTTAACATAATAATTTCACATAATCATTATGATCATTTCGATGAACAGAGCATCAGAGGCCTACCTGATGATGCAAGCGTATATGTTCCGCTCGGTCTCAAGGGTGAAGTGGAAAAACTTGGAAAAAAACACGTAGTTGAAATGGACTGGTGGCAGACAATAGACTGCGGGAAAGGAGTAACACTTGTGTGTCTTCCTGCCCAGCACTGGTCAAAAAGATTATTCCAGGATGCAAACATCACTTTATGGGCAAGCTTTCTTCTCGTTACCCCAAATGTTAAAATTTATTTTGGAGGTGACAGCGGTTATTTCATCGGTTACAGGGAGTTTGGAAAGAAATACACAGGAATCGACTATGCCCTTCTTCCTGTAGGAGCTTACCAGCCAAGATGGTTCATGCATTACGCACATATGGATGCAAACGAGGCCATTCAGGCAACCAGGGACATGGGAGCTGGTTTTTTGATTCCTTACCACTGGGGGGCATTTAAGCTTGGTGAAGAACCCATAGGCTATCCTGTAACTGATTTAAAGAAAGTCATGAAAGAATCGGATTTCGATCCATCAATGGCCGTCATAATGGATATCGGGGAAATCGTAAATATCAAATCAAAAAACTAAGAGGCCAAAACCGAAGTCCCGTCGGCTAAAAAGCCAAGAAAGCGGCTTTCTCCTGCCGGGCGGAGTCCGAACTCTTCGCCTGCATCCATGATTGCACTTACAATGCCGTGTGCATAGCCCCTCTGGCAGGTTAAGAGTATTGCCCCTGATACGTTGTCTTTTTTTTCCATAAGCACGATCTGTGATGGAACATTACAAAATGGGCCCTGTAGTAACGAAGGAGGTTTTATTCCCGGATTTCCGAAATCAAGAGATGTCAGTTTTTCAGTAATCGAAAATGTATTATGTCCAAATAATGCAAGAAAAACTGTTGCCTCTGTGACATCTGTGTAACAGGATTCAACGGGCATATCATGAGCATTCTGATCCAGATGCCATATTGCAGCCTGGGTTCGGTTCATGCGGTTGATCAGGATCCCGTTCTTCAGCCTGCACTCTCCTGGTGTTTCAGGTATTTCAATGCCCACAGGTAAAATAGAGTCAAGTTTTCCATCCTGAATGTCCCACCTCGTCATATGGCTAAGATCTACAAGAAAGGGGCCGTCTTTTTCATCCTGGTATGAAAGAACAATTTTCCAGGAATTCCTCATTTCAGTAAAAAGAGGTTTTGCATCGAATTGAACAGGAGAACGTCTTTGTATGGCTTTAATCATAAATCCCTCTCACATCTTCATCCGTTTGCCTTCAGGATCATAAAACGGCATATGGACAACCCTGACATGAATCAATTCTGCTTTGCACTCATCCTCGAAAATCTCAAGTTCTGTACCGATATTTGACAAATCGGATTCCACAATGGCCATTCCAATTACTGTATCAAGTGAAAAACTTCTTCTGGCAGTGCAAACATAACCGCGTATTCTTTTGTCCACGATTACAGAGCCATCTCTTGGCGGTCTCTGGGAATCATCCATCTTGATGCCGACAAGCTTCAGTCTACCGGAGTCATTTTCAGCCTGCCTGAGTGCTACAGCACCTACAGTTTTAGCCTCCATCTTGCTTCGATCCCACAGGAAACCAAGTCCAAGATCCAAAAGATTAGTGCGCTGTTCTGATTCAATTCCAAGGATTAAATGTCCTTTTTCCATTCGCATGACGTTTTGTGCTTCGACTCCAAAATTGCCGATATTGAATTCCTTGCCTGCTGATTCTATAATCTCCCAGAGAGACTGCATCCAGGAAGAAGGCACATGGAGTTCATAGGAAAGTTCGCCGACAAAACCAGGGCGCATTGCCCTTACAGGGATGACACCTGCAACACTGAACTCCCTGTACCCTCCAAAAGGAAACGCTGTATTGGAGAGATCAGAATCTGCTATTTTTTCCAGCACCTTCCTGGAATTTGGTCCGCTAATATTGATAACACCCATTGAATCCGTAAGATTTACTATGTGAAAATCCCAGTCATCATATTTTGTGTGATAGCGGATCCATTCAATAGTCTGACCTGCCCTGGCAGTAGAAGTGGTGAAATAATAGTCATTTTCACTTATCCTGACTATAACACCGTCATCTATTACACATCCATCATCATTGCACATTGCAGAGTACTTAATGCACCCATTCCTGACACTTCTCATATCTGAAACATATACCCTCTGGAGAGCCTTCAGGGCATCAGGGCCATGAATCCTGAATTTACCCAGCGTAGAGCTGTCGAGCATACCCACATTGTTTCTGACATTCAGGATTTCATTCCTGCAGGTAAAGTCATCTGAAAAATAACGTGCTCTTTCCCATACGCCCATCAGCCGGAAGACACCACATTTCTTTACCTGTAAATCATGAACCGGAGTTCTTTTGGTCATTCTATGTTTTCTTCCGGCATACGTTGCAATATATGTCGGTACAACAGGAGGCCTGACGGTCGTAGGTCTAAATTTTGAAATGCATTTTCCCGTGTAATTTGCAACACAGAGAGGCAGATTGTGCCCTGGAATCCCCGACTGACCAGGGCCAGTTCCAGCAGAAGTAAAGCGCTTGATGAGCTCGGGAACATCAAAACCCATATCAATTGCCTGCCTGATATTTTTGATTGTTGTGTCCTCATCGAAGCAGATGAAGGTTTTTCGCCCGCTGACAGGAACTGATAAAAACTTTGTGCCCCGTTCGGGCCCAGGCAGCATTGCCAGTGCTTTCCTGGCATCTTCAATTTCATTTTTACATGAAGCGCCGGAGGCCATTGCTGCCATGAAACCTGCAAGACGACCTGATGCTTCAATGGATGAAGGATTATTTAAACCCGTAATCCTTCCTGCGGCAAAAACCTTTTCAGGCATATTTACAGGAAGAAAATATCCTGTATGATCATCATACTCAAACCCGGCATTCATAAGGCTTAAAGGGGCTGTCACTGGGGTAAGCCCTGCAGATGCAACCAGAAGATCGCAGTGAAAATGGCGCTGGATCGTTCCATCCAGTTTAGAAAGGGTTACCTTATTGACATGTTTTTCGCCATGAACCCTTGCCGCAGCCCAACCACCAAGGAATGGAATCCGTCTTTCGGCAAGCTCTTCCAGAAGTTTCTGGTCATGACCATCTTCTCTTATATCCGCAACACAAGAAACTTTAAGTCCAAGATCAAAAAGGTCTATTGCAGCCTCAAGCCCTGTATCATGGCCAACACTGAAAACGGCATCTTTTCCTGGAAGCACTCCATATGTCTTTGCCAGACGATGAGCGCAGGATATCTGCATCACACCGGGGCGTTCATTGTTTTCAAAAAGAAGAGGACGTTCTATGCAGCCTGTTGCTACGACAAAACTTTCTGACTTGATTTCAATATATCTTTCATCAAAACTATCATTCTCGCCTCCAGTCTGAAATGCAGTAAGCATGTTTGCGCTGTAAGCACCAATCAGAAAGGTATGTTTAAAAATCCGGATATTGGGTGTTTGTTCGACCTGGGCTGCCAATTCGCGCGCTCTCAGATAAAGAGGCTTGCCCTTGCCATAAGAATGAATTCTGTAATCAAAACATCCTCCCAGCCAAGGTCTTGATTCTATCAGAATGATTCTCTTGCCACTGTCTGCTGCTGCCAGGGCAGCACTCATTCCGGCAGCACCTCCTCCAATTATGCAAACATCGGCAACAGGATAAATTTCGTCATAAACGCCCTTCATCCTAAAATCAGGAGAAATTGTTCCAAGCCCTGCAGCTTTCCTGATATGCTTCATGAAGATTGGCCAGATGAAAGAAGGTTTATGCATGATCCTGTAATAAAAACCGGCAGGCATGAAAAAGTCAAGTTTATCCATGAACCCCATCATGTCATTTTCTGCAGAACCCATAACGTTTTGGGCATCCACCTTCATGTCAGGCTTAAGAAGAGTGTTTTCAGTACGGATGTTTGGAATTGAGTTTACTGTCATCAAGGTGTTGCTGCACTCACCATCGAGGCTGTAAAGACCTCGGGGCCTGTGATATTTCAGACTGCGGCTGAAAATCCGCACCCCTCCTGCGTAGAGGGCAGAAGCTACAGTATCTCCGTAACAACCCGAAAAATTAGTTCTTCCATAATAAAAAGTTAGTTCTTCTGCCGGATTTATCCGCAATGTAGGCAAATTGGTCAGCCTGTTCATCGGTCTATGCCTCGCCATCTCGATTTTGACTTTTTAGGCTTAAGTCATGTTCAGGCACTTCGGTATTGCCTGCGGTGTTTCTGTAAACAGTGAACCACATCCCGCATCCATCCCTGTGTACCCACCATTCCTTCTGAATACCTGCAACACTTTTGTTCATGTGAACATGGCTGCACCATTGCTCCGGAGTCAGGCCACCTTCTGCAGGCCGTGGACCCTTGTCCTCTCCACCGTATCTGAATTCATACCCGTTTCGCTTTCCACAGACTGGACATGTGAGTGTCAATGCCATAAAAACCTCGGTTAATTGTTAGGGCTGTAATTGACGATCTCCGCTGTTTCGCCCATAAACCTGTGCTTCTCAAATCTGCGAAGATGAAACGGCTTTAAAATATCAGGACAACTTCCAGTTGCCATGAATTCAGCCAGGTGTTTGCCTGTTGCAGCACAGGATTTGAATCCGAAATAACCCCATCCACAGTTCAAATAGAATCCAGCAATCTGATGATTCCCATCTATTAAAGGTGCCATGTCAGGGGTCATATCAGCCAGCCCTGCCCAAATACGCATGAATTTAACCCCTCGCAGACATGGCATAAGCTCTGAGAGAGCCTCTGCCTGGTGCTTTATATAATGGGCTGTTGTCTGTGTGGAATAATTAGGCCATGGATCCATGTGTGAACCCGTGGCAATTTCACCTTTCAATGTCTGGTTTGCATAGACATGATATGCGCCAGAAGATACAACATGATTCAGAAGAGGCTTCAGCGGCTGAGTCACCATTGCCTGAATGGTCAAAACGCTTAAAGGAATCTTTATGCCAAGCATCTCGTAAATAATGGCAGCAGAATATCCGCCTGCGGCTACAAGAACAAGGGGGGATTTAATCCTGCCTGAACTTGTATTCACACCAGTAATCTTATTGTTCTCTCTCAAAATCGCAGTCACTTCAGTGTTTTGATGAATATGCACACCATGTTTTGCAGCACCCCTGGCAAGGCCCCATACAACAGCATCGTGTCTTAATGTTCCACCAGGCGGATGATACATGGCACCATAAACAGGAAAAGTGATATCCTCCGAGATGTCAAGTGCAGGAACCATTTCTTTTACCTGGACAGGATCAAGCAAATGGCTTTCAACTCCATGAAACTGGGCAGTTGCAACATTCATTCTTGCAGAATTTATGGCGGCTTCACTGTGGAGCAGATTCAGATTCCCACAGTTATTGAACATGAGGTTGTAATCCAACTCCCTTGTAAGAACAGGCCAGAGGTCAAGGGCTTCTTTGTACAACAGAACATTTTCCTGGGTTCTCTGGTTGGCCCTAACAATTGCAGTATTGCGTCCTGAGCCGCCAAAACCGATATAGCGCTTTTCCAGGATGGCAATGTCTTTCATCCCATGATCTCTTGCAAGAAAATATGCTGTTGACAGACCGTGAAGCCCTCCTCCGATGATAACGGCATCATAGGATGGCCTAAGTTCAGGTTTTTTACCCCAAAGAGGGCTATATCGTCGAAACATAATAATACCTTTTAGATATCGATGAAAGGCAAACACCTGTTTGCCCATGTACTGCCACGGTCCTGGCAGTTTTTTTATTCTAATCTTTGAAATAAAAAATGTCAAATCTCTATCGTTAAGTGAAACAAAATGTGTCATTTCCTGAATTGAGTTCAAGATTTACCTTGAAATCATGATGAAATTAGGATAAATAGAATAAAAGTTTACTGAAACATTATCATGCATAGAGTTTTACAAAGGCAATCATGGCTATTACTTCTTCCTCTAAGGTCTTAGATGATATTGCGGCAAAGATTCATTTACTGACTCCCAAGGAAAGAAAACTGGGCAGCTTTATCATAGAAAATCTGAGCAAAGTGGTCTTTATGACCACAAAAGAGCTCTCAGCAGCTTGCAAAGTCAGCGAAGCCACTGTAGTCCGCTTTTCAAGTCATTTAGGTTACGACAGGTTCGGCAAATTCCGCCAGACACTGCGTGATATTCTTGATACTGAATTGACACTGCAGGAGCGCATCAATCTTCCTGCTCCTTCAGAGCCAGGAGATGAGCTGCTTCACCATGTTTTGACAGTAGAGATGAACAACATCAGAAGGATTAATGAAACAGTCGATACCAGTGTTCTCTCAGTTTTTACGGAACACCTATCAAGCGCTCCTGCTGTATATGTAATTGGTTCAAGGCTTTCATTTACTTTTGCCTACTATCTCGGATGGTCCCTTTTCAAGGTCCGCAGAGCTGTCCATACACTGAAGGGAAGCGACAGCACTTCCATAGATGAACTGACCCATGCAGATACAAACAGCCTTGTGATAATCATCGCATCATCAAGATACCCGAATGAACTAATAAGGCTGGGAAAATTGACGCGGCGGCTTGGCCTTACTCTTTTAGTAATTGCAGACAGTGTCTTTTGCCCGCTGATCCAGTTTGCCCACAGTTCACTTGTAATACCGTCAAGATCGATTCCCTTTATAGGACATCCCACCGCCATTTCCTGTATAATAAACTATCTTGTACTGGCTGTTGCCAGAAAGAACACGGCTAACTTTAAAAAACACCAGAATCATCTTGAGAAAATATACATAGAAAATGACGTTCTGTTTAACATTGATAAAAACACATAAACCTGTTGACACAATCAGGCCCAGAAGGTAAAAAAACAATTCCGTTTTTATAAGTCCAAACCAATATTTCATAAAGTCAGGAGGTTAAAAATGAAAAAAAGTATGATCTTTTTGATGTCTGCAGTTTTGTTTATATTTTTGTCAGCAGTTCCTGTTCTTTCGGCAGAGCGGGTCTTTTTAGCCATTGCCACTGGCGGCACCGGCGGGACCTATTATCCTCTTGGCGGCATGCTGGCTCAATTGCTTTCCAACAATGTGAAGTTTGACGGAAAAAAACTTTCTGCAACTGCCGAAACAAGCAATGCCTCGGTAGCAAATGCAACGCTTCTTGGCCGTGGCGAAATTGAGACGGCCTTTGTTGCAGCCGATATACTCGATGCCGGATTCAAGGGTATAAAACAGTTTGAAGGCAAAAAAATGACCAATCTGCGGGCTCTTGGCTCACTCTATCCTGAAACTGTTCAGCTTGTTGTGCGAGCCGGTTCGGGCATAAACACGTTCGCAGACATCAAGGGAAAATCAGTTTCATCAGGTTCCCCTGGCTCAGGGCAATGGCAGCTTCTTGGAGATCTTCTTGAGGCCCATGGCCTTAAACGGGAAGACGTAAAGGAAGACTATTCTTCTTTTGCCCAGTCAGTTGAAAAAATCAAAGACGGAAACCTTGATGCAAGTCTTATAACTGCCGGAGCACCGACTGCTTCCGTAACTGAGCTTGCCAATGCTCACGATATCAGAATAGTTCCTTTGGCAGGCCCTGGAATCACAAAACTTCAGGCAGTGTCCCCCTACTATGCCAAAGTTGCGCTGCCGGCCAACACTTACAAGGGACAGGCTGCAGAGATACAAACCATAGCTGTACGCGCCATATGGGCAACTCATGACAAACTGGATAATGAAATGGCATATCAACTTACCAAAGCTCTGTATGAAAATACCGAAACTCTTGGCAAGGTGCATGTCATGGGAAAACAGATAAGCATTCCTACAGCCATGGAATCGGTTTCCATACCCTTTCATCCGGGAGCAGAGCGCTACTTCAAGGAAAAAGGGCTGATTAAATAGGATGACTTTCAGGGCCGCTGTTTTGCTGACTTTATTTCTGGCTGCATGCGGCCCTGCGGTTAGAAATACCCATTCTGAATGTTTTTATTCAATCGTTGTCCGTCAGTTCCCAGGGGAAACAGAGCTAGCCCGCTATTCATTGCCCAAGGACAGTCTTTTCTCTCTGTCTTTTATCCACTCGGTTTCAAACACCCCTGTCCGTGATGACTACAAAATTGAATCTGGCCAAATCCTTCAGACAGCAGCAACATTTGAAACTCACGAAGCAGGACTGCCGTCTCTGGAAAATGAAACAGATGTATCAGGCTGGGAACTGCTGCCAGGAGGGAAATTCAGGATCAGCATGAAGCGCCAGATTCACCGTCTTGTGATCCGGACTAACCTGTCATACAGCAACCGGCTTCACATAGGCAAACAAACAATCAATCTTAACCAGTGGACTGATCAGGCTCTGGAAATTCACATATCAGGATTCTGAAATACAGACTAAACCATTTGAGAGCTTTATAATGACCGATTTGAAACACAAAGGCAATTGCCTTCCGGATGAAACCCGTAATGGCCAGGAATTCAGCGAAGCTGAAATAGAAGACATAATAAAGAAGTATGACGCGGAGTCAAACTTCCGCAAACTTGGCAGTTTTACAGCCATGATAGCAAAGGTTGCCTGCATTTGTCTCAGCCTGTTCCATGTCTATACTGCCGGATTTGGTCTTCTGAACGAAGTTACTCACAGAACAGTCCACCTTTCATTTGTCCTAGGCCTGGTCTTTTTGATTTTTCCCAGACGCCGTAATTACAGACAGTTATCATCATGGGTTTTTGGCCTCGGGTTTTCCGCTCTTTACCTTTTCCTTACCTGGCAACTTACGCACCGACTGGCAGGGAAATTGCCTCCATGGGCTGATGTTGCCCTTTACCTGATCATAGGGCTGATCTGTCTTAGTGCTTTGCCAATTGAGAAGCTAAAAGGACATGGAGACAGGCTGTCCTTTGTGGACTGGCCTCTTGCAATAGCAGGGGCAGGAATTTCTCTTTACCTTGTCGTTTTTTTTAAAAGTATTTTTGTGGAAAACATAGGCTTTCCAAAGCCTGAAGAATTCATCATGGGGCTTCTTGCCATCATCATGGTCACTGAAGCCACAAGAAGGACAATGGGAGAAACACTTCCCCTTGTAGGTGCATGCGCCCTTCTTTACGGATTGTTAGGGCCACATCTTCCTGATCTCATAGCTCACAGGGGTTATGACATAATCCGTATAGTCCAGCACCTTTATCTTGGTACCGAAGGCATTTATGGTATAGCAGTTGGAGTTGTGGCCACATATGTATTTCATTTTGTGCTTTTCGGGGTACTTGCCCAGGCTTCAGGGCTCGGTCAACTCTTCATCGATCTTGCCACCATGCTTGCCGGACGCTTCGTAGGCGGACCTGCAAAGGTAGCTGTGGTATCAAGCGGATTTTTTGGCATGATCTCAGGTTCTCCAATAGCAAATACAGCCACAACAGGTGCTTTCACCATACCAATGATGAAGAAGCGGGGTTTTTCACCTACTTTTGCCGGTGCAGTCGAGGCTTCTGCTTCCTGCGGCGGACAGGTTACACCTCCAATCATGGGTGCATCAGCCTTCGTGATGTCTGAGATGCTTGGAATTCCCTACAACGAGCTAATCCTCATAGCTATAGTTCCGGCTTTCTTCCACTATATGGCATCACTCTTCATGGTTCACCTCGAAGCAAAACGGCTTGGGCTGGGCGGCCTTAGTCCCGAAGAAATCCCCACCTTCAAGGAAACCATGAAGAAATACTGGCATCTCATGATACCGCTTACAGTAATGGTAACTCTCCTTCTTATGCAGTATACCCCGTATCTTGCTGCTTTCTGGGGAATTATCCTTACTGTGGCCTGCTCCTACATTCCAGTTGTCTGCAGGTGGATAGGCATCAAAGGTCTTGATGACAGCGGCACATTGACTCCGCGAAAACTCTTGACAGGACTTGAAGATGGTTCAAAATCAGCACTTGCAATTGGTGCATCATGTGCATGTGTTGGTTTTGTTCTGGGTGTCATAACCTTGACAGGCATGGGTTTCAAGTTTTCAGGAGCTGTCCTGCAGGTTTCAGGATACATGGGGCATCTTATTTCAACCATAACTCCTTTTAACCTTATAAGCGATCAGTCTGCATCTTTATTCTTCGGACTAATAATGGTGGCAATAGCCTGCATTCTGATGGGCACAGGCATTCCAACCACTCCATGCTATATAATTCTGGCTTCCATAGCAGGCCCTGCCATGCTCAATCTTGGCGTACCACTTCTTGCCACCCACTTCTTTGTATTCTACTATGGAGTGCTGGCAGATGTAACTCCTCCAGTTGCCCTGGCAGCTTATGCAGGTGCAGGCATTGCCAGAGCAGAGCCGATGAGGACAGGTGTTGTTGCGTTCAAGCTTTCAATGGGGAAGGCTCTGGTGCCTTTCATGTTTGTATATGCTCCAAGCCTTCTGTTCCTGAATTTCACCTGGACTGAATTTGGGATTGCCATGCTGAGCGGAATCCTGGGAATATTTGCCTTGTCTGTGGCCTTCACAGGTTATTTCATGAGAAACACCTTGCTCTGGGAAAATGCCATCCTTTGCTTATGCGGCTTTTTCATGGTAGGCAACAACATCTCACTCATCATGATTGGAGCTGTGCTTGGATCATTCATGCTGATAAGGATGTTCATTAAATCACGGGAGACAGGCTGAAGACTGGCAAGGCAGATCTTTTTTCCCTATCCTAAAATGAGGCGCTGGGGATCACATTTTTCCCGAAGAATCTTGAGTTCAAAATCTGTTGGCGGGGCAACTTCTTTTGCCCTTGAGACATCCATGTCGAAGCCCATGTTGTCAAGAATATTTTTAGGAGTAATTCCGGGGAAAAAACCTGTCAGATACATCTCTTTAGTTGTTTCATCGAATCCCATGGTTGCCATGTTGGTGACAACAGACACAGGGCCTCCGTCCGGAAGCCCTGCCTTCTTCCTGCTGTCGCCCCCGTCAAGCCAGCCCGGGCTTGTGAGATAATCCAGTTTAGGAACAAATTTTCTTTTTTCATGCTGCATGAATGTTATGGTCTTGCCTACAAAAGATGCAACATCGCATGCCCCACCGCTTCCTGAAAACCTCGTCCTTGGCTTGAAATAATCGCCAATTGTCGTGGAGTTGAGATTCCCGAATTTATCTATCTGGGCTGCGCCCATTATTCCAACAACACTTGGGCCCGTCATCCTGTTCTGCATCGTGGCAAATGAGTCAGCAAGATTGCCGTTTACAGATGTCCAGAACATCACACGGGGATCTGCAACAGCGAGTGGGACTTCTTCAAGAAGGGAATCAATTGCTCCTGTCTCAAAGAAAATGACGCTGTTTGGAGCAAATATGTTTTTAGCAGCCATCGCTGCTAAAAGGGAAATGCCTGTGCCGCAGAAAACGATGTCTCCATCCTTGATTTCACGTGCAGCAGCTAAGGTCATGAGTTCTTTCAGAGTGTAATCGGGCATAACTGTCATATTCCTTATCGCCTGTCGAGTCCTACGGCATACCCTGTTCTGGGATCAGCCTTTATTGTATCCAGTTGAGCCCTTCCAACCTTATCCAGAAGCCCCCTGTGGTCTTTCATTCCATATACGAAATCTTTCAGATAGGTTTCATACGGCTTTTCGTCTTCCGCGTATTTTCTGTACTGGTTAAGATATGCAGGATCATAGTCATAATAGCGGTAACAGGCTGTTGGATAGGCCCCATGAGGGATATGAACAACTGCATCAACACAAAAAGACGGGATCTGATTCTGATCAGAAAAAGCCTTCAGAAACTCAGGCTCCACAAGCTCTTCACAGGTAACAATGACATGTTTTGCACATTTTGCCTGCTCGACATCGGAAAAAGTAAGTCCTTCCATCCTGACTGTACCTTCCCTGTCTGCCTTCTGAACATGGATTAAAGTTACATCGCAGTTTATGGCTGGAACGAGGACAAGTTTGGGAGTATCTCCCCAGGAGCCAAAAGGATTGTCTATTACAAGGAGTTTTTGATCCGGAAGCCTCTGATCTTCCGAACGCATTTGCTCTGAAAAACCCCATTTTTCTACTATGTCTGTCCCCAGAGAAGAACGGGTCGGTAAAAAAGGGACACCCATTGCCCCTGCCATGAATCTCAATGTCATCTGATAGTTGGAATAGTCTTCAACAACAAGTGTGCCTGCCTGGACAGCCTTTTTAAAACGGATACAGGTAGGGGCAAAGCGACCACTTCCGGCATAGGCTATCTCAAGCCTTGAAACGCAGCCTGCGCCTATGAGTTCATCCACCCCATGACCATTGGAATGGGCATATAGATGGATATTGCTGATTTTCTTCCTTATTATTTCATAGACTGCCGCCATTGGATTACGGTTTATTGTAAAACCGCCTATGGACATGTGGCAGCCGCTGTGAACAAATTTATCTACTGCCTCAGAAAGACTTGTTGTTTTATCCTTGCTGATATTCATGATTATGTATTTAATCCCTCGACAAGTCTTATTCCAATATCAAGAGCCTTCTGATTCATTTCGAGAAAAGCAGGCTGGATACGTGTCTTCAACACCTTTATGATTGACTCTGGCTTTACAAGATTCGTTACTGCAAGAACAGCTCCCAGCATACAGATGTTGAACACAATGGGCTTTCCTATGGTTTCCATCACAGCCTTATACATTTGAAGCTCATATTGCCTTGCATCAACCTTTCTCTCGATCTTGACAAAACGGGGGTCTGTAATCAAGAGGCCTCCTGGCCTTATTATGGGATAAAATTTGCTGTAAGCTTCCTGAGTGAGACATACAAGTACATTTGGCTGAGTGACTTTTGGAAAAAAGATTTCCGAATCAGCAATTATGACATCAGTGCGGGTCGACCCCCCTCTTGCTTCTGGTCCATACGACTGGGACTGAACTGCAATGAGATTTTCATAAAGTACGGCAGCTTCTGCAAGGATAATGGCTGCTGTAATAACACCCTGGCCGCCCGAACCGGAAAAAACCATTCTGCATCTTTCCATGATTAACGCCCTTTCATTGCGCGTTCTATTACTTTATTATACTCGCTGCAATATTCAGGCAGCTCTTTTCGAACAAAGACGCCCCTCTCTATGAGTTCAGGATTTTCTTCCTTGGCCTTCGAACCAATCGGGGTAGTTATGTCTTTCATTATCTTCATCATATCTACTGCACCACCTTCCTTGTTCTTTCGTCCAAAATAAGTTGGACACTGGGACATGACTTCAACAACAGAAAATCCTTTGTGTGAAATTGCTTCCTGAAGAATAGTGGCTGCCTGCTGAACATGATAGGCTGTTGTGCGCGCAACAAAGGTTGCTCCTGCTGCCTTTGCAAGTTCTACTATGTCAAAGCCTTGATCAATATTTCTAAATGGTGCTGTAGTGGCCAGTGTTCCGTATCCCGAAAGAGGTGAATACTGTCCTCCGGTCATCCCATATATCCTGTTGTTCATTATAATGGCAGTCATGTCAATGTTACGCCTTGCAGCATGTATGAAATGATTGCCTCCTATGGCAAGAGCGTCCCCATCCCCCATTGGTACGATGAGATGAAGCTCTGGCCTGCTCATTTTAACTCCTGTAGCAAAGGCAAGTGCCCTGCCATGAGCAGTATGAAGGGTGTGAAAATCAAGATAGCCTGTAATCCTGGAAGAACACCCTATGCCTGATACCATTACGATTTCGTTTTTATTCAGTCCAAGATTTTCAATTGCCCTGAGCAGTGCATTAAGCACAATTCCATGCCCGCATCCAGGACACCACATATGGGGGAAAAACCGTTCTCTGATATAATCTTTTGTCGCCATCTACACTCCTTTCCCCTGTATAAGCCTCAGAATGTTCCGGATATCAGTAGGATTAATAAATACCCCGTCTATCCGGTTAGCAAGAAAAACCCGTTCAGGATTTTCTACTGCCAGTTTCACTTCCTGCAGAATCTGCCCCATGTTCATTTCAACCACTACAATTGTTTGGGCATTGGCGCATTTTTTTCTGACGATGTGATGAGGAAAAGGCCATAGTGTTTGAAGTTCGAGAAGGCCTATGCGCTCTCCACGCTTTCTTCTGTTCTGGGCCACATGAAGCGCAGAGCGGACAGAAGATCCGTAAGAGACCAGAATACATTCTGCATCATCAAGATAATACTCCTTGTATCTGGCAATCTGGCTGGCATTGTTCTGAATCTTGTCAACAAGGTGCCGCATGAGTCCGTGAGCCACCTGGGGATTTCCAGAAGGAAACCCCCACATGTCATGAACGAGTCCTGTCACATGATAGCGGTGAACCCCCCCGAAATCAGACATGGGAAGACGGCCATCCTCCCTGGGAAGATAAGGATGATAGTCAATCCCTTCTTTCACAGATGTTCTTAGTCTTTCTACCAGAGGTAACTGTCCTTTTTCTGGTATAATCACTTTTTCACGCATGTGGCCTACTATTTCATCAAAAAGCAGAATGACAGGGGTTCTGTAAGTTTCTGCAAGATTGAAAGCATCCACTGTAACAGAAAAAACGTCCTGATGGTTTGATGCAGTGAGTGCTATGATGGCATGATCGCCGTGGGTTCCCCACCTTGCCTGGTTCACATCCCCCTGGCTTACATGGGTTGGAAGGCCTGTTGAAGGGCCTCCTCTTTGCACATTCACTATTACAGAAGGAATCTCGGCCATGATTGCAAATCCAAGAGCTTCCTGCATTAGGGAAAACCCCGGGCCACTTGTTGCAGTCATGACCTTGTGCCCTGTAAGGGAAGCTCCTATTATTGCGCATATGGAGGCAATTTCATCTTCCATCTGAATGAATTTCCCGCCTGTCTGAGGCAGCCTGCTGGCAAGATGTTCTGCTATTTCCGTGGACGGAGTTATAGGGTAGCCTGCAAAAAAATTAAGCCCTGCATAAAGAGCGGCTTCCACGCAGACCTCGTTTCCCTGAATAAATTTAATGTGTTCGCTCATAATTTTGCCCTATTCCTCGGTAAGTATTTCGATGGCCAGATCCGGGCACCTTAGTTCACAGAGTTTGCAGCATATACAGTCTTCGGGACGAGCTGCAATCACCTTGTCTTTCTGATCCAGTTCAAGGACTTTTTTGGGGCAAAATTCAACACATATGCCACATCCCTTACACCAGTCCCTGTTAATGACATGTTTTTTTAATTTTGGTTTTCCCATTAAATCATCCTTAAGAATTTTTGATGACACCTCAGTTCATTCAACAACATTCCAAGATATTGTAACATAAAAGCCTTCCTTCGACAATAGCCCTTCAGCATAATGGGTCTCTATCATCTTATTTTCTCCTTATTTTATTGAAATTCTATTTGTAATCGCAGTTAATGTCAAGATGCTGGATTATACTTGGGATTGACATAAATAAATTCAAATGGCATTGTAAATACTTCAAGTTTTTGTTGTACAGCATTCCTTGTTTCTATATTCATTGCCTTTCAAATAGGAAAAAAGGAGGGAAAATGGGAAAGCGGAAAAAACAGCCAAAACAATCTGTTGTTAAAATTGAGCAGCCAAAGCCGGAAAACCAGCTTCTGAAAAACCCTTCAATAAGCCTCGAAATAGATAAAATAGTAGGTACTGCTCAAAAGAGAGGCGCGCATATAGTGACAACGGAAAGCTTCGTTTTCTTTTCAACAGAAACAGGTGATGCATGGATGCTTGATCCTCGCGAGGGTTTTTCACTTTGCCTTGTTCATGATGGTAAAAAACAGGAATTTGCAATTAGTGAAACCTCCAGGTCTTTCAGTATTGGATGGAATTCTGATTTTCGTATCAAGGGAAGCATCTTCATGGTTGCAGAGCGTTCAGGCTATGTCAGGTCAATCATAGGATACCCCACAAAACAGATAGAAGAAGCTATTCAGAAAATGGGCTTATGATACTTGAGCTTTCAATAAGAAATTTCGCCATCATAGATGACCTCAAGATAAGTTTTTCTGATGGACTGACCATATTGAGCGGCGAAACCGGCGCAGGCAAATCTATCATCCTGCAGGCTGTAAACCTTCTTCTTGGAAGCAGGGCAAGTTCTTCAATGATTCGAACAGGGGCAGAAGCTGCTGAAATTGAAGCCTTGTTTGCCATTCCACCTGAAAGCCGGACTGCAACTGCCATGAAGTCGCTCGGGTATGACCCTTCTGAGGGGCTTCTGATCAGAAGAATCATCTCACAGTCAGACCGGCACCGCATCCATATAAACGGAAGGCTTGCCACAATACAGATTTCATCAGGCATAACCGAAAACCTTGTTTCCATATCAGGTCAACATGCACATCAGGGGCTTCTGAAGGAAGATCAGCATCTTCAGATTCTTGACCAATTTTCAGGACTTCTTGGTCTCAGAAACGACTTTCATTCATGTTATAATACAATCCTTCCGCTCATTCAGAAGTTTGAGCACCTGAAGGCAAGTGCCATCCGCCAGTCGGAACTAATGGATCTTCTTGCCTTTCAGAAAAGAGAAATCTCTGAAGCAGGGATAAAACCTGAAGAAGACAAGAACCTTGAAAAGGAAAGAATCAGGCTGAAGAACTCCGGGATGCTTTATCAGATAGTGACAGAGTCCATCGAAAGTCTTTACTCAGGAGACGGGGCTGTCTCGGAAAAGATTTTCAGCCTGATAAGGGTTTTTGACAAAGCAAAAGAGGTGGATACAAGGCTTTGCTCATTTTCAAAGACACTTGCTGAGGCTGTTTATATCATCGAAGATGCTGCAGGGGGCCTCAGGTCTTATCTCAATTCAATAGAAATGGACGAAACAAGGCTTGAGGAAGTGGAAGCAAGACTCGATTTCTTGCATAAGCTTAAGAGAAAATACGGCGGATCACTTGAAGCGATAATTTCAAGGCAAAATGAAATAGAAAAAGAACTCTCAGAAATAGAAAACCTCTCTGTTTCCATTGAAGAAACTCAAAAAGAGCTTTCCCTGAGCCATGTTAGGTTATGTGCTCTTGCAAAAAAACTCTCTGAAGGACGTATTAAATCTGCAGTCGATCTATCCAGACAGATTGAATCAGAACTTGCATATCTGCACATGCCGGACACAAGATTTGAAATAGACCTTGACACCATGCCGGCAGATTCCAAAATAGACATGCTGTCCTGTGAAGGAAATGCACTTACGCAATACGGTATGGACAGGGCTTGCTTCATGATTGCCCCTAATCCGGGGGAGGCTTTAAAGCCTCTTTCCCAGATTGCATCAGGAGGAGAACTTTCTCGCGTAGTGCTTGCTTTAAAAGCTATACTGTCTAAAACAGATTCAGTAGAAACAATCATTTTTGATGAGGTCGATGCAGGTATCGGTGGAGGGACTGCTGAGGCAGTGGGAAAAAAGCTTCTCAATCTTTCCCTCAACTGTCAGGTGATATGCATTACTCATCTTCCACAGATCGCCAGATACGGGAAACACCATTTCAGAATTTCAAAAGAGATGAAAGATGGCCGTTCCTCAACGATCATCAAGCCCTTGACTCCGGAAGAAAGGATTCATGAGCTTGCCAGGATGCTTGGGGGCCAGTTTCTTACTTCTGCTACATGGGAACATGCACGCGAGCTTCTTGAATCATCATGAATATTGTTTACAGTATTCCTCCTTTTTTAACTCTTTGCTGTTTCATCTTTCTTGCCTTTTTGTCGGCTGTCCGCGGTAAAAAAAACCGGATCAACCGTCTCTTTCTGATAATATGCATTTTATGCATTTTCCTGTACACAGACATTCTCCTCATCTTCAACATAAAGTCTTCAGAAACAGCCCTTATCATAAGCAGGCTCGATCATTTCTTCATTGTTTATCTGATTCCTCTGTATATTCATTTTTTCCATGCCTATCTCAGAATAACAAAACGAAACTGGATAATCCTTGCTGCATATTTATATGCCTTTGTACTGATGTGTTTTTCCCAGACACCTTTTATTATTTCCGAAATGCAGCGCCATAGTTTTGGCTTCTACGGAAAAGGAGGAAGCCTCTATTTCCTCATTGGTATCGGCGCTGCCTTTTCAGTTGTCTATGTTCTGACACTCATCTACCAGGCCATGTCAAAAGAAACCAGCGGGATTCAGAAAAGCAGGCTGAAGTATATTTTTTTTGGATTTGGATTTTTAGGAATTCTAACAGGATTCAACACTCTTCCGCTTCTTGGTTATCCGGTATATCCGCCTGGAAATTTCGGTTTTATTCCTCTTGCAGTTTTTGGAACAGGGCTTTTCCGCTACGATCTTTTTGACACAGGAATGCTCATACGAAAAAGCGTTGTTTATTCTCTTCTTACTATTGTCCTTACCCTTATCTACAGCCTGATTGTAACAGGAATAAACAAGGCATTTGAAGATGCTGATGCAACTGGGACAGCATATTTTCCCTTGTTTCTTTTTTTTGTCGTGACAGTTGTCTATGGTCCTGCCAAAACAAGGATACAAACACTGGTTGACAGCATATTTTTGAAAGGAAAATACGATTACAGGAAAACCATCAAGGAACTGAGCCAGACTGTTTCTGCAGTACTGGACATGAAACAGGTTGCTTCACTTCTGACTGAAACCATTTCAGATTGCATGAAGACAGGGAACTGTTCGGTATTCATAGGGGATTTCTCACAACCCACAAGGGTAAAGTATATAGAAAGCAATGGACGCACTTCATCAGATCCCATGGTTATTCTTGATGATTCACCTGTTGTCACTCGGCTTAATACGAGCCATCAGCCTATTGAAAAAAACCGGCTTCTGGATAATCCGGATGATAAACTCTCGATGGAGATCATTCCGGAAATGGAAGCCATTCAAGCTTCTGTTATATTTCCAATGATATTTCAAAACAGATTGAACGGATTTCTTGTAATAGGAGAAAAAAAATCAGGAGACCAGTTTTTCCCGGAAGACATGGATTTACTGGAAACCCTGGCAAACCAGGTTTCTCTTTCTGTTGAAAATGCCAGAGCCTACAAAGAAATAGATGATCTTAATAAAAATCTTGAGAAGAAAGTAGAAGATCGCACCGCCAGACTTCAGCAATCTCTCATGGAAACAAAAAAAACAAAAGACCTTTTGATAAGATCAGAAAGCCTTGCTGCAATAGGAGTTCTTGTTGCCGGAGTTGCCCATGAGCTTAACAACCCTCTTGCCAGTGCAATGAGCCTCTTACAATCAGCAAGGGAAGAACTGGCTTCGCAAAAATCGGATTCATCACATGAGTCTGAAATACTTGAAGATCTTGAATTTGCAGGGAAGGAACTCGTAAGGGCAAAATCGATAGTAAGCAGCCTCCTGGCATTGTCACGACAGACAAAAATCCATTCTGAACCAGTTGATTTGAATCTAGTGATTAAAGATGCATTGCAGATTTTAAGAAACCTCTACAAGAATTCTCATGTAAAGATAAAAGAGCAGTATGCTGAAGACATTCCTCTCATATACGGAAATTTTGCAAGCATGGGTCAGGTAGCGCTCAACATAATACAAAATGCTATTCAGGCCGTATCCTCACAAACTCCAGGTGAAATTCACATAAGAACTCTTGTTGACAGAGTCAATCTCCAGATTATCTTTGAATGTCAAGACTCAGGACCTGGTGTTCCCGAATCCATCCAGAATGACATCTTTAAACCTTTTTTCACTACAAAAGATGCGGGAAAGGGAACAGGTCTTGGCCTCTACATATGCCATGACATAGTCCAAAGACATGGCGGGGTCATAACCCTTGAAAAAAATAATGGGAAAGGTGCAAGGTTTGTGGTAAAATTTCCTTTTGATACAAAAGACATAACGATGTCTTCTTAAAAACTTGTCACAATGGTGAATCTAGTATCATGGTACAAAACAGGCTCTGGCATAAAGTTCTATTGCAACTGCCTGATATATCTGATTACAATTTTACGATGCCGTCAATAAGAATTAACCGGAGAATATGATATGCCGATTTATGAATTTAAATGTTTGAAATGTAATGACTGTTTTGAAATTCTCTTCACAAGTGCCCAGGAAGAGGTTGAACTCAGATGTTCAAGATGCAGCTCTTCAGATGTAGAAAGAGTCCTGAGCACTTCAAATTTTTCGGTAACCAGCTCAAAATCAGGTGAAGGGGCAGCAGGGGCATGTTCACGAACCAGAAGCTGCTCAAGCGGATCGTGTACGACTTATGACATACCGGGGCCAAGATGAAACAGCTTCACCGTCAGGAAAAAGAGCAGTTTAAAAAGCTTTTCAGGCAGGAATCCATAGATCGTTTTGACGATAGACTCAAAGTGCTTGAAGCTTTTTTAAATTCTGAACATCATGTAACAACAGCCGAGATAGTCGAGATGATGGAAGAAAGCGGCTGTTCCTTGCCTCATGACTTTGTATTGGATACTTTTAAGCTTCTTTGCAGATTCGGATTTGCCAGAAAAAACAGGTTTGAAGACGGACAAATCCGTTATGAACATCATCATCTTGGCCACCACCACGATCATCTTATCTGTACAAGGTGCAGTTCAATAGTTGAATTTAAAAATGAGGAACTGGAAAATCTTCAGCTTAAAATTGCCGCAGGATACGGGTTTCACCCCCTTCAGCATAAAATGGAACTCTACGGGCTCTGTTCAAAATGCATGATGGTGCACAGCAGGCTTATGCCTTTAACGGAAGCCAAACAAGGCGAGAAAGTAAAGATAAAGGAATTTTCAGGAGGTTCTGAGTCCAGGCTGCGCCTCATGTCGATGGGATTAAGGGTGGATGACGAGCTTCAGATCATCACAAATCTCGGAAAAGGGCAGATGGCTATTGCTGTGGAATTTAAAAGATATGTCATTGGCAGGGGGCTTGCCCAGAAAATCATGGTTCTTCCCTCCAAATAATTATTGTCCCTTGAGCAGTAAACATTCGGACGGCTTCGTCAAATAATGGATATTTTATGCTGTTAAGTGAAATCAGAGAAGGACAAAAAGCAGTAATCGTTCATGTAGGCGGAAGTGGCACGCTTCGGAGGCGTATTTTTGAAATAGGGATGGTAAAGGGCGCTGAAGTTTATGTGGAAAAATATGCCCCCCTTAAAGATCCAATTGAGATAATAATTAAAGGCTATCATCTCTCTCTCAGGGTTGAAGAAGCCGCGCAGATAACAGTTGAAAGGATATAACAGGATATTCCTTCGTTATGGCCAAAAAGACACTTACCCTAGCCCTTGCTGGCAACCCCAATTCCGGAAAGACCACCATTTTCAACAACCTGACAGGTGCCCACCAGAAGGTTGGGAACTGGGCAGGTGTTACGGTTGAAAAAAAAGAAGGGATAATAAACCGCCATGGCTATGAGCTGAAAATTATAGATCTTCCTGGAACTTACAGCCTTACCCCTTTTTCCATAGAAGAAATAGTGGCAAGAAATTTTATTCTGGAAGAACGCCCTGATGTTGTCATAGACATAATAGATGCTTCCAACCTTGAGCGAAGTCTCTACCTTGCAACCCAGTTGAGAGAAATAGACTGCAAGGTCATCTTCGCTCTCAATATGGCTGACATGGCACAGGCAAGGGGTATAAAGATAAATGCTGAAAAGCTCTCGGAACTTCTCGATGTTCCCATTGTCTTTACAGTCGGCAACAAGAATGAAGGCATGGATAACCTTCTGAAAAACGCAGTTGAACTGGCAGAAAAAAACCATCATGGTTCAGGAGGACGTAAGGTAAGATACAGCAATGACATTGAAACAGCAATTTCAAGGCTTCAGGATTTCATGGATAAATCAATCGAAGCCCCTCTTCCTTACAACAAGCGCTGGACAACAATAAAGCTGATTGAATCTGACAGAGTAGTTCTTGATAAAATTCTTTCGCTTCCTGAAAAAAGCAGAGATACTTTGGAAGCAGAGATTCGTTTTGCAAGGCAATATATAACAGAAAGATTTGACGATGATCCTGAAATCATAATGACAGATGAGCGCTATGGCTTTATTGCAGGCATCATCAAAGAAACGGTTACGACATCTGCAAGACAGAGGGTGGACATATCCAGAAACATTGACCTTGTGCTTACAAACAGGTTCATAGGATTCCCTATATTTGTTTTCTTCATCTGGGCAATGTTCCAGTTGACTTTTACTGCCGGAGAATATCCCAAAGAATGGATAGAAGCAGGGGTTGCCAGTTTTTCGTCTGTTCTTGAGAACTGGCTTCCTGACTCCGTGTTTAAAGACCTCCTCATTAACGGCATAATTGCAGGGGTAGGGAGTGTAATTGTTTTTCTTCCAAATATTCTCATCCTGTTTTTCTGCATATCCTTGTTTGAAGACACGGGATACATGGCAAGGGCAGCGTTTTTGATGGATAAGATAATGCACTCCATAGGTCTGCATGGTAAATCCTTTATTCCCATGCTAATGGGCTTTGGTTGTAATGTACCTGCAATCATGGCTGCAAGGACTTTAGAAAGCGAAAGAGACAGGATATTAACGGTACTTATAACCCCTTTCATGTCCTGCTCAGCCAAACTCCCGATTTATATTGTGCTGACAGGAGCTTTTTTTGCTGGTCAGGCAGGCACTGTGATTTTTGCTATTTATCTTGCTGGAATAGTCATGTCGATAATGACAGGACGTCTCCTCAGAACCACCCTGTTAAAAGGCATGGATGCTCCTTTTGTCATGGAGCTTCCTCCTTACAGGGTTCCCATGGCAAAGAGTGTCATGATTCACATGTGGGAGCGAAGCAAGATGTTTCTGAAGAAAATGGGAAATGTCATTTTAATCGGATCTGTAATAGTATGGGCAATGTCAGCCTTTCCAAGACAGACTGAGTATTCTGTGGATTATGATGAAAGGATTAAGAATATAGAGCAAGAATATGAACTCAGGAAGAAAAATACTGATGCTTCAGGACATGGTCTTCTGGACAAGGAAAAAGATTTTGCAGTTGCATCAGTTGAAAGGCTCAGGAATTCTGAAAAAATTGAAAAATCATACATGGGCAGAATCGGAAAAATACTGGAACCAATCTTTCTCCCTATAGGCATAAACTGGCAAGGCAGCGTAGCTCTCCTGACAGGTTTTGTAGCAAAAGAAATTGTTGTCAGTACACTTGGAATCCTCTATGTTGCAGAAGACAAGGATGAATCTGATGCTCTGCACAAGGCCCTGTCATCTTCAGGCATGAGCCAGCTTTCCGCTCTTTCCATGCTTGTATTTGTATTGCTCTATCTGCCTTGTCTTGCTACAATTGCAGCAATCCGGAAAGAACTGAGGTCATGGAAATGGATGGTATTCAGCATTGGATACTCTACCACTCTTGCTTGGATTACTTCCTTTGTGGTTTATCAGACAGGAAAACTCATGGGGTTTGCATGATTCACATGAAAAGAGGATTTCTTTGTTTTTGCCTTATCCTTATGTTCGGCACAGCTCATGCCCAACAGAGACTGTCAATCTCTGCACCAGAGGCAAACGTTCGCTCAGGTCCTGGGAATAATTTCGATGTGCTCTGGAAGGCAGAAAAATATTTTCCCTTTCAGGTAATAAAAAAAAGTGCTGAATGGCTTAATATAAAAGATTATGAAGGAGATGAGGGCTGGGTACATCAGTCTCTGGTTGGAAACACCGAATCTGTGATAACAGCGAAGGATAAATGCAACCTGCGCTCAGAGCCTAGGACTGACGCAAAGGCCTTGTTCACAGTAGGGCCCGGCATCCCGTTCAAAGTGATAAAACGCAGCAATAAATGGATACTCGTTGAACATTCAGACGGGGATAAAGGCTGGATTCACGAATCAGTAATATGGTAGTTCAGGAAGAGAATATGAAAAAAGTAATTGTCGGTATTGGCTCAGCCCTAGTAGATATTCTTGCTCACGAATCGGATGATTTTGTCAAAGAATCAGGGGCTATAAAAGGCGCAATGATGCTTGTCGACTCTGATGTCATAGAAAATATCCTCTCAGGTTTAAAGTCTTCTCCAAGAGTTGTCCCGGGAGGATCGGCCTGCAACACTGTTATCGGGGTAGCAAGGCTTGGAGGTGCTTCGCGTTTTATAGGAAAACGCGGTGGGTGTTCCATGGGTTCTTTTTTTGAAACAGGGCTTATTAACAATGGGGTTGAACCTTACCTTCTGCATTCGCCATCTGCTACTGGCAGGGTTTTTTCCATAATCACTCCTGATGCCCAACGATCCATGCTTACCTATCTCGGGGCATCTTCCGAGATAAAACCTGAAGAAATCGCTGATTCATGTCTGCTTGGAGCTGCGGTGGTACACCTTGAAGGCTATCTTCTGTTCAATGAGATGCTTGTCCTTAAATTTCTGGATGTTGCCAAAGCAACAGGTGCAAGGATTTCTCTCGACCTTTCAAGCTTTACTGTTGTAGAAGCAAGCAGAAGAATACTTGACACAATTGTCGATAATTATGTTGATATTTTAATTGCAAATGAAGATGAGGCAAGGGCTTTCACAGGCCATGAAGATGAACTCAGAATGATAGAAAGCCTTTCCTCAAGGGCGGAAATAGCTGTCCTCAAAGTAGGAAGACGCGGAAGCTATATTGCGAATCAGGGCAAAACACTTCAGGTGGATGCTTTTGGGGATGGCAGTGCAGTTGACACTACAGGGGCAGGGGATCTGTGGGCATCAGGATTTCTGTTTGGACTTGTCAGCGGTTACCCTCTGGAAAAATGCGGCAGAATAGCATCTGCCTGCGGATACGAAGTATGCCAGGTCGTAGGTGCCAGCATTCCTGATGAAGGCTGGGAAAGAATCCGAAGACTTGTAGAGACTGATGACTACTCAGCCTGAAGGCTATAAGGCTCTGAATGGCCAATGACCTTCTATCAAACTGTCTTGAGCCTGACTTACTAATTTTGTGGAGACATAGGTAATGGTAAAAAAAATCACACGAAAACAGCTTCTTAAAGAACCAGATGAGTTTATGACTTTTTCCGGTAAATTGATCAAATTGCTCACATCATATAAAAAACAGATTACAATAGGGAGCTGCACAGTTTTTGCAGCTCTTATAATTGCCGGAGCGTATCAGGGATATTTGCACAGAGCGGAAAACAAAGCATCCGCACTTCTTGCAGAAAGCCTCGGCCAGTACCTTGAAGTTCTTAAAGACAAGGATTTTATTGCAGGATACCAAGCAGTCGAAAAATCGTTTGCTGCAATTTTAGCTGATTATCCTTCAAGAAATGCAGGAAAAGTTGCAATGATAGAGTTTGGTAACATTTGCTTCAGGGCAGAAGAATTTGATCGTGCCATTTCCCTGTACAAAAAAGCCCTCGAACATTTTGACACTCCTTATTATAGAAACCTGATACTAAGCAGTCTGGGATATTCATACGAAGCGGTAAAAGACTACAAAAATGCTGTTAACTACTTCGAAATGCTTGCTGATTCCTCTGACAAGGCATTGAAGGACTCCGCCCTTTTCAGCCTTGCACTGGCTCATGAAAAACTGGGCAACAAGGAAAAAAGCAGGGAGATTTTTACAAGCATGATCAAGGAATTTCCTGCGTCAATTTTTTCAGAAGTTGCCAGAGAAAAAACCTCGGGCTGACATTTGATGAAAATAGCCTATACGTATAATCTACAGATTACAGACAGCGAAGAAGATGCAGCCTTTGACAGGGCAGAAACTGTTGCTGCCATAGCAGCGGCTCTCTCATCCCTGGGACACGATGTTGAACAGGTAGAGGTTTCAGGGCCTGCATCACGTCTTGTTGCAAGGCTTGAAGCACTAAGTCCTGATCTTATCTTCAACACGGCAGTGGGCCGCGGCGGAAAAAGCCGCGAGGCTTTTTATCCAGGCCTTTTTGAACAGCTTGGAATTCCTTATACAGGCTCTGATGCCTATGTATCAACCCTGACAACCGATAAGCGCCTTACAAAGATGCTTGTTTCTTCATCAGGAGTTCCCACCCCGGGATGGGTTTTTGTGGACAGCATACATAACTGGATCCCACCGGAGCTCAGATATCCTGTCATTATAAAACCGAATTTCGAGAGCAGTTCCAAAGGTATAGACCAGGACTCGATTGTTGAAGAACCAGATATGCTCTTGAAGAAGGTGACAGGTCTTCTCATCCGCTACCCATCAGGAGTTATGGTCGAGGAATTCATAGAAGGAAAGGATATTGTCGTCCCCTTTCTGGAAAAAGCATCCAGGAAAACTTCAGGAATACTTGCCTCAGGTGAATACATGTTTGACCCTTCTCTCGTTTTTGGCAAGAAACATGTCATTTATGACTACAACCTTCAGAAGCTCCCTGATGCAGTTGAAGTAAAAGTGCCGGCCGACCTTTCTTCAAAGACTGAAAAACGCCTGATAAGTCTATCCCAGACTGTCTGCAAAGCGCTTGACATAAGAGACTTAGCCAGGCTGGATTACCGGCTTTCACAAGATGGGAATCTGTATTTTATAGAAGCAAACGCCCTTCCAAGTCTTGAGCCAGGCGCCACGATGTACGCGTCTGCTGCAATTTCAGGGCTAAACTCAATGGAAGCAGTCCTTGATGCTGTCATAAGAAGCGCTGTTGAAAGGTACGGCATCCAGATTTCCCTTCGTTCAAGAATAAGGAGAAAGGCTCTTAAAGTTGGGCTTGCATTCAACCTGAAAAGGATAAAAACCATTCATCCGGACGATGATGACAGAGAAGCAGAATTTGACAGCAGATCGACGATTGACTCAATCGCTTCAGCCATCTCATCTCACGGGCATGAAGTGGTTGAAATAGAAGCTACTCCGGAGTTTCCTTCCATAATTGGTTCGATGCCTCTTGATCTTGTTTTTAACATTGCAGAAGGAATTAACGGCAGAAACAGGGAATCGCAGATTCCTGCAATTCTTGAACTCTTAGACATTCCTTACGTCGGCTCAGACCCTGCCACTCTTTCCATATGCCTTGACAAGGTTCTTGCAAAAAAAATGGTGAGCCATGCAGGAATAGCCACTGCCAATTTTATTGTGATGAGGACAGGCAAGGAAAGGATTCCAAGGGACATCTCTTTTCCAGTAATCCTGAAACCCATAGCAGAAGGCAGTTCAAAAGGGGTTATGGGAATCAACGTGGTTCAGGACGAAGAAAGCCTCAGAAAGCTTGCAGCAGAGCTTGTTTCAAAATACCATCAGCCTGTTCTTGCAGAAGAATTTCTTTCCGGAAGGGAATTTACAGTAGGGCTCTTAGGTGAAAGCAGGCCCAAGGTCTTGCCTCCAATGGAAATCATTTTCAATAACAAAGACGAGAAATACCCTGTCTATGCTTTTGAGCACAAGCTGGACACCAATGAGTCAATATCTTACCAGGCTCCTGCCAGAATTGACAGGACACTCCAGAAAAATCTGGAGAATGTTGCAAGAAATGCATTCATTGCCCTTGGATGCAGGGACGTAGCAAGAGTCGATTTAAGACTCGACAAGAAAGGCCGAATTAATTTCATAGAGTGCAACCCCCTTCCTGGGCTTACCCCGGGCTGGTCAGATCTGTGCATTATTGGTGAAGCGGCAGGAATTGATTACAGAACACTCATAGGAGAAATCATGGCACCTGCTATACGCAGGTTGAAAGCAAAAGAAAAAACTTAAAAAAAAGAGGACTTGCATGAAAAAAAGAATTATTGTCAAGGGACTTTTGTGTCTGATGTTGTTTGGAATGGCTTTCAGCGGAATGGCCGCCGCCGAATTGAAAACATATATCAACGGCTTTGATGCTGACTATCCACCTTTTACATTTATTGATCAGAAAGGTCTTCCTGATGGCTTTGATGTGAAGGCAATAGACTGGATTGCAACAGAAATGGGGTTCAAGGTTATTCATAAGCCCATGAAGTGGGAAACCATAATCCCGACACTCAATTCAAAACAGATCGACATGATTGGATCTGCAATGAGTATATGCAATCAGCGCAAGAAGCAGGTCAATTTTTCCATCAGCTACTACAAGACTGTCATGGTTCTGGTAGGGAAAAAAAACTCTTCATTACGTCCTGATGATGCAATGGAAAAAGATATAAAGTGGGGCGTTCAGAGCGGCACATCAGAGCTTAGATGGATTGAGGACAAACTTCTGGAAGATAAGCAGAAAAGTTTCAAGATTATTAAATATGATTCTGCTCAGCATGCAGCCGAAGGAATTCTTAAAGGGCAAATAGATGTTGCAGCGATTTCCAGAAATTCTGCTGATGAGCTGATAGAAAACGGAATGCCGCTGAAGGTGCTTGGAGGTTACGGTCAACCGGATGATGAAACTGCTTATGCCGTACGCAAAGAGGATACAGAGCTTCTGCACAAATTGAATGAAGGACTTAAGCGGCTGATGGCATCATCCCACTGGAAGGAATTAAAGGAAAAATACTCTGTCAGATAAACCGCAAGAGACGCAAAGCCATGAGTCTCTATCTGGGAATGCACTTCTTTTCGGCTAATAAGCCCAGCTTTGAGGGAAAAGCCCATGTCTTCTTTTACACACATAGACCAGGAAGGCCGGGTGCGGATGGTTGATGTTTCAGAAAAACCGCCGACACTCAGGACAGCCAGGGCTCAGGCGCTCATAACGATGAAGCCATCCACCCTTGCAATGATCGAGAACCAGACAGTAAAAAAAGGAAATGTTCTTGAAACTGCCAGAATTGCCGGGATAATGGGCGCCAAACGCACATCCGATCTTATTCCCATGTGCCATCCCATAAACATAAAACATGCACAGATAGATTTTTCCCCTGAAACCAGGAACAACTCCATACTGATAGAGGCCTCTGTAACTGTAATAGATCAGACAGGGGTGGAGATGGAGGCTCTGACTGCTGTTTCAGTTGCAGCCCTTACAATTTATGACATGTGCAAATCCTATGACAGACAAATGACGATTTCAGGCATCTGTCTGCTGGAAAAAACTGGCGGTAAAAGCGCTACATTCACAAGAACTCCATGAATAATCAGGAACTGATCGTTTTATTTACAGGGGCTGCGGCTGGATTGCTCCTTGGTTTTCTTGCAGGATGGTTATTATCAAGGGCAAGAGTGAATTTTCTCTACTACAGATCCCTTGTAAAGGAACGCTCGGAAATAGCAGCCCTTGTTGTAGATCCCCTTAAGGAAATTCTTGAGCGCTATGACCGTCATGTCCAGGAAATGGAGATGAGCAGACAAAATGCTTATGGAGGATTGTCGGAACAACTTAGGTCCTTGATCCAAACCCAGTCCATGCTGCACAGGGAAACCGGAAACCTCGCAAAAGCGCTGAGGGTTCCTCATGTTCGCGGCAGATGGGGAGAAATGACCCTTAAACGGGTAGCAGAGCTATCAGGAATGGCTGCCAGATGCGATTTTGTCGAGCAGGATTCCTTTGATTCGGAAAGCGGAATCCTGCGGCCTGACATGGTAGTGGCCCTTCCAGGCAACCGCAGGATCGTGATCGATGCCAAGGTGTCTCTTTCAGCCTATCTCGAATCCCTTGAAGCCGAAACAGAATCAGAAAGGAGAAGGCTCCTTGAAGCCCATGCCCACCAGGTTCAGTCCCACATTCAGAAGCTTTCGGGAAAAGCCTACTGGACGCAGTTCAAACCGTCTCCGGAATTTGTGGTCCTTTTTATTCCGGGTGAAAATTTCTTCAGTGCTGCCCTCTTATCATCACCCGAGCTAATCGAATACGCTGCAGGAAAAAATGTTATTCTTTCAACTCCTGCCACGCTCATTTCTCTTCTGAAAATCATTGCCTTAGGCTGGAGACAGGAAGAAGGAGAGGCAAATGCCCGCGAAATTCACGTCCTGGGGTGCGAAATCTATGACAGACTCTGCATAATGGCAGGCCATTTTCAGCACCTGGGGAAAGATTTGGAGCGTTGTGTCTCAAGGTTTAATCAGCTTGTCGGCTCTTATGAAAAGAGAGTCCTGCCTGTCTGCAGGAAGCTTACAGAGATGGGCGTTTCATCCAGAGGCAACGCTGCCATGGAAAAAGTGCTTCCATTGGAAAAAAAACCTGTGGTTCCAGGGGAGTAGAGGAACATCTCAGTTTTTCAGGGCGTCAAGTCTTTTCCTGGCGTCTTTTGCATATTGGCTGTTCGGATATTTCTGTATGATTTCCTGATACAGCTTGCCGGCATGCTCCTTGTTATGCTGTTTTTCCTCAAGCATTGCCGTATCCATCAGCTCTTTTGCCTTATCTCCGGCGCACCCTGAAGCAAGCCCGGCAGAAAGAATTATCATTACTGCAAAAATTAAATGTTTCATAAAAAACATTCCTTTAAGTGAATCATGGCTTAAATTGTATTATGCCGACAGAAGCCGTACAAGAAACATTGCAGCAAATTTTCAATCGTCTCTGAAACATTTTCATGCCTTATATCCCATACAGACTATGATTCATCCGAAGATAACAGAAAAGCCCCTGCAGTTCAAGACTGATGAACCCGTAAAAAGCCAGGCATTGAAGAAATGACAGAAAGCGGCTGTCAGCAAAAATCCGGGCTGAAATAAAACTCTTTACACCATTAAATAAACAAAGTACTGAATGATAATCTTAAAAAAAACTATCTCAATATTTTATGAAGTCATACCGATTAAAGAGATATGTGTATTTTTTTATCCCGATAAAAAATGGCTTTCGAAAAATAAAGTCATTTCTATAAACAGGTTGAATAATGGCCACTAAATCCTTAAAGAACCAGATTCTTGTCCCCTTAATTCTTGGCTTATCTGCTTTGCTGGCAGTTTTTTCGATCATTTTTTTCTGGATAGAACGAAATAATCTAACCAAAACAACCGAGAATCAATTTAAGGCAGCCAAGTCTTATTACGCTTACCAGCTTGAAAATGACGCCCATCTGTTAAGCGGCATGCTGGAAATTTTAATAAATGACAGGATTATTCAAAAAGAATTGAAGGCAAAAAACCGAGAAGCCTTACTTCTGCACACAGCTACGCTGTTCAAAAATATCTCTTCGCAACATCCCGTAACTCACCTTTATTTCAGTGATGCTCAGCGGATCAACATCCTTAGGGTTCATAACCCGGCCAAACATGGAGACATAATAGACCGCATTACGACACGACAATCGGAAAGCAAAAAAAAGACTGCTTACGGTTTGGAGCTTGGGCCGCTTGGGACACTGACCTTAAGGGTGGTGACTCCTGTCATCATAGACGGTGAACTGATCGGTTTTGTGGAACTGGGTGAAGAAATCAATCATATCATCACCAAATTGAAAAATACCCTGGGAATTGAAGTTATCCTTTTTATCCATAAAAAACTTCTTAATCGTTCCGGCTGGGAGAATGGAATGAAAATGCGGGGACGGATTCCTGAATGGGACAGATTGCCTGATGCCGTTGTGGTTGATCAGACTCTGAAAATTCACAACGAGACGCTCATCCGGCTCTTGTCTAAAGGAAGACATCTTCCTGAATTTACAGATATAGAAACATCGGTGGAATCTATCACTTTCAGTTGCCGGTTTCTGGAGATTAAAGACGTGAGTGGCCATGAAGTTGCTAAAATGGTCATCATGAGCGATATAACCAGTCAAATAGCTCGTTTTTATTCAATCATGGCTGTCATAGCGGTTTTATCGTTTCTTTTGGGGGGAACGCTCTTTATATTAATCCGCTTACTTCTTGGACGGGTTGAAGATAAGTTGATAAATGACCAGCAAAAAATTATTGAACTTGAAAAAACCCGCTCCCGCATGGAATCTGAAACCAAATTCTATACCCTTGCCGAATCTATTAATGATGCCATGATCTCCTGTGAATCATCGGGAAAGATTGTTTTCTGGAACCAGGCAGCAGTTGCCATGTTTGGTTATAATAAAGATGAGGTTATGGGGTTGCCGCTAACGTTTTTAATACCTGAGCGCTACCAGAAAGCCCACCAAAAAGGACTGGAAGAGATCCAGGCCGGTGGCAAGCCAAAAATAACAAAGAAAACCATTGAACTGTGTGGATTAAAAAAAGATGGAACAGAATTTCCTCTGGAACTATCATTGACAGTATGGGCTGCCGGAAAGGAAAAGTTCTATACGGGTCTTATTCGCGATATTACAGAACGCAAGCAGGTGGCTGAGGAAAAGACAAAACTTGAGGAGCGCCTGCAGCGCGCCGAGAAGATGGAGTCTCTGGGGCTTCTTGCAGGTGGGGTTGCCCACGATCTTAACAATGTACTAGGCGTTGTGGTGGGCTATTCTGATTTGATCATGCGTGATATGGATCAATCAGATCCGATCAAATCCAGAATTGAAAAAATCATGGAAGGAGGCCAGAAAGCTGCTGCGATAGTCCAGGACCTTCTTACGCTCGCCAGAAGGGGGGTTTCCGTCAGAGACGTGATAAATCTGAATATAATCATATCTGATTGTCAGAAGTCACCGGAGTTCGAGCAGATCTCTTTCTTTCATCCCTCAGTAAATATCAAAACCGAACTCCAGCCTGATCTGATGAACATTATAGGTTCTTCAGTTCATATCGGCAAATCTGTATTCAATCTTGCATCCAATGCGGTCGAAGCCATGCCCAAAGGCGGGGTACTGACCATCACAACAGCCAATAGTTATATAGACAAGCCGATTCAGGGATATGAAGGGGTCAGAGAGGGAGACTATGCTGTCATTTCCGTCTCAGATACAGGTGAAGGAATAAGTGAGACTGATCTGAAACGCATCTTTGAGCCGTTTTATACAAAGAAGGTCATGGGAAGAAGCGGAACCGGATTAGGTCTGTCTGTGGTCTGGGGTACGGTAAAGGATCATAACGGGTACATCAACGTTCATAGTGAAGCGGGAATAGGGAGCACCTTTACACTTTTTTTCCCAGTGACAAGAGAAGATTTATCCGCTGAACATGTCTCGGCATCCATTTCCGAATACAAAGGGAAAGGCGAATCAATT
This sequence comes from Desulfobacteraceae bacterium, assembly GCA_037439445.1. Lineage (GTDB taxonomy): Bacteria > Desulfobacterota > Desulfobacteria > Desulfobacterales > Desulfatirhabdiaceae > JBBIWB01. Next base: position 12,544 of record JBBIWB010000021.1, on the reverse strand, counting down.
CTAATCGTTGATGATGTGAAGGGCCAGCGTGATATGGCAGAAGAGATGCTAAGGAAATTGAATTACAGAGTTACAAGCGTATCCAGTGGTGAAGAGGCTCTTGTTTACCTGAAGGATAATGATGCAGATATCATGGTTCTGGACATGATTATGGATCCAGGCATGGATGGACTTGATACTTACCTGAAAGTCCTTGAGATCCGCCCTCGACAGAAAGCAGTTATTGTGAGCGGCTTTTCAGAATCGGATCGCGTAAAAGCAGCCCAGACTTTAGGTGCAGGAACTTACGTGAAAAAGCCCTATGGAATAGAGAAACTGGGAATGGCTGTCCGGAAGGAGCTTGACCGGGCATCATGATAAGCCAGAAAGTAAAGCCTGTAACCCCAAGACAGCGTTCTTTACCAATGTCAGGAGTCCTCTGTTCCCCCTCCCCCCGCAGGGATTCGCTTTGCACCTTTCTGTCACTGCCTGAATAATCTGTAGGCAAAGCTGTTGACTTTTCTTACATCAAGAGGCGTACCGTCATCATAGAAAAAGAAGAAAGGTATGCTGCGCTGATGCCTCAGGAGGCTCTCCTCTATGAGGCTGTTGTCGCAACCCCAGCAGCTTGCCATAAGAACTCCGTCATAACCTTCTTTTTCCCAGTAGTGAAGAACACTGCCTGGCGCATAACCGGCCCCGCCCACTGTCTTTGGGTCAATTAAAGCAGAAGAGCGCCTTAAAACAGATTCCATGTCAGGCATGGGAAGCCAGGGATGAGCTTTTCGGGCAGCCCTGTAAAGACTTGATCTTATTGCTGTCATGACTGTCAGGTACATCTTTTGTTGCCTTATTGAAATACCACGGCCGAAAATAAGATGGTGGTGGATCCTTGCCATAAATGCCAGAAAATCACAAACTGGCTCCGCAACAACACGGATTCCTCTGTCCGCAAGATGCCTGAAAATACCGCAATTAGCTACATCATTGCCTTTTATCATTGCATCGCCTGAAACAAAAATTGTCCTGAAGTCTTTGCCTTCGACTGATTTTTCTCCTGTTTTTTTGAATTCATGCATGGCTTCTCTCAGGATTTTCTTTAACCTGAACCAGTCGATACCTTTTTGTATGTGCCCTTTAAATCCTTTTTGACATGGCTCCTGTATGAGGGCGATTACTTTTGTGCTCATATCATGATAGATTTTTTCGGCAAAGCCCGGACAAGGCTCAACAGCCATGTGATAAAGATAAAGCTGCCTTATGATGTCGACTGCAGCAAGCCCTGCAATGAGTCTTGACGCCATTGCAGGGCCTCCGGCAATTAGAAGGGACGAAACCGAGACCAATGGTTGTTATCTCCTTTCCATTTTACCAGGAACTGAACTGCACAGGGTGGTCAATTTTATGTTATCAAAACCATGAAGACATCAATTCATTCAGGCGCCTCTTCATAAAACACACTGGAATGTCCCCAAAACAATACAGAAACAAATTCTCCATGATGAAATAGACAAGGGGCTTTTATAGTGAAGCATGGTGAAGCTCTGGTCAGGGGCGAGCAGCGCTCTGCCGGTCGAGAGAACCTGTCACTGAGCGGGTCGAAATAATCTCAGCCTGTTTCACCGGTTTTTGAAGGCTTTTGCAAGAGAAGCATTCATTACAGCTTCATAACCTGTTAACCGGGCAATGACATTATTTCCTGAATCGAGGAATGTGAAGTCGCCAAGAATCTTGTGCTGGCTGGATTTAAGTATCTCAAATACTGCGACAACTCCTTCTGATGGAAACTGGCGGCAGTACTGGCGGTAACTTGCCCCAAAACTTGGCAGTGAGACAACTCCTTTTTGTTCGTATGACCATACGATTGCCATCTGAAATGCAGCATCCAGCACCAGGGGATCACCTATCCAGCGACTTCTGAACGGTTCCTTTGTCCACTCTTCAGGAGGCGGAGCAGATGCAAGCGATGCAACCACTGACTTTGGTGAAAGCGTCAGGATGCGAAGAAGTCCCTTGAGTGCATTGCCGTGAAAGAGGATTTTGTCATAAACATCTTCTACAGAGCGGTTATATGCATTGGCCTGATCCATGTGAGCTGAAATATCAAATGCTGGCGGCTTCGATATTTCCTCAGATAATATTGCTTTCGCCCTTGAGTGAATAATCTCTTTGCCGTTTCTTACCCCGTCCCTTATCTCAATATCCATCTCAAAATGATGGCCGTTTTTTCTGGTCTTTCCGGCCATCAGCCGTATCGTTTTTTTTCCGTCATCAAGCCTTATCCCTTTGAGAATCCTTATATCATCAAGCCCCTGAAGCTGGAGCCCGGGATTTTCATGAAGTGCCCCGTGTCCAAGCCACTCGGTTATCAGGGCAAAGGGAACTACAGGCTTGCCGTCAAGAAGATGTGAATTAAGAACAGGATACCTGTCTATATCAATTTCCCGTTTAATGCTGAGAGAAAGGTGTTCTGTAAAAGCTGATTCTTGATGATAAGCCAAAGGCGATTTTTCATGATAAGGCTGCTTCAGGATATCACCTATAACAACCTCGACCTGGGTGCTAGCGCCCCATCCTCCACCCCTCATCTCACAAAGCATGCTGTTAGCCCCTGCATTTACAGGAATGAGCCTGATATCATTCTGCTCAAACTCTTTTTTGAGTGAGCCTGTAACCATGCCACCATCCCATGGACCCCAGTTTATGGATATGACACGGCAATTTCTTCTGTTCAATGCCTCTCTTTGCGCTATTTTGTTAAGCGCTTCATTTGCCATGGCATAATCAGCCTGGCCTCTATTGCCGATTCTGGCCGTTATGGATGAAAACAGGACTATATAATTGAGGGGATCCTTGCTGGTCGCCTTCAGAAGAGTGTTTAATCCTTTGACCTTGGTATCAAAAACTGCTTCAAACTGCTCCAGTGACTTATCAAGTATAAGACGGTCCTTCAGCACACCTGCACCGTGAATTATTGCCCTGACAGGGCCATGGGTTTTTCTGACTTTTTCCAGAACTTCTGAAAACTCCCTGTATTTTCTTATATCTGCTGAATGATATTCAACCTTTGCCCCAGCAGATTTTATGGCTTTAATGGTTTCTGTAATCTCACGGTTTGCCATATATCTGAAGTACTCTGCTTCCAGTTCCTTCGGAGACGTCTTCTTGTCTGCAAACACATTCTTCAGAATGGCCTGCTTGATCTTGGAAGATTCATGAGTCTGAGACAACCAATAGGGTTCAGGAAAAGGTGCAGCAGATCGCCCCACAAGAATCACAACTGGACGGCATGATTGTGCAAGGGCAATGGCGGCCTGCGCTGTAACACCTCTTGCACCTCCTGTAACAACAACAACATCTCCTTCAGACAGGTTGATATTCCCTTCAGGAAAAGAAGAAGCATTAAGACTGAGCCTGTAACAGGCATTTTCCGGCAGCTCTGGAGCAAGCCCGATTTCAAGGCCAGCTTCTTCAGTCCATAATGAAGAGATTATCAACTTGAGCAGGCGATCATCTTCCTTGAGATTCTCATCTTGCCAATCAGAAGAAAGATCAATCGCCCTGCAAGTTACATCATTCCATTCTATGAAGGCAGTTTTCACCAGACCTGCAAGTGCTCCTAAAACAGGCCTTTCCATCCCCTTGCCCATAAGCCCGAAAGCCCCGTCCAGATTCGTTAAGGATGCAAAGATGGCACCTTTGTCTTTTGTTGCCTGCCATTCTTTTCCGAATTTTCTGGCAGCTTCAAAGGCTTTCTGGAGAAACAGCAAATCTTTTTCGAACTGGCTGGCCGTTGTGCTTGATGCAGCAGGGGGAACAAGAATCAATCCATAAGACCTTGCTGAAAAAGTATCAGATATTATATCGTCTATAGGCGCTGGAATCACTTCAACACCAAGTGATCTTAGTGCATCTGCAAGCTTCACTGACAATGGATTGCTGTCATCAGTTATTATGATGGGGCGCTCCGGAAAGTGAAAATGCGGTTCATTGTATGAAAGAGTCTCTGTCACATAAGAAAGAATCCGCCTTTCAGGATACAATAAATCTGTTGGAAAAGAAGCCTTAACATCATTTAGCAGCTTCTTAGAAGAGTCACATGGATTTTTGCTTGAAACACAGGAAGCATTACGCTCTTCTGTTGTTCTGATTTCTTTCTTTTTCTCTTCAGGATTTTCAAGGAAAGCAACTATGTGAGCGAGGGTTTTCAGTGTTCCCAGAGTATCAGGAGGAATCGAAGGAATGCCTGGAATCCTTTCTTCAAGAGCTGCAAGTATTTCAACTCTCTTGATGGAATCAATTCCAAGATCAGCCTCTATGTCCATGTCAAGAGAAAGCATGTCGGCAGGATAGCCTGTGAGATGACTAACCGTTTCTATGAGACATGATTTTATATCATATGCCCCGGAGCTTCCTTTAACAGAAACAGGCATGGAAACATTTTCTGAAGGTATTTCAGGCATCAGGCAGGCACCATCCCCAAGATATGAGACAATATGACCTAAAGTCTTAAGCCCTCCAAGAACATCAGGTGGAATGGATGGAAGCCCCGGAATTTTTTCTTCAAGAGCTGCCAGTATTTCAACTCTCTTGATAGAATCAATTCCAAGATCAGCCTCTATGTCCATGTCAAGAGAAAGCATGTCGGCGGGATAGCCTGTAAGATGGCTGACTGCTTCAAGCAGGCTGCCTTCGATTCCAGCTTCAGGGACCTGGCAATACACCTCCTGAGTCATGGCTCCTGTCTGCTGACACATAGCCTCTGCGGCATGAAATAAGGTTTCTTTTTTGTCTTTATTTTCCCACTGCTCCGTTAAAACTTCTGCTGATTCCATGGCTCCGATTTCAGGGAAATGATCACAGTTTTTTGGTCCCTGAAAACTTTCTTCCTGTCCCGCTGCCAACGAGTTTTCCAGGCTCCTGAATTGCTGCTCAGGCAGGTTAAATCCGAGGGAAGATTCTGCAAGATGTCTGGTGCTTTCCATCATCTTCTGAAGGGTTTTTCCTGCTTCCATCTGGGTTTGCAGAAACAGCTTATGAGCTTCCGTAGTCTGAAACTGGAGCGCCTGCATGGATTTGAGACCTTCCTGAACAGTTCTTAACGCTCCGGCAATGAAATCCTTATCTTGTTTTGTATAGGGCATGTCTGTATCTTGGATCATTTCTTTGTCTTGGTTGCAGCCATGAGTTTTTTTCAACTCTTGAATCATGGAACTTTGCACAGTATTTTCACTCTGGGTGTTTATATTTGTACTGTTTAAAACAGGCGATTTTTGAGGGATAAGCCCTCCGGTTGACTTTTCAGGGCAATCAGCAGGTGTTTCTTTTCTGGGATTCCGGTAGTTTGCACCTGACACCGGAATCTTCATCAGGGGTTTCCTTACAGGCAAAAGAAAACCTTTTTCTTCCCATCGCTCAAGAAGAACCGGAAATCCTGATGCTCCAAGCAGGCAGAGGACTTTTGCCAGATCTGCAAGCCCTGATTCCTTTCCCAGTGAAGAATCCATGGCTGCTGTAAGTGCCTTGCGACTCTTCAGGATGGATCGTGTAAGCCCTGTGAGAACTGCTCTTGGACCAACTTCAATGAAAGAGCGAACTCCCATTTCATAAAGATTGTCAATTGCAGAAATAAACTGAACAGGATGGGTCATCTGCTTTCCAAGCAATTGCTTCATGGCCCTGGGATCATCAGGGTAAGGCTTTCCAGTAACATTGGATATGACGGGAATCCCTGGGGCCTTAAACTCAACTGTTTCCAGGAACGATTCAAAAGGCTCAGATGCTCCTTCGACAAGAGGGCTGTGGAAGGCCGCTGCAACAGGAAGACGGACAGATGAAAAACCTCTCTGCCTACACAAGGCCTCTGCCTTTGAAATTGCATCAAGTGAGCCTGAAAGTACTGTCTGGAAAGGACTGTTAAAATTAGCAATAACAACGGGGCATGACTCAATCTTTATCATGGAGTCGATATCTTCAATATTTGCCTTGACAGCTATCATAAGCCCGGGTGTTTTCTCTTTTCCAGCCTTTTCCATAAAATATCCACGGGCTGCCGAAAGTCTCAGGAAATCCTGGCTGGAAAAAGAGCCGGCTGCCGCAAGAGCCGTAAGCTCACCGAAACTGTGTCCGCAGGCAGCATCAGGGGTTATCCCGAAGTATTCGAGTATCTTCATCATTCCAAGGCTTAGTGAGCCGATGGCCGGCTGAGCAATCCCCGTGGATTGAAGAATATCTTTCTGTATTCTTCTTTCTTCTGAATCTTCAGATGCTATTGGAAAAATACTGTCACTTAATCTTATTGCCCCTTCTGAGTGTTGAAACAGGTCAAAAAAATATTCATAAGCCTCATTTCCTGCCTCAATGGCATCAAGGGCCTGGGGAAACATGCAGGCCAATTCCTGCCCCATTCCTATGTACTGGCTGCCCTGGCCTGGAAACAGGAATGCAGTCTTGCCTTCTGTCCTTGAATTTCCAAAAAAAATACCGGAATTGTTCCAGAAACCTGAATCTTTTTTACTATCCAGGAAGGCAGATGCTTTTGAACATAAATCTTCAAGTTCACAGGCCATAGATTTTTCAGATGAAATATTCCTGAGCACAAATAAAAGCCTGTAAGTATTCCTGGCATCAAACATCTTCCTAGATTCTTCTGCATGAATCGATATTTCTTTATCAGAGATTTCTTTGCCAGACACATCCGTAAGTATGGAAAGCCTTTTTTTAAGCTCTTCCATAGACTCAGCAGAAATGGAAAATATCTCTACAGCCCTGTTCCAGGAGACTTCAGGCTTTTGCCCCCCGTATTCTTCCAGAACAGCATGATAATTGCTGCCGCCAAAACCAAAAGCGCTGACTCCTGCTCTTCTTGGACCAAGCTTTGAAGAAACCCAGGGTCTGGCTGTTTGATTGAGATAAAAGGAACTTTCTTTGATGTTCAAGCCTGGATCAGGCTCTTCTGCTTTCAGTGTTGGGGGAATAACCTTATGGTACAAAGACAGCGCTATTTTAATGAGCCCTGCTGAACCTGCGGCAGCCTTGGTATGACCTATCATGGATTTGACAGATCCGATGGCACAGGCGTTTAATGTATTGGTATCTGCCGGCAAAGACTCTGTGAAAACCTGCTGCAGGGCACTGAATTCAACTGCATCTCCGACACGTGTACCTGTTCCATGAGCCTCTATCAGTTCAACAGAGTTTGGATTTATCCCTGCATGCTGATAGGCCGAGCGTAAAGCCCTTGCCTGACCTTCTGCCCTCGGGGCATAAATGCTTTGGGATCTGGCATCACTGGATGTTCCCATGCCCTTTATGACTGCATATATCCTGTCATTGTCTCTTTGGGCGTCAATCAGACGCTTTAAAACAACCATCCCGATTCCTTCACCAAGAAGGGTTCCGTCTGCATGTTTTGAAAATGGCCTCACATCCCCTGTAGGAGACAGAATCTGGGTCTTAGAAAAGCACATGTGCATGAAAATATCGTTTAAGGCATCGACTCCACCTGTAATGACCATATCCGAGCGCAAAGTCATCAACTCCATCATGGCAAGGTAAACGGCTGAAAGAGAGCTGGCACATGCAGCATCCACAACACAGTTTGTTCCGCCAAGATCAAGCCGGTTACTTATTCTTCCTGCAACAACATTCCCAAGAAGACCGGGGAAGGAATTTTCCTGCCATTGTACATAACCACCTGATATCCTGTCCATGACTTCAATTGCTTTATCAGGAGATATTCCCGAATCAAGGATGGCTTTTTTCCATAAAGGATGCCCGAGACGTGCTCCAAGAGGAATTACCAGCTCCTGCGTTCCTGTTACCCCTAATATTACACTTGCACGGTTCCGGTCAAAAGGCTTTCCGTTTCCATAACCTGCATCCATTAATGCCATTTTAGCAGTAACAAGACCAAGGAGCTGAGAGCTGTCCGTAGCCTCGAGTATCGAAGGCGGTATCCCGAATTCGGATGGATCAAAATCAACGGGTGAAATAAAAGCGCCCCTCTTGCAATATACACGGTCTGGCGCCTTTGGATCAGGATCGTAAAAATCGTCAGCAGACCAGTGGGTCTGGGGAATGTCCGTTATAGCATCATGCCCATTTACAAGAAGCCGCCAGAACTCTTTTGAGTCTGAGGATTTTGGAAATATGCATCCAATGCCTATGATGGCAATTGAGTGAGGCAGGTTTTTACAATCTGACTGGTCAGTTTTTTCTTCTGGTTCATGCATCATTGATCTCGAAAAAAAAATTTATCAAAAGGGAAATATTTTCTAAGGTAAAACCCTTGATTGATAACTGTTTAAAATAGCATATTTTTAAATTTTATAACAGTATCTATTGCAAATATTTTACAATTTCATCAAGAGGCAGAGGCGAATATGAATCGGTATTCTGAGGAAGTACAACTCCTTGGCATCTTATCCAGTTGGCGCGCGTCAGTATGCATGTCCCAAAAAGAAAATTCATGGCAATTGTTACTGTATCCCTGTTTTCAGGTTTTTCCAGAAAAGATCCGCGTACCCATGCGTTAAATGCACCCATTGAAGGCCCGCACCAGATCTGATAGTCCATTTTTCTTGACTGGTCGCCTGTTGTAGCCCATCTTGATGACTTCCCAAGATAAGACCTAAAAACCAGCGCCATTTTATATCTTGGATCCCCTTCAGCCCTGTCGATCTGAAGAGGATCCCTTACTGAAAAAAACGCCTTCGTATTTTCCCATTCTTCTTCAAGACTGCATCTGAAATAATCCCGTTCAAGAATAAGTCTTTGTTTTTCAGGAATCTCTTCCAGGCTTTTGTGAACCATGAAAAGCTCATGGAGTTTAGAAGCACGCTGGGCAAACATGGTACCACGCTTCAGCACCTGTACCTTCACACCCATTTCAAACATGTCTGCAGAAGGTGCCATTGCAACATCAGCCTGAGCAGCCTCTGAAAGAAGTCTTCGAACGGAATCCGAGGTTCCTGCTTCAACACAGGCCTGATTCACTGATCCAGTCAAAACATAGGCTGCACCCATTGCATAAGCTGCCGCTGCTGCATGAGGAGTTCCTATTCCTCCGCCAAGCCCTACATGAACCCTGTGTTCATAGCGGTGGGTATTTGCCATCTCATCTCTTAATGCCATCATAGTAGGAAGAAGAGAAAGTGCAGGCCTGTTGTCCGTATGACCTCCTGAATCTGCTTCTGCTGTAAGACAGTCTGCCATCGGAATATGACGGGCAAGCTCTGCCTGCTGAGGGGTTATCGTTTTAGCCTCAACCAGCCGCATCAGAATTTTCTCAGGAGGCGGGGAGAGAAACTTCCTTGCTACTTCTTCACGCGAAACTTTTGCCATTACCATGTTCGGACAGATTATCCTGCCCCTGCTGTCCTCATGAATCCCTGTCACACGATAGCGAACAATAGCCTGAGTCAGGTTCAGGTAGGCTGAAGCACATACTCTTCTCACCCCGTAATTAAGATAAAGAGTTACCAGAGCTGATTCGAGTTCAGGATCACCAGGGCTGTGAATAAGATTGAATCCGTACGAAAGATTTTTTAATTGCTGCTGAATTTCAAGAATGGATTTTTCAACTTCTTTCAAGTTAAGCCCTGCTGCCCCGAAAACCCCCATCATGCCGGCCTTTGCCATTGATTTCACCATCTCCACAGATGTAATTGCATTTGCCATGGCCCCTGCAACATAAGCATAACTTAGCCCATGTTTAATCCTGAACCCTGCATCTCCCAGATTTTCAGGACAAAGCCCGGGAGCATAGGCAAGAACCCTCTTCCTGTTTCCAGGTATGGATTCCAGACAGAAATGCCCTTTCTCTTTTTCCCCGGAGGACAGATCACAGATAATGGAACCACCAATTGCTGCTGCCGGCAGACCATTAAAGTCAACAATGACAAGCGGTTGTTTAACCGAATAAAGAGCATTCCGGATAGAATGAGATTCAGACTGGGGAGAAAATTTTCCTTCTATCCATTGGCCAGATTTTACAATATTGCAGAATGAATGAGTCATAGCACCATCTGAGGCTTTCATGCCAATATCAGACTAAGTCAAAACGGTCAAGGTTCAGTACCTTGTTCCACGCCGATACAAAATCCGACAGAAATTTTTCCTGGGAATCCTTGCAAGCGTAGACTTCAGCCAGTGCCCGGAGCTGTGAATGCGAACCGAAGATAAGATCAACACGGGTGGCGGTCCACTTCAGTTCTCCGCTTGCACGATCACGACCTTCGAATACGTCTTTGTCTTCCAGGGTAGCCTGCCAGACTGTGCCCATGTCGAGCAGGTTCACGAAGAAGTCATTGGTAAGCATCTCAGGCCGGTTTGTGAAAACACCTTGTTTTGACTGGCCGTAGTTTGCATTCAGGACGCGCATACCTCCAATCAGAACCGTCATCTCAGGAGCAGTCAAGGTCAGCAGTTGAGCCCGATCTACCAGCAATTCCTCTGCCGATACAGCGTATTTGGCTTTGAGGTAGTTACGGAACCCGTCTGCTTTCGGTTCAAGTACTTCAAATGACTTAGCGTCAGTTTGATCCTGAGAGGCATCCGTACGCCCTGGTGTGAATGGAACGCTCACATCGTAACCGGCATTCCTGGCAGCCTGCTCAACACCAGCGCATCCGCCCATGACAATCAAATCTGCCAGTGAAACCCTTTTCCCACCAGATTGCTCGCTGTTGAATGCCTTTTGGATTCCCTCAAGAGTCAGCAGAACCGTCTTGAGCTGAACAGGCTGGTTGACTTCCCAGTCTTTCTGCGGTGCAAGACGAATACGCGCCCCGTTAGCCCCGCCGCGCTTGTCTGAACCGCGAAACGTGGACGCAGACGCCCAGGCTGTGGAAACCAATTGAGAGACAGACAGGCCGGAAGCTAATATCCTGCCCTTGAGATATACTATGTCCTTTGCACCGATAAGCTCATGATCTACCGCCGGAACCGGATCCTGCCAGATCAACTCCTCTGCAGGAATCTCCTGACCCAGGTATCGCGATCGGGGACCCATGTCGCGGTGAGTCAGCTTGAACCAGGCCCTTGCAAAAGCATCCGCAAATTTCTGAGGGTTCTTCAGATAGTTGCGTGCAATAGGCTCATAGATCGGATCGAAGCGAAGCGAGAGGTCCGCTGTCGTCATCATTGGCCTGTGCTTCTTTGACGGATCATGTGCATCAACCACCATGTCCTGTTCGGCTACGTCCTTGGCCAACCACTGGTTCGCACCTGCCGGACTCTTGACCAGTTCCCAGTCGTATTTGAAAAGTATCCTGAGATAGGCAATATCCCATTTAGTCGGATTCGGCTTCCATGCTCCTTCTAAGCCGCTGCTGATCGTATCTGCCCCCTTGCCGCTGCCGAAGCTGCTCTTCCAGCCGAGGCCCTGTTCTTCAATGGGAGCACCTTCAGGCTCTGGTCCAACATGGGATGCAGGAGCTGCACCATGACATTTGCCGAAGGTGTGACCACCTGCAACGAGTGCAACGGTTTCTTCGTCATCCATGCCCATGCGTGCAAATGTTTCGCGGACATCGCGGCCAGAGGCAACAGGATCCGGGTTTCCGTTCGGCCCTTCGGGATTGACGTAGATCAGACCCATCTGCACGGCAGCAAGCGGGTTTTCGAGGTCCCTGTCCCCTGAGTAGCGGTTGTCGCCAAGCCACTCGTCCTCGCTGCCCCAGTAGATGTCCTCCTCTGGCTCCCAGATGTCCACACGTCCCCCACCGAAGCCGAACGTCTTGAATCCCATTGACTCCAGCGCGCAGTTACCTGCAAGGATCATGAGATCAGCCCATGAGATTTTCCTGCCGTATTTCTGCTTGATCGGCCAGAGCAGACGGCGCGCCTTGTCAAGATTCACGTTGTCAGGCCAACTGTTCAGGGGCGCCAGGCGCTGGGAACCTGAGCCAGCTCCTCCTCGGCCATCACCCATTCGGTAGGTGCCTGCACTGTGCCACGCCATCCTGATGAAGAGCCCCCCATAGTGACCGTAGTCAGCCGGCCACCAGTCCTGGGAATCTGTCATCAGGGCATAGAGGTCCTTTTTCAGGGCTTCCAGATCAAGTTTCTTGAATTCTTCAGCGTAGTTGAACTCTGGACCCATGGGATTGCTCATTAGTGAATGCTGATGAAGTATCTTGAGGTTCAACTGTTTCGGCCACCAATCACGGTTTGACGTGCCTTTGCCAGTTTTTTGTCTGCTTGATCCGCCCGTTACCGGGCACTCACTGCTGTCAGTCATGATGCTTCCTCCTTTCATTATGTATCGTGTTGCACTTCACCGCCATGAATTTGTTCCGATGCCACTCTTTCTCTGATATTCTTCAGTATCCGCAGAGATTTCCACCATAAACCTTAAGAGTATTTTAGCACAGTTTTCCATTTTTTGTTGAAAAAGTTTCAATCTGTTGTCCCATAGTTCGATCTGTTTTTTTTTAATTGTAACAAAATCACTTTATGCATCAGTGTAATTATCTTGACTTTTTTCCAAAATATTGTTTTCAATGCTTGACGGCTTTGTAAAAAGGCCGGATGCTGCGTTGCGCTGCATCCTTCGTCATTG
>JBBIWB010000020.1:0-49217 GCA_037439445.1 Desulfobacteraceae bacterium | reverse complement strand
CCGGGCTCACCCATTACCTTTAACCCGGCAGAGCGAGATCCTTGAGCTTTCCCGGTCAAGCCTGTATTATGAGGCAGTGCCCGTCAGTGACCGTGATCTTGAATTGATGCGGCTTATAGACGAGCTTCATATGAAGTATCCGTATATGGGAAGCAGGAGCATTCGAGACCAGCTTCAGGACAGGGGCCACAAAGTAGGCCGCCAGCATGTCAGCACCCTGATGAAGGAGATGGGCGTAGCAGCTATGTACAGAAAACCAAAGACATCAAAGCCTCATCTTACCCACAAGGTCTACCCGTATCTGCTGCGGGGGCTGGAGATCACGAGGGCAAATCATGTTTGGGCGGCAGACATAACGTATCTGCCGATGGCGAGGGGCTTCTGCTACCTTGTGGCGATCATGGACTGGGCCAGTCGAAAGGTTCTGGCATGGAGGCTGTCGAACACCCTGGATGCTTCCTTCTGTGTGGAAGCACTGCAGGAAGCCCTTCACAAATACGGGAGACCGGAAATCTTCAATATGGATCAGGGCAGTCAGTTCACATCGGATGACTTCGTTGGAATTCTTCAAGATCACGGTATCAGCGTCAGCATGGACGGCAAGGGCCGCTGGATGGACAATGTGTTTATAGAACGGCTCTGGTGGAGCGTAAAGTATCAGGATGTGTATCTGAAGGCCTATGGTTCGATTGCCGAGGCCAGAAATGGGATCAGAGAGTATTTTGAGTTCTACAACAGGCGGCGGCATCAGAGTCTTGACCGAAGGTCGCCCGATGATGTTTACTGGAACACATTACCTCAAATGCAGATAGCAGCATGAGGCTGAGCAGCTTATCACTTATAATCTGCTTTCAGTTGTCCAAACAAACCCGACCACCGCTGACGACGACAGGAGTTAATGGTGCGTTTGAATCAATAAATCTTTACCTTAACAAGTTATTTAGGTTAATATATTTCAGACTTCAAGCAGAACTTTCTTAAAAATTTAGAATTCCAGCAAGTTTTCTTGCCGCAATCAATTTCCATTGTTCAAATGACTTAAAAGCATCAGATGACTATGACCAAAGAAATAATAGATGTGGATATGATGTTGATAAAAGAAATTCCTTTTTCCTTTGCAAAGGGTAATCTGGTTATGCCCATTAAAAGGGAAGCAGGAGAACTTTTAGCAGCAGTGGCAGACGAGCAGGGAATGCTTGCTTTGATTGATCTTGCCAAGCATTACGGACTTAGGCCAAAACCCATGACAATGGCATCAGGTGCCATAATTGATGCAATCAACAGGGCTTATGGACAGTTATCTACTGCCGAAGAGGTGATGAGTGATATAACCGGTGAGGACCTGTCTTCAGTCGCCAGTGAATTTGAGAAGCCTAAGGATCTTCTTGAGCTCACTGAAGAGGCGCCCATAATAAGACTCCTGAATTCCTTGCTGCAACAGGCAGTTAAAGAAAAGGCAAGCGATATTCATATAGAACCTTATGAAAAGGAAATAGAAGTAAGGTTTCGCGTTGACGGTGTTCTTCACAGAGTGCTGTCTCCCCCAAAAATTATTCAGGATGCACTGCTCAGCCGGATAAAAATTGTTGCAAACCTTGATATAGCGGAAAAAAGATTGCCTCAGGATGGGCGTATCAGGCTTCTTATAGGAGGCAGCGATGTCGATATCAGGGTTTCAATAATTCCTACTACTTATGGCGAAAGGGCAGTCTTAAGACTTCTTGACAGGAAAAAGGGTCTTTTGGGGCTAAACAGTTTAGGGCTCGATAGTTATAATGAAAAACTCTTCTCTGACTTTCTCTGCAGAACTAATGGAATCATCCTTGTTACCGGGCCTACCGGAAGCGGAAAGAGTACTACTCTTTATGCAGCTCTAAACAGCATACACTCTGAGGACAAGAACATTATAACTGTTGAGGATCCTGTGGAGTATCAGCTTAAAGGAATAGGGCAGATACAGGTGAATCCTAAAATTGGTCTTTCATTTGCTTCCGGCCTGAGGTCTATTCTAAGGCAGGATCCTGATGTAATAATGGTCGGAGAGATCAGAGATGTAGAAACAGCTGCCATTACCATTCAGGCTTCTTTAACAGGTCATCTTGTTTTGAGCACACTTCACACCAATGATGCAGCATCTGCAATCACAAGAATTCTGGATATGGAAATAGAGCCGTTTCTTGTGGCCTCGTCGCTTGTGGCTGTCCTTGCTCAGAGGCTGGTGAGAAACATATGTCCTTACTGCAAGGAAGAACTCGATTTTACTGAATTGGATACACTCTATTTTTCTGCGGAGCAAAGTAAATCTCTTCCATCAAAGCTAACCCGCGGAAAAGGGTGCATAAAATGCAAGCAAACCGGATATTTCGGAAGAACAGCACTTTTTGAGCTTCTGTCTGTAGATTCAGAGGTCAGGAAGATGATTGTCACCAGGACTGATTCTCAGGCAATAAGAAATTATGCGGTTTCCCGGGGCATGAAGACTCTTTACAGGGATGGATTGATGAAGGTTAGAGAAGGGCAGACCACTTTACAGGAAGTCTTACGTGTAATACATAAAGATCATGCCGATATTTAATTACGTTGGTTATAAAGCTGATGGCTCTCAAATAAAAGGCAGCCTGGAGGCTTCAGGCCTTAATGACGCTACATTTGCAATAAGGGCGCTGGGAGTTTTCCCTGCGGAAATCATCCAGGCCAGTATTTCGTACAAAAAAAGGAGATTATGGAAAACTGATGAAGCCTTTCTTCCAGATTTTACCCGCCAGCTTTCCATTCTCCTGTCTTCAGGTGTGCCTCTCTTAGACGCCTTGCAAACCCTTGCCTCTGAAAAAAGGCTTGGCTATGGCAATATGATAGTGACTCTAAAGGAAAGAGTAGCAGGCGGAGCAAGCCTTTCAAGGGCAATGGAGGATTTTCATAACTATTTTCCCGAATACTTTACAAACATGGTCCATGCAGGAGAGCAAAGCGGGAATTTGGATGATGTCCTGCACAGACTTGCCCAATATCTCGAAAATTATGCTGCCATAAGAGCCAGGGTGCGTTCAGCCCTTGTCTATCCTGTTTTCATGGTGGGGGTCAGTTTTGTCATAATGTCTTTTCTTTTTACCTTTGTCATACCCAAGATACTCAAAATGTTTACTGACACTCAAAGCACATTGCCCTTTCTGACTGAAGTCCTTGTCTTGATCAGTCACATATTTACCGAGTTCTGGTGGGCAATGTTAATCATCTGTGCGGCAGCAACCTTGCTTTGCAGAAAATTTGTCATCAAACACCGAAGATTTGCAGATCGTATGATTTTAAAGTTACCGGGTAACATCATCCAGGCTTTGTATTATGCTAGATTTGCAAGAACACTGTCTCTTCTGATTAATGGTGGATTGCCCATGATTGCCTCGCTTAGACTAGCCGCAAAGTCGATAGGCAACAAAGAACTCGAAACGGCTGTTTTAAATGCGGAAGTTAGGATCGCCGAAGGCCAGAATATATCTTCTGCTCTTCAGATGTTTCCTCCGACTTTCATTCAGTTGATTGCTACAGGGGAGAAAACAGGAAAGCTTGATATGACCCTGGGCAGGGCAGCAGAGGCTTATGAGGAAGAATTTAAAAGAAATGTCGAGAGTCTTATCTCAATATTTGAACCGTTACTGATAATCATCATGGGTTTTGTCGTTGGTTTTATTGTTATTGCGACACTCTTACCCATGTTTGAACTGAATCAGTTGATTAGATAACATGGAAAAAGCAAAGTCACGAGGCTTTATTTAAAGCCATCAAGCTTGGGAGGGGGAAAATGTATTTAAAAGGCATGGTCTTTAATCAAAGCAGCGTTCATCACAGAAGGTCTTGCTTGTCAGTAAATAATGGCTTCACTTTGCTGGAGATTATTGTGGTGGTTTTTATTTTGAGTCTTCTGGTCTCCATAGTGGCGCCTCGTATTATCGGCAGAACAGACGATGCAAAGATTGCAGAGGCCAAGATACAGATTAGAAATCTGGAAACCGCATTGAAACTCTTTAAAATGGATAACGGATTTTATCCTGATACACAGCAGGGTCTGGAATCTCTTATACAAATACCGGCTTTTGGCAGGATTCCACAGAAATATAGAGAGGGAGGATATTTGGAGCAAAAAAGAATACCAATGGATCCATGGGGTAATCCATACCTTTATGTTTCACCAGGCCTAAACGGAGATTTTGATATCATAAGTTACGGCATGGATGGAAAACCTGGCGGAGAAGGCAAAAATGCGGACATTAACAACTGGGAGATGTAATTGTGGTTTTACCCTTTTAGAACTGCTGGTTGTATTGTTCATTCTGTCAATGTCGGTTTCTCTTTCCTTACCAGCACTCATGCGTTTAGGAGAAAATAAGGTTGAATCTGAATCTAAGAGACTGGCATCTACCTTGAGGTATTTGAGCGACAATGCCATATCAACTAAAGAAACGTTTGTGCTTAAGATAAATATCAGAGAAAAAACCCTGACATACAGAAATCTCATCAAGGAGAAATCAGTGATATTTGAAAATCTTACCGGTATTGAATTGCAGTCGAAGGGGCTTGTTTCCAGCGGAGAAGTTCTGATTTTTTTTGGTCATTCCGGTCCATCCGAGGCTGCTATTTTCTACCTTGGAAAAGAA
This sequence comes from Desulfobacteraceae bacterium, assembly GCA_037439445.1. GTDB lineage: Bacteria > Desulfobacterota > Desulfobacteria > Desulfobacterales > Desulfatirhabdiaceae > JBBIWB01. The sequence continues at coordinate 44,568 of JBBIWB010000020.1, read as the reverse complement.
AGAAAACGTACAAGAGTACTCCTTAATCCTTTGAGCGGAACGGTGAAAATAACTCAACTTGAGCTTAAAAATCAACAAGTTCTCAGGTAATTGGACTAAAGACTGAATTTTTAGGAATAAAGCGTCTTGAGTCCGAAGCCTATATGTCTGAGTTGTTGCAAAATTGGTAGTTATCAATATGGAGCTTATCAAAACGATTGAGCAGGAAAATGGTTTCAGTCTCATAGAGGTAATGATCAGCCTTGCTATAATGGGCGGCTTGCTGGTAACACTGATCTACACAATTAATCATCATCTGGATGTAGTACGAAAACAGGAGACTGTTACTCTGGCAACTAACCTTGCAAGGGAAAAAATTTTAAGCATGGAAGTAAATCCTGTTGATTCAAAAGGGTCATTTCCTGAGCCATATAGGAAATTTTCCTTTGAAACCTTCACCAGGGATTCAGTGTTTCCAGGCATGATGGAGATAGTTGTAACGGTGAAATCCGAAAAAGAGGAAGCAGTTCTTTCCCGTTTAATCATCAGGGGTAAATGAAGAAATCAGGCTTTACATTGATAGAGGTGTTAATGTCCCTGGCTGTTTTTTCAATCGTTTTGTTTTCCCTTTACAGCGTCTTTTTCATGAGCCGCAAGGCAATCGTGGATGCAGAGGAGTCTTCTGTAAGACTTTATGAGGTCCGCACTCTGATGGAGAACCTCAGAATGGAACTTGAATCTGCATATTTTGCCAAGGATGAGCAAACGATTTTTCAGATAACAGACAGGGATTATTTTGGTCGTCAAGCATCTGAAATAGTTTTCACGGCCTTTACATCCTTATTGCCTTCTGTTTCCAGGATCAAATACAGTTTGGAAAAAAAAAATAATCAACTGATGCTTACAAAGTCTGTAATGTCTGCTTATCAGCTTGCCAAAGAAGATAAGGGGATTGAGATCATGGAAGATATCAACTCTTTTCTCCTGGAGGCAAAATACCGTGACAGCTATGTCAAAACCTGGGACAGTTCACTTCACAACGATATACCCGATGAAGTGAAAATTACGATAACCCTTAGGCCCGGCAAAAGCGAAAGGCTAATTTCCTTCACAGAAGTTGCCAGGCCCCTGATCGGGAGATCTGTACAGAAATATCTCACCGGGGTTCGTGTTCATGAAAAATGAGCAAGGAATGATTCTTGTTGTTACCCTTGGAATACTTGCATTGCTTACGGCTCTGGTGGTGGAGTTCTCATACATAGTTTATACGGCCCAAAATGCTCTTAATAACTGGAAAGAATCCCAGAAACTATCGCTAACTGCCAATTCGGCCATATCCCTGGCTGTAAAAACCATATCGGATAAAGCCGGGACTTATTCCTTTACCTATATCACAAATATTGATATTCCAGTCATAAATATCCTGTCTGATTTTAAGGGCAGCTCTTATATCAGGATTGAAGACGAAAACTCAAAATTCAATGTTAATTCAATTGTGCTGCGAAATGGAAGAGTAAACCAGGAAGCATTTAAGTCCCTTGAGAGACTTCTTGATTATCTTGGGCTGGACAAGGATATAGCAAACTACGTTGCTGACTGGATCGACAGGGATAATGAGCCCAGGATAACAGGAGGAGAAGACGGAGCAAAGAATTCATACCTGGCTTCTGTAGATGAACTTATGCTCATCAGAGGTCTTGAAAAAAAAAACTATGAAAAATTGAGCCCTTTTCTTACTGTCTTCGGAATTGACAAGGTAGAATCAGAGCTAGTGAATATAAACACAATGGATATACCTGTACTTGTATCTTTAAGTGATAAAATAACTTCTGAAATGGCTCAAAGGGTTATTTTGCATCGCAGTCTGACCCCTTTTGAACACATTGCCGATATTGTAAAAGTTGCAGGGTTCGAAGGACCTGCCGGCCAGTCTATAATGGGAAGAATTACTGTCAAATCGACACATTTCAGATTATTGTCTTTTGCGGAAGAAAACAAAATCAAAAGAATAATAGAATCTGTAGTAGAGGTAAGGCAAGGCAGTCAGATAATAAAGTTCTGGAAGGAAAGATAGTTTTTTTGGGGTAAATGATGCGGCGTATTGGCTTAATCGATATTCATGGCTTTGAAGAGAAAAAAAACAGATTTCTCCTTTCTGTCTATGTGTTTAAAGGCAAACAACTGGAGCTGGAAGAAGCGGAGGTTTATCCTGATGCGGTTTCTTTTTTGCCTCATACCAGAGATGATGTTTCTGAATATTATATCAGCATACCGGTTGCTATCCTGAACTTCAGGATACTCAAGTTCCCGTTTAATGATCGGGAAAAAATCAGAAAAATCATTCCGCTTGAACTTGACAGTTTAGTAGTAGGTGGAAGTGCTGATCTATTATATGATTTATATGTTCTGCGCAAAGTTGAAGGCAGTTATGAAGTCCTTGTATGCTTTATAAAAAAGGAAATACTGAGTTCTGTTTTAGAAGAACTCAACAAGGTAAACACAACAGTAATCACCTCCATTGAACTATCCTTGATTCTATCAGATATGAGAGAAGGATTCTCATCACGATTATTGAATTCTGAACCGCTGAGTGAAGATTTAAAAATAATGGCAGCACGTGAGGAAATTCAGATAAATACAATTAATCTAAGGACAGGATCATTTGCAGAGTCAAGTGACAGTTTGTTAAAACGTAAGTCTTTCAGGCTAACAGGAATACTTTTTCTCTTTCTGGCCTTGATGATAAACCTTAGTTTCTGGTTTAACATTTTTTCTGCAACAAAAGACTTGTCTGGACTGAAGGAAGAACTGAGAACTATATATGCTTCTCAGTTTCCTGGTGAAAAGAGAATTTTTGACGAACTTCATCAGATGAAATCCCATCTTAAGGCTTTGATGGAAAAAAAAGAAATCTTAAGCAGTGTTTATCCTCTGAAGGTTATGATGAGTATTTCAGAGACGACAGTTGATGGTGTTATTATAAACGAGATAAGTTTAGATTCGGACATAATAAAGTTAAGAGGTGAAGCTTCATCAATAGCCGATACTGATATTCTGAAAAACAGACTGCTAAAGACTTTCACTGATGTGATAGTAACAGATGTAAGTCAAGGGGCGACGGGAAAGAATTATTTTACCATACTTATCAAAGCCGTTAAGGATTGACCTAAACATGCAACTGAAAGACAAGATGATTTTTATAATGAAAAAATTGCCATTTTCAGATCGAATATTTTCAATGTCTGTCTTTTTGGCCGTAATACTGTCCGCTCTTCTTATTCCTGCCTTCTTAACTGACAAATCACTAAGGAAAGAAGCACTGGGCTTGAAGCTAAAAATAGTCGAATTGACTACTTTGGCAGAAAAATACCAGACTGTTAAGGCGCAGATAGACGAGATGGAAAAAAAGATAGTCACTACAGGTGGCACTGGAGTTGCCAAGGTCATGGATGACATTACTCAGTCTTTGGGCATTAAGGCAAAGATGAAATCACTTAAAATGCTTTCAACAAAAGAGGTGTACAGTAAAATACATGAAGAATCTGCTGAAATCCAGATCGAAAAAACAAGTTTGAATGAGCTTGTAAATATGTTTTATCTGATAGCTGAAGGCAATCAACTTCTTTCAATAAAGAAGGTTAATATCAAAAAGTCATTTGAGAAAAATGATCTTCTTGATATTACAATGACCATTTGTTTCTTTTCCGTAAAATGAAAAGATTTTTTTTTGTTCTGATGTCGCTCGTATTTATTTTGATGGGATCCTGGTATTTTGTCGTGCCAGAGGCTTTAGTCGTGAATCTTATAGAAAATTTCCTGGACAGGCATAATGTTCATCTGGAAATAGAAGGATTCAGGAAGGGATTTTTTTATAATTTCAAAGCAGAGCGGATAGTTTTAATGGCGAAAAAACCAAATGAGGGATCAGAACCTTTTCTTGTCCTTGATAATGTAAAAGCTGGTGTTGATCTTGAATCACTCTTCACGCTAAGTCCTCAAATTGAACTTTCCTGCATTGCTTATGAAGGCTTCATGCTGGGCACAGTAAGGCTTTTCGGGCAAGAGCGCATCAGCTTTCACGGCAGTAATTCGAGGATCAAAGGGATACATTTGCTGACAAGGTTGGGCTTTGCTGCCGATGGTCTTATTGACTGGAACATGCATTTGGGGGAAGAAAATGGAGAAATAAAATTTTCAATACGAGAGGCAAACCTTAAAAACCTGCTGCCTGTTTTCCCTCTTGAGCTTTTTAATCTTGTTAATTGTGCAATGGAAATCCATAATAATATGCTCTCCATTACATCATGTACCCTTGAAGGCAGTGATTTATATGCAAGGCTTAGGGGCAAGGTGACTGCAACAAATCTGAATCTTATGGCAGAATTGATGACAGGCCCTGAATTCAAGTGGCCAAACCAAATTAGCATGTTTGTTGAAAAATTCAAGGTCTCACCAGGTTATTATGTCATGCCTGTTCAACACTCTCTGACCCGGGGTTTTTGATCAAGCCAATCAGGGTTTTTTCATGATGTAGTTGGGCTCTGCGGACTGAACATCGGGTAGGCTGGAAAAGGCTTTTACAGCATCCTGAACATCCTGGTTTTTCTTGAGCCTGATGAGATAAGTCTTAGTGTTTTCGTTGTAGCTTATAAAAGAGGCTTGCTTCTCGGCAATTATTGCCAGGTCTCTGCCATGTTCAAGACCTTCATTGAATTTTATTAAAAGCTCACCTTCTTGATATTGGGTTGCAACTCTTGCAAAATCTCCTTCTCTGTCAGTCTTGATTTTTGCAAGATTTCCTTCATCTTTTATTACATGAGGTGTCAGAAAAATGAGTAAATTTGTTTTTTTGTTTGTTATTTTTTTGTATTTGAAAAGCTCTCCGATTAGAGGTATGTCTCCTAAAAACGGGGTTTTTGTGAAGACATCCTGGCCTTTTTCCTGCATAAGCCCGCCAATGACAACAGTCTGACCATCCTTTACAACAACAGAGGTTTTTGTGGAACGCTTTGTGGTTGTGGGTCCCATACTCAGTACAACCTCTGTAGGGACTTCCTTGACAGAAGAAATCTCTTTATAGATATCCAGTTTTACATGGTCTCCTTCTGTAATCTGGGGTGTGATACGGAGCGTTATCCCGACATCCTTTCTTTCGATGGAAGAAAAAACACTGGCAATTCTGGATGGATCAGCTTCTCTTTTGGTAATGAAAGGAACGTTTTCTCCTACCACGATTTCTGCTTCTTTATTGTCTGCAGTCAGGATGTGCGGTGTTGATAAGATATTTACTGCATCCTTGAATTCATTCAGGTAAAAAAGTGCTGCAAAACCGGGAACCGTCAGATTCGTACCAGGGATATTAAAAAAATTACCCATTCCTCCGACAGTTATACCCGCCAGTCCATAGGCAATGGAGCTCATGGCGTCCGCATCAATTTTACCGAAACCTCCCACGGCTATGGGTTCATTTCCGGACTTTGCTACAGCACGCCACTTGGTTCCAATTTCTCTCAAATTTTCAATGGATGCTTCTATTATCATCGATTCAACGAAGACTTGTTTTCTTCTCTTGTCAAGTTTCTTTATTACCTGGGATATGTACTGGTAATCCAGAGGCGAGCTGATTATAACCAGTGAGTTTGTAGCCTTTTCGGCTATTACGGAAACTCCGGATTCAAAGGCAGAAACAACCGATGCAGGTTGTGCACCAGAAGAGACAGGCTTTGCCGATGGTGCGGTTTTTAAAATATCTTCAAGAACCTTGGCCAGTTCTGTAGCATCTGCATTTTCAAGGTAATAAACATTTATTTTACCCATTGCATCAGGGGATTTTACATCCATAACAGCTATCAGTAACTTCATTGCTTCCTTGTCTTTTTCAGTGCCCATAAGGATCACTGCGTTGATCCTCTGATCTGCAACAGCAAAAGCATTTATTTTTAAAAGCTGGCCCCCTGTTTGAACCTGGGTCTGCGTTTTTTTCCCGAATGAATCATTAAGGATTTTGGCTACAGCATCAGCGCTGGCATAATTAAGCTTTACCATTTCAGCCCTGTCAGAGCCTATGGGCTTGTCAATCGTTTCAACTATAGAAAGAATATTTTCTACATTCGATCCCTTGTCAACCACCAAAAGGGTGTTCCCTGGGCCAAACTCTGCAATATGTCCATCTTTGGATATGACAGGCCTCAGAAATCTCAGCGCTTCATCAGAAGATATTTCGGTTAATGGAATCAGCCTTGCCAAATAGCTTTCATCCAGTAATGTTCTTTCAGAGGTAACCCTTATGCCATGTTGTTTAGCTTCAGCCAGAGGAACTATTTTATAGGCATTTATCCCTGAGCCTACAACTGTAAAGCCCTTGAGTTCAAGTACGGAGGTAAAAAGTCGAATGGCATCATCAGTTGACAACTGGGTCGGGGCAATTATTGATATTTTCCCCTTTATACGTTCGTCTAAAATGAAATTTCTGCCTGTGATCTCACTGATAAATTTGGTTACTGCCAGAAGTTCCACATCAACAAAATTGAAGGTAACCTTACGGCCTTTTTTGCTTTCAGCAAAGGCAAAGATGGAGGTCATCATGGCCGAAATAATGAGGAGACTGAGTATGATCTTTATTCTTTTCACCTTTATAAACCTTTTCTTGCTGTAACTAAAAAATCATTTTATCTGATATGTCAAGGTCAGATTGGCTCCTGCCCTTATAACATCCAGCTTTATCCTGTCCATTCCCTTCAAGGCGGTAAATGATCTGAGGGCAGTATCAGGGCTTGATATTTCGTAATCGTTTACCTTAAGCAGCACATCCCCGTTTTTAAGGCCAAGGCTTTGAAAGATACCGTCTGGTTTCAGCTCGTTCACTAAAAAACCCTGGTATCTGCCATCTACCAATTTAGGGGTAAAGCGGGCATCGGACATGAATTGCACAGGGTTTTCCAAAGCCTGCTCCACTTTTCTCTGATCAATAATATAATTGGAATCGCCAATTTTTTTTGACACTAAAGATTGAGGTGCAGACAAGGGTATTAATTCATTTAAGATACCTGAGGTGTCAATCAGGGGGAATTCTGCTTCTTTTCCACTAACATCTATAACCGCCCTGGTTGTTTCCACCAGGGTCAAACGGCCAAGTCCGAAAACATCACTGTTTATACGGAAAACTTCCTGGTTTCCACCCTTATCCATAAAGATGGCGTAGGTGATATCGGCAGGCCCGGTTACAGTTCCTACGAGAATTATTTCTTTTTGCGTGCTGACTGAAGGATTCTTTGAAGAAATTTTATCTGCGAAAATCGATTTTAGTTCACCAGGTTGGAAACCTAAGGGATTCTGCCTGAGAATTAAGGCATAGTCATCAAAACGGTATGCTCTTTCTTCTTTTGCAGGCCTGCTGGTCATAACATCTTTTTTTGCCTTGAAAAACGAAATTGTTAAAATATTTCTGATAAATACAACAGATGCCACGACTGTCAAAAGTCCGAGAAGGCAGTTTAGAAGAAAAAAATATCGATGTTTTCTAAGAAAATACAAATTTATCCTGATAAAAAAACGTAGGAGTAGCGTTAACCTTATTAATCTGTGGGAAAGCTTAGCTGAATGATAATAAAACTGTCAAGTCCTTCATGCAATACCTGCTATGATTTTCCCGTGTTCCATTTCATGAGTTTTCAGGCTGCAGCCCGTTATTCCAAAAGTTGTCCTGACTTCATGTCATAAATAAAAATCCTATGATTACAGAACGGCAGCGAAAAGAAACAACGGATTCAGGTACTACAATTTTGCTGGGGTGACTCGAGCTTTTTCCTGGAGATTGTCTTGTTGCTCTTGGATTGACGTGAGGTGAAAGTCCAGAATTAAAATGAGCCTCTGACAAAAAAACAGAGGCCCATTTAATCCGGTAGTTCATGCCGGCAGGAAATGCTGTATTTACATCTTTCTTCTTCTCCTGAGAATTGCGGGAGCAAGGAGGAGGGTGAATACAACAATGATTGCCGTTCCAGGATACTTGATGCTCAAGACAACAGGTGTCAGGGCTATTCTTGTTGCAGTTCGAAGGGCCTCATGTTCAGCAATGAAATCGGCGATCGAAGGCGACAGACTGTAATAGCAGTCAACAAATGTCCTGCCTGCTGCGTTAGTAAGGAGGTGGTTATCCCTGAATTCCCTCAGCAGCACTACATCCGGTGCAAGGTAACTTCCAAAGGCAGCAGTAGCTATAAAGCATCCGCCACTGGAGCCCCCGCCAGTGGCGGATGGAACCACTCCTGGGGCAGCTACCCCTACTCCCGGAGCACCAGGGTCAACGATCCTGCCGTTTGCCAAACCGTCAGCATCCTCGGGGCCTCCGTCTTTCAAAATAACAAGGATCTCTTTTGCAGCCAGGTTTGCAATTATAGGAACAGTAGCAAGGCCTTTCCATTTGCCGCCTTCTATCTTGTACCAGGTGAGTCCGTTTTTAATTGTGCCGTCTGGATTAAGAAATCCATTGGGGTTATTTATATCGAATGCGCCATCGGGTGCTTTAATGATGAGCTTTGCATTGCCGCCTACAGGCACGTTGTTCAGTACAAAATCAAAAGCCCCTATCGGCAGCGTGATCTCTTTGGCGGGCAGTTCCGCCTGGTTGATGTTGCTTCTGCCTGCCTGGCTTATGGTTGCACCTCCTGTGGTCTGGAGCGTAACTAGACCTCGGTTAAGATTAGTGGTGTCAGACGTGGGTGTTTCGGGAAGAAACTTCGTGGTGCTTTCTGTCATTGGATCGGCAAAGGCCAGAGCCATTAAAACCCATGCTGTTCCAACATTTTTTTGTGTCCCCCAATAAGTTTCATCCCAGTAGCAGGAAACAGGCCCTGAATTTGGAACAGGCGGCTTGGGGCTATCCATATAAATCCACATGGCGTTTTTCAAGTCCTGCACCCAGTCATGTACCCCAACTTTACCTTTAGTTCCGAGTATAGCTGTAAGCGCTTTGGCCATTGCATAGATGTAATACTCATCGTTATTCCACCCGTCGGTTACGGTGGGATTCCACCCACCATCGTCTGTGCCGGTATAGTTGCTGTTAAACCAGTCTATTGCCTTTTGTGCACGCGTCTTTGTTGTCCCGTCTGGCATAAAGCCTGTCTGACCTTCTTCGATCATAGCAAGACACCAGAGACCAGCGCCTGTCATGGTGTAAAGATTTGCTTTACCACCATAACCGAACCCGCCTTTATCATGCTGAACCGAATCGAGATAGTTCAAGAGTTTTGTCGCCCAGTCTGATCCCTTGATTGGGATTTCCAGATAGCGGGAGGCGTAGAACATCCCCATGACCCCAAACTGGGTGTTTGAGAGGTCGCCATATGGCCAGCTCCCGTTTGGATTCTGCATGGCTTTCAGGTAATCATATCCCTTCTGGATGGCAGACCGGAGATTTGCTGCATCAGTGGGGCTGAGGGTTGCTGCCTTGGCATACTCAGTCAATGCCACCAAGGCCATCCCTGTAACATAGGGCTCATGACCATGCCAAGACATGCTAAAGCTTCCGTCCGGCTGGATCGCTTTAGACAGAATGTACTTGACGCCCTTGTCTATAACTGCAGCATAGGCTGCATCAATGTATTTGCCGGTTTCAACAAGGGCAGATACTGCTGCGCACGTTGCTGCAAAGGGATCATAATAACCTGTGCTCCAGTAGCCGTCAGCACCCTTATCGATAAAATTATCTAAAAGATACTTCTGCCCGCCTGCAATCGCTGCCGCCACCTGTTCGTCGGTGACATCAGCGGCAAAACCCTTTGAAGTGTTAAAGGCAAAAAACGACAGCATCAAGAGCAACAAACAAAAAGATACTTTCAATGACATAATCTTTTTCATAGCCAAGCCCTCCTTTGTTTAATTAAAAAAAGTTAACTACAGAGTTTTCTTCATGTTGGCAAATCATGTGGCTCTTAAGGTGAGGAATCTGCAGCCTTCCATATGATTTTACGTATGAAAAAGCACTTCATATGCAGAAAAATGAACATAATTTTGTTATGCTTTTGACTCATTATGTAACTCGTTTTTTACAATGGCCAACCGGTAATTATACTTCCTATTTCAGATAAATTTTGTCAATACTTTTTTGTCATTCGGGTGATTGCTGGAATCGCCCGACTACATGACATGTTCATGGCTGGTTTGAAACTGAACGGAACCCGAAATAGGGGGCTTCATAGAACGGTACCCGAAACATCCGCTCGAAACACCTGAGAAACAGAAAGCCATATGAATATCCGCCGCCGCGCCTCACCCTGAATCCTGTGGATGCATCCGGTCCACGGGGGTTGACTGTGCCTGAAGCCGTGTAGTCAGCCGAACTCCAGTCCCATGTCCACTCAAACACATTCCCAGCCATATCGTAGAGGACGTAACCGTTCGGAGGATAGACGCCCACAGAAACTGATCTGCCCATATTGTAATTGCCATCGCCTGGTGTTGGAGCGCTGTCTCCCCATGGGTAGCGCTTGCCTGACAGGCCGCCACGAGCAGCCAGTTCCCATTCTGCTTCTGTTGGAAGCCTGTAGCCGTCCGCACCCCATCTGACCCATGAGTTTGTTATATCAACCCTTCCTGATCTGTAAACAACGCTTTGAGCTGCATCTGTGTAATAAACAGGGATTCTTCCTTCTTTCTCGGAGCGGGCATTGAGCCATTTTACAGCATCGTACCAGTTAACCATTGTGACAGGCATGTTGGTTCCCATGGAGTTGGAGCCGTTCCTTCCGGCACTGTCGAAGTTATAGCCGTTAAGTATTGCCCAGTCATAAACCGATTTCCAGAGCTCATATGTTGTTTCATACCTGTCTATGTAAAAGGCATCCACATTTACAGCACGGACAGGCATGGCGTAAGCAGTGCCGTCAAGGTTGTCTCCCATCTGAAATGAGCCTCCAGGGATTGATATCATGGCTGAAACCGGTTTTGTGACCAAAGGAGTTGCTGACACCTCTGTAGATTCGGCACTTTCCCCGGCAGCATTTAGAGCTGTCACTATGAAGAAGTAATCGTCTTTGTTGGTTAAACCGGATAATACATAAGGGCTTGTTACATTGGTTATTTTTATTCCTGTTTTCTTCGAAACCAGTATGTCAGTCGCATAGTACAGATTGTAGGATACAGCCCCAGGTACAGAATTCCATGATATTGTTACCTGAGCGTTGCCTTCCAGGGCGCTTATATTTGAAGGCCTTGCCGGCGGCGGACTTGCAAGAGGAACAGCGCTTACCTCAAAAGAGGTCGTGCTTTCACCGTTTGCATTCGAGGCAGTTACCACAAAATAATAGGTAACAGAGTTGCTCAAGGGACCTACTATCTGGGGACTGCTGGCACCAGATAGTTTTGTTCCAGACGCTTTGGTGACCTTTGGACTGGTGCTGTAATAAATCTGATAGGAAGTAGCCCCAGTTGAGGCTGTCCATGTAAGGCGAATCTGAGCAGACTCTGCCTCTGCCCGTACATCTGTGGGGGCGTATGGTGGAGGAGTTGCAGATGGAGTTGCCGAAACCTCGCCGGAAATTGCACTTTCACCGGCAGCGTTCACAGATGTAATTACGAAATAGTAAGTAATGCCATTGGTTAAATCCCTTCCTGTATATGGACTGTGTTGATCTGCCACCTTGATGCCGTTTGTCTTGGTCACACCAGGCAAGGTGGAATAATAGACATTAAAAGACTCAGCGTTTAGTACAGGTGTCCAGTTCAGGATTACCCTTTCCCTGCCAGCATCAGCAGTCAGATTGAGAGGAGGATTCATGCCTGGGACGATTACTCTCCCGCCATCCCCATTCCCACCATCTCCGCCCTCACCTCCGCCCCCACATCCGTAGACTGCGCCAAGGATCAGAATAAAGTAAAAAAGAAGAGACAAAAATCTTGAAGATGAAAAATTCATTACAATTACCTCAACAGGTCAGGTTGGTGGAAAGTTTGCCGAAACAGTTATTTTTGAAGCCTTTTAATGGCTTTCTGGCCAATGTCATTACGGTAATGAGCCCCTTTCCAGCTTATTTTTGACACAGCCTCATAGGCTGTAGAAATGGCATCCTCAACTGTGTTTCCAACTGCTGTTACTCCAAGCACCCTTCCTCCGTTTGTAACTACCGCGTCTTCGGAAAATGAAGTTCCGGCATGAAATACTGTTACATTGTCAACCTTTCTGGCGTCCTCAAGTCCTGATATCCTGTGCCCCTTAGAATAAGGGCCAGGATAACCCCCTGAAGCCATGACAACACATACTGATGCCCTCTTGTCAATATCCAGTTCGCATTTGTCGAGCCTGTCGTCAATTACAGCATCAAAAACATCAATTATGTCGTTTTTAAGACGCATGAGCAAAGGCTGTGCTTCAGGATCCCCGAAACGGGCATTGAATTCCAGGACTTTTATTTTGTTATTGTGAATCATGAGACCAGCGTAAAGAACACCCTTGTAAGGTCGGCCTTCGGAAGCCATTGCAGCCACTGTAGGAATCATGATTTCTGACATGATTCTCTTATGAAGGGCATCATCAACAACAGGGGCAGGAGAGTATGCACCCATGCCTCCGGTATTAGGCCCTTTGTCGTCATCGAAAATGCATTTGTGATCCTGGGATGTTGGTAGAGCAAGTACGGTTTTACCGTCTGTAAATGCCAGAAATGAAGCTTCTTCTCCTGTCAGAAAATCTTCTATTACAACTTTATCTCCTGCTTTTCCAAAAGCCTGATCCACCATTATAAGCTTAATGGCATCTGTTGCCTGTTTGATTTCATGACATATAATTACTCCTTTTCCTGCTGCAAGACCATCTGCCTTAACCACTACAGGTATAGCCGTTTTCTGAACATAAGCCACTGCTTCATCATATCGGGTAAATGTTTTGCCCTGAGCCGTGGGGATTCCGTACTTGTTCATCAGGAACTTGGAAAAAGACTTGCTGGCTTCAATTTCTGCCGCTTTTTGGGTAGCTCCGAAAATTCTCAATCCTTTTTTCTGGAATAAATCTACAACCCCAAGAGAAAGCGGCCCTTCAGGACCCACGACAGTTAAATCAATGGATTCGCTTCTGGCAAATTGAACAAGTTTTTCAATTTCTTCGGCTCCTATTGGAACGCATGTTGCCAGAGAAGCGATTCCAGCATTTCCAGGCGCACAGAATATTTTTTTGATTCTCCGGCTTTGAGCTATTTTCCATATTAAGGCATGTTCCCTGCCACCTCCACCGATTACAAGAACTTTCATGGATATTCCTCCTCTTATAAGAACAGGTTCAATCAAATACATTATGTATTTATAAAAAGTCCGGATGTTGTCGCTTTGCCTGCGAACTTTTTGCCATGACATCCTGATTTCGACTTTTTACGAGTTGATCAGTGCATGGCTGAGATTACCAGGCAGGAACGTACCACACTTAGAGACTGTTGCGCAACTCTGTAATTGCAGCAGCCTTGTGATGCCGGTTAAGGGCTGTAGGCCAAACCTTCAATTTTTTGTCGTTACAGCCATGCGCTGAAAGACGGAAAAAGTTATCTGTCAAGCACCCTCAGGATCAGAATCTGACGAAATCATTTTCTGTAAACCGGACAAAAATAAAGAGGATACTTTATATTGGCATCAATACGCGGCTTGAACTGCTTGCAGGATTCAGTTTCAAGCACAAGATCATAGGCGTCTAAAGCAAGTGTTGTCCCAATGTTTTCATAGCTTCTGAAAAGAACATAAATCTGGCCAGTATGTGCAGAAATAATGTCTTTCATGAGGAGATCAAAGCCGTTGGGCGTGTCTGTTGGAGACGTAAAATAACTTTGAATGCGCACAAACCGTATTTTTTCATTAAACAAGGGAATAAGATAAGACGTAGGGTTTTTTCCAGTCATGATGACAATGGTGTTTTCTGGATATTTGACTTCAGGAATCTTTGCGCCGAAAAAATCGTCTTCCCAGGAAACTCTTCCAAAATCCGCAGGAACCATAGTGACGAGAACAAAGACATAAACTGTAGCTGCTGCCAGATATTTTCCTTTAATGTCGAAGAGTTTTTCCAGAATCAACCATAGCGCAAGTGGTGCTAAAAGCTCTATGATCAGGACGTAACGGAAAATACCGAACAATTTTATCCATACAAGATAGAAGATGACTACTGAAGTAAAAAAGAAGCTAAGCCTTGCCTTATATACTATCTCAGAGCTGTCTGAATGATTCTTTGTTTTTGGGGAATAAAACCCCGATAACCTGTACACCAGAAGAAAGAGAAGAAGGACATAAAGAACTGGTATGCGAAAATCTCTGAAAGGCACTTCGCATAGCTCGTATGGAGCCAGACCGAAGAAGAAGGGACTGATCAGGACTTCCCCGATGGTGCCAGGTATGAAACGCAGATCCCTGTAGTCTCCTATAACAGCCATGGGGGATAGAAAAAACAGGTTGAAATATGGGAATAACGGGTTTTTAAACCTCACCCACATCTCATAAAGCCAGAAGCCGCCGGTTAAGGCAATGCCAGATAGTACTCCTGTACCGTAAAAAAAAGACAGAAAGAATCTCTGTAAAAAAGGAATGCTGATCACAAAAAAAGATGCACAGATTCCGACGGCGAATATGGCGGCAGGTTGTTTAAACCCTGCAGCGGCTCCTGTCAGAAAACCTGCTGATATCACGATGCCTATCTTGGTCTTCAAGTTTGACGTAAAAAAATACTCCATGCAGTACAATACAAAAAGAAGGGAGGAAAGTATTAGAAGACTTAAGATATTGTCGCTGAACATGGTACCAAGCTCTGCGATGTTTCCTGCCCCAAGCATCCCTGTAGTTGCAATGCAAAAGCAAAGTATTTCTTTCTTCCATGAGGAGTCACTTCCTGTTAAGTTTGCCGTTTGCCTTGCAATTGCAAGTATCAGCGGGAAATTGAATCCCTGTATCCAGCCTAGGAAAAAGCCTACACCCCTTGGGGGAAAGAGATTGATTGCATGGTAGTATGGAACATATAAGAGGGGATTGTAAAAATTTGCAACCTGGCTTGGCAATACATCAAAATCCATCCTGCCATTCAAAAAAGAATATGGATTGTAATAATGATAATTCTTGAGATCCCAGTTTGCATCCTGTCCAAGAATTACAGACAGTATCCCAAAAAGAGGAGGGATAAAAATCCATGAAACAATTGAGAGCAGCTTTATAGTCTGATGAGTTTTGGTCATCTTCAGTGATTTGGCTTATTTCTACAAAAATCTTTTAAGTTCTTTTTTTTAGTATTTGTTTGAATATATCAGTAAATTCCCTGATTTTGAAGAGATAACCTGCACAAACAAGTATAATAAGGAAGATGAGACTTATAGTTATACAGATTGTAATGTTTGCCTCCAATTGCTTGAGCGTTGTGACAAGTGTTGATAGACTTAAACGGACTCTTTCCAGAAAAAAACCAAGTGGGATGCTGAACAGGATTATTTTAAAATATCCGAGAAAAACAGCATTGCCCTCAAGGTTCTGGGTTCTATGGTTCCAGATTCCATATAAAATGATAACCTGCAATATGGCTGATGCAGAAACAGCAAATGCAACACCATCAGCTCCCATGAGTTTAATGCCAAGGATGTAAAAAGGAATGCTCAATGCAACTCCGGCAGTGCTGTAAACTGCAGGGAAAAAAGTGTTCTGAAGGGCGTAATATCCTCTTGAAACAACGGATTGGGCAGAAAAAGCAAAGGCACCCAGCATAAGATAGACCAAAATCGTTGAAGTCTGCGCAGATGCAGCAGCATCAAATTTGCCTCTTTCGAATAAAATCTGAACGACTTCATGCCTCAGAACAATCAAGAGGGTTGAAAAAGGAATAATGACGGATAAATATTTAAGTGTACTGTTGATTAGCATGTTCATACCTGCAATATTCTTTTCGGCAGCAAGCCTTGCAAGATATGGAAATGATGCTGTTCCTGCAGCCTGCCCGAGAATGGCAACTATAATGAACATTGTCCTCAGGCCATAGTTAAGGCATGCAATGCTTCCTTCCGGCAGATATGAACCAAAGAATTTGAAAAAAAATTCGGTTGAAAACATCATTGTAAGTCCAAGCATGAGGGGAAGGGTCAGTTTCAGATAGGACAGAAAATCAGGATGTTTAAAATCAATGGTCATCGTGTATTTCATCCCTATTCTTTTTGCTCCCCAGTACTGTATTGCAAAATTTCCAGTAAAAGCGCCGGCAAGAACGCCCCATGAAAAACCTTCCATGTTTATGAAAGGCCCTAAAATCATGCCGCCCGATATGATGCCTATGTTGTAAATCAATGGGGCAAAAGCAGGAAAAATAAAATTCTCCTTAGCAAACTGAACTGCAGCAAACATGGCACCTGTAAAAAAGAAAAACTGTGCAGGCAGTATGATTCTTGTCATCTGAATGGCTTTTTCCATGACAATCGGATCTTTGATTCCAGGAGCTATCCATGTTATCAGTAAAGGAGTTAAAACAAATGCAATCCCTATTAAAAGAATCAAAAGGATTCCAAAGCTGTTAAGTATAATCGAAAAAACCTTCCAGCCTTCTTCCTCCCTTTCTTTAGCAAGGTAGCCTGAAAAAATGGGAATAAAAGTTACAGACAGAAAACCGCTTGCAACAATATGATTCAGGATTTCAGGTATGACAAAGGAAATTTGATATGCATCCACATTGCCTCTTGCGCCACCTATATATGCAATGGCCATTTCGCGGAATAAGCCAATTATCCTGCTCAGGCCTATGGAAGCCATGAGGATGAGAGAGGCGATTCCGATTTTTTGGTAGACAGTTTTTGTCATGAAGATTTATGGTTGTTCAGCCTGTTCAATTTTCTGTCATGCTATCAGAGACAAAAAGATAACTCAAAGGAAAAACACAGAAATTGACATCAATACACAACTGCTTATTATTAATCCAAATAAACAACAAATGAGTAAATTGCTCTTTAAGGAGAAAATAATATGAGATTTGATAAATTTACCGTGAAATCCCAGGAAATCATTCAGAATTCACAATCTTTGGCGTCAAAACTGAACAATCAGCAGATCGAGCCAGAACATGTATTGAGTTCGATGCTGAGCGAATCAGACAGTATAGCCTCTTCGATTTTCCGGAAATTAGGGGTTTCTCCAAAAAGTATTGAACATGAATTGACTATTTCAATGAACAGATATCCCAAAATATCCGGAGTCTCTGATGTCTATATTTCACAAAGAACAAAGGCCATACTGGATGCAGCATTTGCAGAAGCAGACAAGATGAAGGACAAGTATGTAGGCATTGAGCACATTCTCCTGGCTATAGCAGATGAAAAGACAGGAGATGCTTCAAAGATTCTGAACAAAAACAAGATAACGCGTGAATCCATATTAAAAGTCCTGATAAATATCCGTGGTTCACAAAGGATTACTGACCCCAACCCCGAAGAAAAATACCAGGCTCTGGAGAAATTCAGCAGGGATTTAACAGACATGGGAAGGCTTTCAAAGCTTGATCCTGTCATCGGCAGGGATGATGAGATTCGAAGGGTTGTTCAGGTCTTATCAAGGCGCACGAAGAACAACCCTGTGCTTGTAGGTGAACCTGGTGTTGGGAAAACCGCAATCATTGAAGGTCTTGCCCAGAGGATTGTTGCAGGAGACGTATCAGAAACACTTAAAAACAGAAGACTTATGGCTCTTGACATGGGCGCTTTGATTGCAGGTGCCAAGTACCGCGGTGAATTTGAAGACAGGCTTAAGGCTGTTCTGAAAGAAGTTGAAGCTGCTGGTGGTGAGATCATACTGTTTATTGATGAGTTGCATACTCTTGTTGGTGCGGGAGCCAGCGAAGGTGCAATGGATGCATCCAACATGCTGAAACCTGCTCTTGCAAGAGGAACTCTGAGATGTGTTGGTGCAACTACCATAAAGGAGTACAGAAAATACATAGAAAAAGATGCAGCCCTTGAAAGAAGGTTTCAGCCTGTAATGGTAAGAGAACCTTCTGTGCAGGATACAATAGGGATTCTCAGGGGGCTTAAAGAAAAATACGAAGTTCATCACGGTGTCAGAATAAAGGACTCTGCAATCGTGTCTGCTGCGACACTGTCCCACAGGTATATCAGTGACAGGTTTTTACCAGACAAGGCAATCGATCTCATAGATGAATGTGCGTCCAAGCTTAGGATTGAAATTGACAGCATGCCTACAGAAATAGATGAAATCCAGCGCAAGATGACACAACTGGAAATTGAGCGCGAAGCACTGAAAAAAGAAACAGATACTGCATCGCGCGACAGACTTCTAAAGCTTGAATCAGATCTTTCAGAAATGAAAGAAGAAATTCTTGAGATGAAAGCCCACTGGGAAAATGAAAAAGAGCTCATTCAAAGCATTCGCAAGATTAAAGAAGAACAGGAACAGCTTGGAATAGAAGAAAGCCAGGCCCAGAGGGATGGAAATCTGGCAAAAGTTGCTGAAATCAGATACGGCAGGGCAATGAGTCTTTCTCAGAAATTGAAAGAAACAAACGACAAGCTTGCCGAACTTCAGAGCAAAAGCAAGATGCTCAAAGAAGAAGTAGATGACGAAGACGTTGCTGAAATTGTTTCAAGGTGGACAGGAATCCCTGTAAGCAGAATGATGGAAGGCGAAAAAGAAAAGCTTGTCAATATGGAAAAGAGACTCGGTCTTCGTGTGATAGGTCAGAACGAAGCAATTACTGCGGTATCAAATGCAGTACGCCGAGCAAGATCAGGGCTTCAGGACCCTAATCGTCCCATTGGTTCATTTATTTTCATGGGGCCGACTGGAGTCGGGAAAACAGAACTTGCAAAGGCTCTGGCAGAATTCATCTTTGACAGCGATCAGGCAATGGTGAGAATAGACATGTCGGAGTATATGGAAAAACATTCTGTTTCAAGACTCATCGGCGCGCCTCCAGGTTATGTTGGTTATGATCAGGGCGGATTTCTGACAGAGGCGGTCAGAAGACGCCCTTATTCGGTCGTTCTCTTTGACGAAATTGAAAAGGCTCATCCAGAAGTATTCAATGCTCTTCTCCAGATTCTTGATGATGGGAGGATGACAGACGGGCAGGGCAGGACTGTTGATTTCAAGAATACCATCATCATCATGACATCAAATGTCGGAAGTCAGTGGATACTGGAGCTTGGTGAATCGAAACGCGATGAACTGGAAAAAAGAATAACAGAAGCGCTCAGAGCAACTTTTAAGCCTGAATTTTTAAACAGGATAGATGAAACCATTATTTTCAAGAATTTAACCGCCAAGGAAATCCGTGATATTGTTTCTGTCCAGTTGAAAAAACTCGAAAATCGGCTTTTTGAACGCCGTATTAAACTCGATATTACTGAAGGGGCTAAAGATCTGATAGTTGGGAAAGGCTATGATCCTGTCTATGGAGCCAGACCCCTTAAAAGGGCTATTCAAAAACATCTTGAAAATCCATTGTCCATGGAAATTCTCAAGGGTAAGATTACTGATGGAAGTGTCCTGAAGGTAACTGCAAGAAATGATGAACTGGTTTTTGAGGCAACCTGATACATTCCAAAAAGTAGGAAACAGGAATAAAAATATTGACCGTATCTTCTTCAAATGATAAAGATAAAAAGTTAGGTCAAAGGAGGGATGGCTGAGTGGTTTAAAGCGGCGGTCTTGAAAACCGTTGAGTGTAACAGCTCCGTGGGTTCGAATCCTACTCCCTCCGCCATGTAATAAAACTGAAAAAACTTCATTTTTTTGCTTCACCAATTTAATATAACGGAGAGATGGCCGAGTAGGCTGAAGGCGCGCGCCTGCTAAGCGTGTGTAGGGGGAAACCTCTACCGAGGGTTCGAATCCCTCTCTCTCCGCCATTTTATAATTTCCTTAGCCGCAAACCAATCATCAGTAAAAAAAATTGAGTCGCTTCATTTTTATATAGCAAAAGAATGCACTGAAAAGATTTTGTATTGAAACGATCCATGGGATCAGCCAAATGTGTATTGCAATTCCCTCAAAAATTATCAGCATTGATGAAAATGGAATGGCTGAGATTGATATAAACGGTGTCCAGACAAGAGCAAGCCTTATTCTTATCGACGAACCCAGAGTCGGTGACTACGTCATGGTTCATGCTGGCTTTGCCATTAATAAAATTGACGTAACCGCTGCCCTTGAATCCCTTGCCATATTACAAGAATTCCAATAAAGCTATAGATGCAAGATGAGATCATAGCAAGAAAACTGAAGATAAGTGGTATTGTGCAAGGAGTAGGGTTCAGGCCTTATGTTTATAAGCAGGCTCTTTTGCATGGATTGAAAGGAGAGGTGGCAAATACCCCATCAGGTGTTTTTATCCATGTGGAAGGCAAAGCAAGAAATATTGACAGCTTCTGCCGCAATCTGTACTCAGACATTCCACGCCTTGCATACCTTACTGATATTGACCAATTTTCAGATAAAGTCCTTGGTTTTCAGAATTTTTCAATTGTTTCAAGTGTCTGCGGTCAGAATCATTCAGCCTTAATTTCACCTGATGTTGCTGTTTGCGATGAATGTATCAGGGAAATGCTTGATCCTTTGGACAGAAGGCATGGCTATCCATTCATAAACTGCACCAACTGCGGCCCCCGTTATACAATCATGGAATCCATTCCCTATGACAGACCCAATACATCTATGAAAAGCTTCATCATGTGTAAAAAATGTCAGCAGGAATATGATGATCCGAAAAACCGAAGATTTCATGCCCAGCCAAATGCCTGTTCAGATTGCGGACCCAGTGTCTCTTTGTATGATTCATCAGGCATTTGCATTGAATGCAAAGATAGCATTGGACAGGCTGCATTATTTTTACTACAGGGAAAAATCATTGCCATTAAAGGTCTTGGCGGTTTCCATCTATGTGCAGATGCTTCAAACAGTGAAGCTGTAACAAACCTTAGAAGAAGAAAGCATCGTGAAGAAAAGCCTTTTGCAGTTATGGCTCTGAACATCGAGGCAATTGAGAAATTTGCTGTAGTCACCGGGCAGGAAAAAGAACTTCTTGCATCTTACAGACGCCCTGTTGTGCTTTTGAAAAAAAAAGACCATTGTCTTATCTCTCCTGAAGTATCTCCTGGAAATTCATGCATTGGTGCCATGCTTCCATATACGCCGATTCATTATCTCCTTCTTGTCCATGGATTTGAAGCCCTTGTAATGACAAGCGCAAACATAAGTAAAGAGCCGATCGTAATTGACAATAATGAGGCTTTTGATAAGCTTGCCGGCATTGCAGATTTTTTTTTGACTCATGACAGAGACATTTATCTTCGCTGTGATGATTCAGTGCTCAGGCATGATGCAGGGGCAATAAGACTTATAAGAAGATCTAGAGGGTTTAGCCCTTTTCCTGTTTTTCTCAGAAAGGAGTTGCCACAGGTTTTAGGCTGCGGGGCTGAGCTTAAAAACACGATATGCCTGACAAAAGGCTCACTGGCTTTTGTCAGTCAGCACATAGGGGATTTGGACAACCTTGCTGCATACGATTTTTTTCAGATGACGATAGAACATATGAAAAAAATATTGAATATTACCCCGAGGACTCTGGCCTGTGATCTTCATCCTGATTATCTAAGCACTAGTTATGCCATGGAGCAAAATGACATCAGCATTCTACAGGTTCAGCACCATCATGCACATATTGTAAGCTGTATGGCTGAAAACAATATTGAAGGCAAGGTTATTGGACTTGCATTCGATGGAACCGGCCTTGGAAAAGATGGTGCAATCTGGGGAGGAGAGTTTTTAATAGCAGATGAAAACATGTACTCAAGGTCAGGCCATTTGTCTCATATCCCCTTGCCTGGCGGGGCCGCAGCCATCAGGGAACCATGGCGGATGGCCATAAGTTATCTATACAAGGTTTTTGGCGAAGAAATGCTTGATCTTGATATCCAGGTTATCAGGGAAATAGAAGATAACAGGCTTTTTTTTATCAGGAATATGTTGATAAAAAGAATAAACTGTCCTGAGACATCCAGTATGGGAAGATTTTTTGATGCTGTTGCCGCTATCATTGGAATACGTTATAAAGTGAACTATGAAGGCCAGGCAGCGGTGGAGCTGGAAAAGCTTGCAGATAACTCGGTGACTGATTGCTATCAATATGATGTAACATCAGATGTGGATGAAATTCATCAGATATTGCCTCACGCAATCATTCATGGGGTGATTAAAGACATTGAAAAAAAAGTTGCGGCTTCTGTGATAAGTGCAAAATTCCATAATACAGTAATTTCAATGTCCAAAGACCTTTGTCTTGTAATAAGAAAAGAAACTGATATCAACAGGGTTGCTTTAAGCGGCGGTGTCTTTCAGAATTCATATTTGCTTAATGGCATCATAAGAGAGCTAGTGAAAAACAGTTTTGAAGTGTTTTCTCACAGATTTGTGCCGTGTAATGACGGAGGTATTTCTCTTGGTCAGGCTGTTTGTGCAGCCAGTCTCAACTCATGACTAAAAAAAACTCCTCTGGCATCTTTTTATTCAGTTAGAAAGCCTCAAGGCCTGCAGGCTGAAGAGCTGTAAAGGACTTCGGCATGATACAGTCTAAGAAACTGTGTGATCATGAAAGAAGGATTGTGGGCATTAAATTTATTGAAGAATATAGGGATTCAGGGCTTGCAGGAAGCCTTGTAAAACGTATAGCAAGTATTACTAAACGATCCGTAAGAATCATGGAGGTATGCGGAACCCACACCGTATCGATTTTCCGAAACGGATTGAGATCCGTCCTGCCTCAAGAGATTTCGCTCGTATCAGGGCCGGGATGTCCGGTCTGTGTTACTGATCAGAGTGAAATAGATGCCTTCGTTGCCATTTCAGGACTTGAAAAAATAATTGTTGCAACATTTGGTGATCTATTAAGGGTTCCTGGAACAAATTCTTCGTTACAGAATGAAAGGGCAAATGGATGCGATATCAGAATTGTTTATTCTCCAATGGATGCTCTTGGCATTGCGGCACAGAATCCTGCTAAAAAAATAGTTTTTCTTGGGGTTGGATTTGAAACAACTGCTCCTGCAATTGCAGCTTCAATTATAGCAGCAAGAGAGATGGGTCTGAAAAATTTTATGGTCTATTCTGCTCACAAGACTCTTCCTCCTGCTCTTGAAGCCCTGGTTTCAGCCCCTGATGTTTTAATTGACGGCTTCATTCTTCCAGGGCATGTTTCGGTAATTATTGGAAGCAATGCCTACGGTTTTCTTGAGACAAGATATAAAATGCCTTCTGTGATATCCGGTTTTGAACCAGCAGATATTCTTCATGCCATATTTTTACTCATTAGCCAGATAGAATCTGGGATTCCAAAACTTGAAAATGCTTATCTGCGTGCTGTGACTCAAGAAGGAAATCCAAGGGCAAGACAGATCATGAACACAGTATTTGAAACAGTTGATGCGCACTGGCGTGGAATTGGCTCCATTCCGGGAAGTGGTCTCAAAATCAGAGAAAACTATGACTGGGCAGATGCAAGGCTAAGGCTTGATTTTAAAATTCGGGAATCACTTCCCCAAAAAGGATGTGCCTGCGGTGAAATATTGAAAGGGATGAAGACTCCGATTGAATGTCTTCTTTATAAAAAACCTTGTACTCCGGTCAATCCTGTAGGGCCATGCATGGTCTCAAGTGAAGGAACATGTGCTGCGTATTACAGGTATAATCAGGATGTGATAGAAAGATAAGACTATGAAAACAGGCAAGATTTTGCTGGATCATGGAAGCGGGGGCAAAGTTTCCCATTCCATGATAAGAGAGATGATGCTTCCTGTATTTTATAATTCCATTCTTGCAGAGTTGAATGACGGGGCTGTTATTAATATTGGAAACCAGAGGCTTGCCTTTTCAACAGACAGCTATGTTGTTGATCCTGTTTTTTTCCCAGGCGGAAACATAGGAGCTCTTGCAATAAACGGGACAGTTAATGACCTTGCCATGTCAGGAGCTGTTCCTCTATTTTTAAGTGCAGGACTCATCATTGAAGAAGGGTTTCTCATTTCCGATCTTAATGTCATTGTCTGTCAAATGGGGCTTTCTGCAAAAAATGCTGGTGTGAAGATTGTAACAGGTGATACAAAGGTAGTTCCTAGAAATGCTGCTGACAAGATTTTTATAAACACTTCAGGGATAGGAAGAATACCGGAAGGAATTGAAATCTCAGGTAACAGGGCAAAGCCCGGGGATAGTATTATCTTAAGCGGAACTATTGCTGATCATGGCATCGCAATTCTGGCAAGCAGGGCGGAAATGAAGTTTAATTCTTCTGTGACAAGTGATACTGCAGCATTAAATTTCATGGTTCAGAGGATGCTGGAAGTTGAGCGTGACATTCATGTCCTGAGAGACCCTACAAGAGGAGGACTTGGGACAACGTTAAACGAGATAGCAGGTCAATCGGGGGTAGGAATCAGAATCCATGAAGACAGGATACCTGTTAACCCTCAGGTTGCAAGTCTTTGTGAACTTCTTGGACTTGATCCGATCTATGTTGCAAACGAAGGAAAGCTCATTGCTGTTGTCCCTGGAGACAGTGCTGATTCTTTGCTTTCTGTTATCAGAAAGGATGAGCTTGGGAAAAATGCCTCAATAATAGGGGAAGTTATAGATGGACCTCCAGGAAGAGTGATTATGCAGACAAGGATAGGTGGGGTCCGAATTGTTGATATGCTTACAGGAGGGCAGCTTCCAAGGATATGCTGATGCCATATGCAATTTAGTTCCGTTTTATTTAAAATAACAGGTCTGGGGTTTCTCGTTTTACTTCTTGTTCCCGGGTGCAATTTCAACAAGGAGGTTCAGTTTTCCGGCCGTACAATGGGGACGACATACCATGTGAAGGTTGTTACAGGATATTTTAACCGTCTGACAGGACTTGAGAAAAAGATAGAAAACATACTCCAAAATGTCAACAAGAGCATGTCAGTTCATATGAAAGACAGTGAAATCAGCAGATTCAATGCACTTGATGTTCCTGGAAAACCTTTCGGGGTTTCAGAAGATTTTTGGTATGTCATGATGGTTTCCAGAACCATTTACCAGCATACCGAAGGTGCATGGGACGGAGCAATATTCCCACTTGTCCGGCTGTGGAAATTCAATATGGGTTCAAAGGACTACAGGATTCCGGATCAGGCAAAAATAGAAGAGCTTCTTCCAGAAACAGGTTTTAGGCATATAGAATTTCCCAGTGAGCGTATCCTTGCAAAGAAGAAAATTCCTCTTTCAGTGGATTTAAGTTCCATAGCCAAGGGCTATGGTGTGGACAAGGTGGTTGAGCTCTTGAGAAAAGAAGGGGTAAGGGATTTTCTGGTTGAAATAGGAGGTGAGGTGTTTGCTTCAGGAAGAAGAAAAGACGGAGGGTTGTGGAAGATCGGGATCAATACGCCTCAAAAAGATGCCCATCTTGATGCTGTTTACAAGGTGATCGCATTGGAGAATAAGGCACTTGCCACAAGCGGGAATTACAGGAATTTTTTTGAAGCAGAAGGAACGACTTATTCACATATTCTTGATCCAAGGACAGGCTGGCCGGTTTCAAACGAGGTTGTAAGTGTATCGATCATAGCAGACCAATGCGTTGTTGCGGATGGTCTTGCAACAGGTATTATGGTAATGGGACATGAAAAAGGGATTGAACTTATAGATAGGCTCGATGGTGTGGAAGGATTGATTGTGGTTCAGACAAAAGATGGACTTCTGATTGATTATCAGTCAAGAGGATTTAAGGCGGCAGAGCAATGAAAATATTTCTGTCAAATCTTGGATGTGCCAGAAACCTCGTTGACAGCGAGGTAATGATGGGAAAACTTAAACAATCAGGTTATATGCTTGTAGATGAACCTGAAGATGCTCAGGTCATAATTGTAAACACATGCAGTTTCATAGAGGCTGCTGCCAATGAATCGATAGAAACGATTTTGTCTCTGGCTGAATTCAAGAAGAAAGGCTCCTGCGATAAACTGATAGTTGCAGGATGTCTTCCAGAACGATATAGGGATCAAATTATTCCGGCAATGCCTGAAGTAGATGTTTTCCTTGGAACAGGGGCTTATGGCAGTATTCTGGAATCAGTGCAAGAGAGACAACATGAGAGAGTCTGCCGCCTACCTGATCCTGATACTGTCCAGTCAGAAAGCTCTGATGTACCCAGAGAGATTACTACAGGAGCTTTTGCTTATCTTAAAATTGCTGAAGGATGCAGCAAGAGCTGTACATACTGTATCATCCCAAGGCTTCGGGGAAAACAGAAAAGCAGGACCCCTGACGACATTGATGCTGAGGCACGAAAACTTATCGATTCAGGGGTTAAAGAGATTGTTCTGGTATCACAGGACACGACTGCTTATGGATACGATATTGATAATGCGTTTGATCTTTCATTCCTTCTTGAGAAATTATCAAGGCTTGATGACAATATTTGGATTAGGTTTCTGTATGGCCATCCTGAAAGTATCACAGAGAAAATGATAAGAACTGTTGCAGATCACCCCAATATCTGTCCTTATTTTGACATTCCTGTTCAGCATGCAGCAGACAGGGTTTTAAAACGCATGGGAAGGCGATATACAAGAAAAGATCTTTTCAGACTCTTTGAAAAGATAAGAGCTCTTATTCCTCACGCATCCCTGAGGACAACTGTCATTGCAGGGTTTCCAGGAGAAAGCAAAGAAGATTTTGAGGCCTTGATGTCATTTGTTAAAGAAATTCGGTTTGATCACCTTGGGGTATTCATCTATTCGGATTCCGAGGATATTCCCTCGCACAGGCTGAGGGGGCATGTTCCTGCAAGTATTGCAAAGAGGCGCCATAACCGACTCATGGCTGAGCAGAAGAAAATTTCCGAGAAAAACATGAGAAAACATCTTGGAAAAACATACAAAGTTTTGGTAGAATCAACTCATGAAAAAGGAGTATATCTGGGGAGAACCTGTTTTCAGGCTCCTGAAGTGGACGGAGTTACCATGATAAATGCAGACCATTTGTCTGTTTCCCAAATGAGACAGATAAAAATTGTTGATACATTGGAATACGATCTTGTAGGTGTTTGTCATGAATGATCTTAAAAAGAGAATCCTTGATATGGTCGAAGACGATCTTTTACAGATCGAAGAAGAGCTTATAAAAAACCTGAAACCAAATGTAGAGCTCATTTCAACAATTGCAAATCATATTCTTTTTAGCGGAGGAAAGAGACTAAGGCCCCTTCTCATGGTTCTTTGCGCAAGAATATGCCAGTATCAGGGAAGTTATGATAAGACTTTTTCAATAATCTTTGAATATCTTCATGCAGCCACCCTTCTGCATGATGATGTGATAGATGAAGCTGTCATGAGAAGGGGAAAGCCTGCTGCGCACCACTTCTGGGGAGGGGCTGCTGCTGTTCTTACAGGGGATTTTCTTCTGGCCAGGTCTCTTTCCATTGCCTCTGAAACATGCAATGTCAGGATCATTCAGGCCATTGCCGAGATCACTGAAAACATGGCACAAGGCGAAATACATCAACTTATGCGAATAGGAGACATCAATCTTTCAGAATCCGAATATCTTGAAGTTATCCGGAGAAAAACCGCTGTCTTGTTTCAGGGTGCATGCAAGGTAAGTGCTATCATGGCAGAAGCACCCATGGGTTGGGAAACTGCTCTTTCTGATTATGGCTACAATCTGGGAATGGCTTTTCAGATGACCGATGATCTTCTCGACTATACTGAAGACAGCCTTGTTCTTGGGAAAACAGTTGGAGCAGACTTAAGAGAAGGAAAACTTACACTTCCTGTGATTTTTACCCTCAATGCTGCAAGTTCCAAAGACAGACTTCGCATGGAAAACATAATCAGCAATACGGAATTCTCTATCCCTGAGTTTCAGGAACTGATTGGATACCTGAAAAAATATG
The DNA here is from genome assembly GCA_037439445.1 of Desulfobacteraceae bacterium. Taxonomy (GTDB): domain Bacteria; phylum Desulfobacterota; class Desulfobacteria; order Desulfobacterales; family Desulfatirhabdiaceae; genus JBBIWB01. Next base: position 16,667 of record JBBIWB010000020.1, on the reverse strand, counting down.
GTGGAATCGATTATACCTGGAAGAAGGCATCTGGGCATATTGAGGCAGCAAAAACAGCTATTGCCAGGTTTGAGCCTTCTCCTGCGCGCGATGTTCTTATGGATGTTGCAGATTATGCTTTAGAGAGGAAGGATTAGAGATGATATTTCGTAAAAGAAATATTTTCTTCTGTCTCATGATCATCTTCAGTATCCTATTTGCGCAGACTACGACGAAGGCAGAAGATCAGTCTTCTCTAAAAACTTTTGAAGCTGTTGGAAATTCCAGGCTACATGGCACACAGATTGCGGATGCAAGAGAGGCGGCCATTTCATGTGCTTTGCTGGGAGCTGTTGACAGAGCTGTAATTGAAATGATTACAATTGAAATTTTTTCCAGGAATTTTTCTGCTATCACAGAAATTACATCTTCAAATGTGAAACAATTCGTCCATAGTTATAAAGTTCTTGCTGAAGCAAGGACTGGAGGTTATTATAGGACAATGGTTCAGGCTACAGTGTCTTTGGGTCTATTACAGAAACAGCTTTCAGAAGCCGGATTTTTACTTGAGAAAAAATCACTGAAATCTTCTCTTATTGAAATTCATGTTGAAGGAGCAGCCCAGTTGAAAAATTATTCCACCTTCAGGTCTGCCTTGAATAAGATTGAAGGGGTGAAGAGCGTTCAGATAAAGGAAATGAAGGCAAACAAGGCTACTCTTATAGTAGATTACCAGCAAGACGCAATACAGCTTGCCGATTCTCTGATATTGATTGCATTCGAAGGCTTTGGTATAAATATTCCAGAAGTATCCCATAATAATATAAAAATTATACTTGTGCCAGGTCAGTGACTTACTTTGAAATATCCTATACTTAAAATAAATCTTCCCAATTTTATCACTATCGTTAGAATACTTCTTACCCCATTGTTTATTATTTTTCTTCTGAGAGAGATGTTTGTTCAGGCCATTATCGTTTTTACTGTTGCAAGTATAAGTGATGCTCTGGACGGATATATTGCAAGGTTTTACAATCAACGAACAGAATTTGGGGCTTATCTTGATCCTATAGCAGACAAATTCCTGTTGATGGCTTCATATGTATCTCTTGGGATTTTGAAGTTCATTCCCGGATGGCTTGCTGTTATTGTAATCAGCCGTGATATTGTTATAATGGCAGGTATTGCTGTATTGACTATGATGGATATCAAGCTCAGGATTCAGCCAATCATAATAAGCAAAATCACTACCTGTGCTCAGTTGATTTCTGTCTTTTTAACCCTTTTTTATCCCGAGGATCCTTGCCAACCATTTCTCAAATATGTCTTTTACTGGATAACAGCCTTTTTGACCACACTTTCAGGGCTGCACTATATGCTGATAGGCCTTAATACACTTCAAAACGATGAAAACAGGATGAAAAACCAGTGACATCCAACGCTTCCTGTGAAATATCATTAACCAGTCTGAATACGGCTGCTGACATGATCCGTCCAATGATATTCCGTACCCCGCTGATTCATTCAACTTCTCTCAGCAAGATGTTTGACTGCAATATTTATCTGAAACTGGAAAATCTTCAAAGAACAGGCTCCTTCAAGATACGTGGGGCAGCTTATAAAATTTTTTTGTTGAAAAATGAAATCATGGTTTCAGGCGTTATAGCGGCATCTGCTGGAAATCATGCACAAGGAGTTGCACTTGCTGCGTCTTCTGCAGGAATTAAGGCCACGATTGTCATGCCTGAGTGGGCTTCGATTTCAAAACAGCAGGCAACACAGAAATACGGTGCTGAAATAATTCTCTGGGGGAAAAGCATAGGCGAGAGTCTTGAAAAAGCAGAGGAGATTGCAGGAAAGGACAGGTTTTTTATTCATCCTTTTGATGACTACGATATCATAACAGGCCAGGGCACATTAGGTAAAGAAATTATAGAAGACCTGCCTGATGCTCATTTCATAATTGCTCCGGTCGGTGGAGGCGGGCTCATATCGGGAATAACACTTGCTGTAAAAGCCATGGGCTCAGGAGCAAAGATTGTTGGAGTTCAGGCCTCTGCATGTCCATCAGCAGCAGAAGCACTCAAGAGTGGTCACATAAAATCAGTAAGTGCCCAGCCAACCATTGCAGATGGCATAAGTGTCAGAGCAATAGGGGAATTAAACTATAATGTTATGAAGTCCTGTATTCACAAGATTGCTCTTGTTGATGAGGCCAGCATTCTAAGCGCTGTTTTGATGCTTCTGGAGCGGAAGAAAATACTTGCTGAAGGTGCCGGTGCAGCACCGCTTGCAGGGCTGTTAAGCGGTTCGGTTTCTGTGCCCAAAGGAAGCAATACGGTTCTTGTGATAAGCGGGGGAAATCTGGACAGTCCTCTTTTAGGAAGGATTGTTCATCACGGGCTCTTAAAAAATGGCAGGATCATGAAGGTTCAGGTTCAGCTTGACGATACCCCAGGGTCTTTAGCAAGACTGCTGTCTCTCATTGCAGGGCAAAAAGCAAATGTTCTTCATATTTATCATGACAGAAACTTCATGAACGTTCCTCTTAATGTAACAAGTGTTTCTCTGGAGCTTGAGACCAGAGGAGAAAAACATATTTCTGAAATTTTCAATGAAATAAAGGAGTTTGGGTATCTTGCCTCACTTGGCGGAGATCAAATGAATTTACCCTTGCCTTCCAGTATTTCTCTTACAACCTCAACTACACTGTCATAGCGGATATGTTCAGTGTTAAAAACAAGATCATAATTTATAGGATCTGCGATATCGGCATTAAAGGATTTGCGGATGAAGGCTTTGCGCTTGGCTTCTTGCATTACAACGCGTTTCATTGCCTCATCTTCAGGGATATTGAAGAGCCTTGATATATTTCCCACCCTCAGCTCCATGGGTGCTATAATCCTTATGCTAAGTCTTTCATTATGGGGGAGAATAAAATTAGCACCCCGACCTGAAATGACAGCCTTGCCATGTTTTCCAATTACACTTATGATCTTCATGAGGTGTTCAAGATAAACTTCAGGCCAAAGGTAGCGCCTGCTTACAAGAGTTGCAATGAAATCCTCTATTCCGGCAAGATGTTCTTTTTCAATAGAACCCAGGATAGATAACCCAATTTCAGCTCTGTCAGCAATTTCCTTGATTATATCTTTCTGAAACAAGTCGTAACTCATTGTGTCAGCAATTTTTCTTGCTATTACCTGCCCCCCGCTGCCAGGCTCTGAGGACAATGTTACCACTGATATACTTTGAGAATCAGTGGTTGAGATTTCTCCCCATTTCAGTATAAGCTCTTGAACAAATGAGTCTAATGAACTATTTATGTTATCCATAAAATATCCTTTTTAGAAAAAATATTATAGTCTTGGCTAACACCTACATATTATTTAATTTAATGACAAGAAAAATATTTAAAAACACGCCAATTATAGGAGTACGATTCAATGACTGAAAACATTCTGTCGCAACTAAGAATTGAAAAGACTCCTACACCAACTCGTTCCATAAAAAAACGTTATGCAATCATAGCGCTTCTCGTGGTCGTGTTTATATTAACAGGGTTAATGTACAAACAAGGAATTCTTACTCCTGCTGTTGAGGTTCAGACTGCAAATGTCCATGCCATATATCCTTCTCAAACCTTTACTGTGATAAATGCAAGCGGGTATACAGTTGCACAGAAAAAATCATCGGTTGCATCCAAAATAACAGGAAAACTAGTGTATCTTTCGGTTGAAGAAGGAAGCAGAGTGAAAAAAAATGATATCATTGCAAGGCTGGAAAATCAGGACCTGATGGCATCCAAGCAACTTGCAATGACAGGGCTGGTTACAGCAGAATCAAATCTTGAGCATTCAAAGGCGGAACTGAATGAAGCCACACTTGCATATAACAGAAGCAAAGAACTTGTTTCCAAAGGTTATATCGCAAGGGCAGAGTTTGATTCAGCAGAAGCAAGGTACAAACGTGCCCTGGCAAATCTTGCAGCAAACAGGGGTGCGGTACTTACTAGCAAGGCAAGAATCAGGGAAGCAGAAGTAGCTCTTGACTATACCTATCTGAGAGCTCCGTTTGATTCGGTAGTTCTGACAAAAAATGCTGATATAGGTGATATTGTCACCCCGCTTGGAGCTGCTGCCAATGCCAAGGCTGCCGTAGTAACCCTTGCTGACATGAATTCTATTCAGGCCGAAGTGGATGTTTCTGAGTCAAACATAGAAAAAATCTATAAGAATCAGCCCTGTGAGATTTTTCTTGATGCTTTTCCAGCCGAACGCTTTTCAGGAAGAGTTCATATGATAGTGCCGACTGCAGACAGGTCTAAGGCATCTGTAATGGTAAAAATAGCATTTAATGTTTTAAGCCCAAGAATTATTCCCGAAATGAGTGTAAAGGTGGCCTTTCTGTCACGGGAAATAAGAGAAGAGGAAAGAAATCCCATTACAGCAGTAATGTCTTCAGCAATATTTCAAAAAGATGAAAAGTCTTTTGTATTCAGGATTCTGGACAATAAGGCTGTGATTACACCAGTTGGGCTTGGAAGGCAGTTGAACGGAATGACTGAAATACTTTCAGGTTTGAATGCGGGTGATAAGGTTGTGTTATCACCTTTAATAAAAATAACAGATGGAATAAAGGTCAAAATCGCCCAGTAAAGTTATCAACGTGAGGAGAAGTGTTCAAAAGCTTCAAAGAAGATCAGTTATGGGTTGCTATCATTCTTGGGCTTATAATTCTATGCCTGGCTGTTTACCGTATATGGTCATTGTAAACATGGGGGTGCATGGGGCTCATCAGCCTGTGATTTTTTCTATTTCGTCGAGGATGCTCCGGGCGGCTGTCCTGGGATCTTTAGAGTCTCTTATTGGCCTTCCTATAACAAGATAGTCTGAGCCATTCAACACAGCCTGTGAGGGTGTGGTTATCCTCTTCTGGTCATCTGCAGAAATTAAGTTCCATGCTGGGCGGATTCCAGGGGTCACTGTAATAAAATCTCTTCCTAAACGATTCTTAATACCTGAAACTTCCTTACCAGAGCAAACAATTCCAATAAATCCGGCATGTTTAGCTATTTCAGCTCTTTTTATTACAAGCTTGTTGATGTCTTGGGCATATTCAGGGCAAAAGCCAGCTTCCTGAATATTTTGTCCTGAGACACTTGTGAGAACCGTTACCCCCAGGATACCTACCCGCCTTTTCCCACCTTCTACAGCGGCTTTCAGCATCTCAGGGTTTTCAGCACAATGAACTGTAGCAAACTTTACTCCAAGATCGGCAACAGAGGTCATGGCGCGAAAAACTGTTGCAGGAATATCATGGAATTTAAGATCAAGAAATACTTCGGCTTTTGAGTTATCAAGAATCCATTTTATTAAATCAGGCCCTGTTCTGACGAAAAGCTCCAGTCCAACCTTAAACATACCTACGTAGCCGGAAAGAAGTCTTACAAAGCTTTTAGCCTCATCAATGGATGGGACATCAAGAGGAAAAATCAAGTAATCTTTAGCAGTCTTCATTGGCAGTCCTGTAATGAGATCTTATCCATTTAAGATATTCCCCGGTTTTTATACGGTTAACCCAATCCTTATGATCAATATACCATCTTATGGTTTTTAAGATACCTGTTTCAAATGACTCAACAGGAGCCCATCCAAGTTCATTTTCTATCTTGCTGCAATCTATTGCATAGCGAAGATCATGGCCAGGCCTGTCTTGGACAAAGGTGATGAGGTTTCTCCTTGATTTGATACTTTTGTCAGGAGCAATATCGTCAATCATATCACATAGTTTTTGAACGACTTCAAGATTTGTCATTTCACATCTGCCGCCTATGTTATATTTTTCACCGCGCCTTCCTTTCTGCATAACAAGCCAGACTGCACGGCAGTGATCATTAACGAAAAGCCAATCTCTTACATTTTGCCCGTCACCGTAAACAGGCAGGGGTTTTGATTCAAGAGCGTTTAGAATCATGAGAGGTATGAGTTTTTCAGGAAAATGGTAGGGTCCGTAATTGTTTGAGCAGTTGGAAAGAGTGACAGGAAGATTATATGTTCTGCTGTATGCCATGACGAGATGATCAGAGGCAGCCTTTGAAGCTGAATAAGGGCTGCTTGGATCATAGGGGGTAGTTTCAGTGAAATAGCCGTCTTTTCCCAGAGAGCCATATACTTCATCTGTGCTTACATGATGAAAAAGATTGATTCTGTCTGAGTTTTCTCTTGCAACCTCCAGCAATGTAAATGTGCCTTTGATATTAGTCTTAATGAAGGAATCAGGCTCAACAATAGAGCGATCCACATGCGATTCAGCAGCAAAATGGCATATAGTATCAATTTTGAATCTATTAAAAACCTCTATAATGGCAAATTTGTCGCAAATATCCGTCTTCACGAATTTATAGCGCTCTGGGAACCTGGTTTCAATTCCTTCAAGGTTTTCAGGATTTCCTGCGTAAGTTAGGCTATCCACATTTATTATCCTGCCTTTGAAATCAGGCTCGGAAAAAAGATAACGGATAAAATTTGATCCAATAAAACCACATCCTCCTGTTACCATTATGTTGTTCATGTCCCACCTTTTTATATGTAATCAGAAAAACAGACAAATCACAGGAAACCATAAATAAATCTGTTGAATACTTTGACTTTTAAATGGTATATTAACAGATTAAAGAATAAAAATCCACATTTAAGGAACAAGATGAATCTAAGTGAAACCCAACAAAACCTGCTTAGAAGACTTCCTGGTGTCGACCGGATTCTTGAGCTTGCTAAAAACGACATCTTCTTTAAAGATATTCCAAGGACAGTCATGACCAGTTCTGTACGTTCGGTCTTAGATGAGTTCAGAACAGTGATCATGCAGAACATGAGTCAAACGATCAATGAAGACCTGAAAGAAGAAAAAGTCATTCAGAAGATAAAAGATTCAGTTTCCGCTGCTATGTCCCTGAACCTTTTTCGGGTTGTCAATGCAACTGGTATTGTAGTTCATACGAATCTTGGAAGATCACTCCTTCCTTCTTGCGCTATTTGCAATATAGAGGCTGTTGCAGGAATGTATTCAAATCTGGAATTCAATCTTATCACCGGAAAACGCGGATCCAGATACAGGGCGGTTGAGGATATTCTTTGCGAGATCACAGGATGCCAGGCGGCAATGGTAGTAAACAATAATGCTGCTGCTGTTCTTCTTTGTCTTGATACAATTGCCAGGGGAAAAGAAGTTGTGGTTTCAAGAGGTGAGCTGATTGAAATAGGAGGCTCTTTCAGGATACCTGATGTAATGGCAAAGAGCGGTGCTATACTTAAAGAAGTTGGAACCACCAATCGCACTCATCTGAAAGATTATGCTCAGGCAATAAGCTTGAACACTGGACTTTTGCTTAAGGTTCATACCAGCAATTACAGGGTAATGGGCTTCACTGCATCTGTTTGTCTGAACGACATGGTTTCACTAGGAAAAACCCATGGTATTCCTGTTATGGAAGATCTTGGAAGCGGTACTTTCGTTGATTTTTCGAGATATGGACTTCAGAAAGAGCCGACAGTGCAGGAATCTGTTGAAACTGGAGCAGATGTGATTACCTTCAGCGGGGACAAGCTTCTTGGCGGACCCCAGGCCGGAATCATTCTCGGGTCAAAGGTAATTCTTGATGCAGTTAAACAGAATCCCTTGACCAGGGTCCTTCGAATCGACAAATTGACACTTGCTGCACTGGAAAGCACTCTCAGGCTATACAGGGATCCGGAAAAAGCAGTTAATGAGATTCCAACCCTTCGGATGCTGACCATATCCCTTGATGATATTCGGCTTAAGGCTGAAAGACTATTTGTGTTACTTTCTGAAATAGGTGACCCCAGACTTAAAGTTAGCAGCCATTCGTTGTCTTCACAGGCAGGAGGAGGCTCTCTTCCGCTTCTTGAGATTCCTACAATCTGTGTCGGAATTAATGCAACAGGAATTTCAGTTAACAGGATCGAGACGTTCCTGCGAAGAAATTCTCCTCCGATAATAGGAAGGATTGAAAATGATGTATTCATGATGGATGTTCGCACAGTTAAAGATAATGAGTTTAACCTGATACGAACTGCTGTAGAAAAACTTCTGCAAGGAAATTAAAGGTGTGAAGTCAAAACTATCAAAGAAAACCAAGCTGCAGCCGATTAATGATGCTTTAACCAAGGAGTTCTTGTTTTCCAAAACTGAAATAGGGACTCATATAGATCCGGTCGAAAGACAAGATTCTTATAGGAAATCCCATGTTCTGTCTGATCAGTTTGAGAAAAGATTTTTAAGCATTTTTCCTCACATTCTTCATGACCAGGCTTTTGTTGAACTAGGGCTTGAAAAAATGGGCTCTTTTCATTTCAGTGTGTTTGTCATCAGAGCCGATCTCAAGCACAGCGTTTCCTTAAATGATTCTCTTGAAGATGATTTGTTGATAAATATGGGAAAGGTTCTGGAGAAACTGACATCACCCATTTTTGCAGTATGGGGTTTAATAAAACCAAATACTCTCGGATTTTTTTATCCTGAAACAGACATTGGTGAATGCCTTCGCCTTGGATCTCAAATCCGTGAAGAGATTGCCAAACTTCAAAAAGAAACTGTTTCAATGGGAATTGCTTTTTATCCTGCACATGATTTCAGCCGCAGCGATACACTGCCTGACGCCATCAAGGCATTGAACCACGCTGTTGTTGTCGGTGCAGGAAGTACTGTTGTTTTTGACTCAATAAGCCTTAATATAAGCGGAGATGAGCTTTACCAGGAAGGCAATTTTCACGGTGCAATCAGGGAGTACCGGAAAGCCCTGATGCTTGATCCTTTAAATTCAAATATTCATAACAGTCTTGGTGTGTGCTATGGTGTTCTAAAAATGTATGATGATGCCCAAACCCATTTCAATGAAGCTCTTAAAATCGATCCAGATGAGGTAATGGCAATTTATAACATTGGTCTGGTATGCCTTTTGACCGGCAGAAACGATGAGGCACTTGAGTTGTTTGACAAGGCTTCATCGAAGGGTGATAAGATTTTTGAACCCGCACTTCTCACTGGAAAACTGTATCTTAGAGATGGTTATCCAGAAAAAGCCATAACTTTTTTGAAAAAGGCTATAGACTTCAGGCCGAAATCAGGGGTTGCGCTAAGAACCCTGGCTTCATGTTTTTCAGCTCTCAACAGACACAGGGATGCTGTTGCAGTTTATTCCAGGGCTGTAAAAAACAACCCTAATGATGCAGAATCTCTTTCCATGCTTGGCCATCTTTTTGATGTGATTGGGGAAAATCCTGAGATAGCGATTGTCTTCTGCAGGCAAAGTGTGGAGATAGAGCCTGAAAACGAGGTTTACCGTGAAAGATACGAAAATCTGTTGCGCAAGTATGCTAATATTATTGAATGAGGAGTTTTTTTATGCCTATTTATGAATACTGCTGTCTGGAATGTAAAAATGACTTTGAATATCTTGTTTTTCGAAATGAGGAACCTGAGGGATGTCCTTCATGTAGAAGCCAAAAGGTTAAAAGGCTCATGTCTGCTTGTGGATTTGTGAGCAAGGGAAGCTCAGGTGAAACCGTAAGCTCATCTGCTTCTGTAGGGTCATCGTGTGGAGGGTGTACTGCAGGAAGCTGTGCAGGGTGCGGGCCTTGATGAAAAAGATTCTTACACTTGGAACCCGCGGCAGCAAACTTGCACTCTGGCAGGCAAACTGGGTCAAGGAATCGATTGAAAAGCAGAATCCTGATGTTTATGTTGAAATCAGGGTCATAAAAACCACAGGGGACAGAATGATAGATGTCCCTCTTGCAAAAATCGGCGGGAAAGGCCTTTTTGTCAAAGAGATAGAAGAAGAGCTTCTTGCAGGAAGAATCGACATTGCTGTTCACAGCATGAAGGATATGCCTGGAGACATTCCGGACGGACTGATCATTGGTGCTATCCCTGAGAGAGAGAATCCTTTCGATGTTCTGATTTCAAGTTCCGGATGCTTTCTGAAAGACCTAAGGCATGGTGCAGCCATTGGTACAAGCAGCCTTCGAAGAGCAGCACAGCTTTGTCATTTACGCCCTGATATCCGCATAGTAGGGTTGCGCGGAAATCTCGACACAAGGTTAAAAAAACTTGAAGGCAATGACCTTGATGCCATCATTCTTGCTGCTGCCGGCGTACACCGGCTTGGGCTTAAAGACAGGATTACGGAATATTTTGATGAAACCCTTATTCCTGCGGCTGGTCAGGGGGCTCTTTGTATAGAGATTCGAAAAAATGATTCGAAAACGCTGGAATTAATTTCATGCCTTGATCATGATTTAACCAGAGTGGTTGTTCTGGGGGAAAGGGCTTTTTTAAACCGGCTTCAGGGAGGCTGTCAGGTTCCTATTGCAGCCTACGGTAAAACAGACGGCAATGATATAGTTCTAAGAGGCCTTGTAGCCTCTCTTGACGGCAGGAAAATCATAAGCGACATCATTTCAGGCCCTAATAACAAGACCGAAAGCATTGGCAAGGAACTGGCTGAACGCCTTATTGCAAATGGAGCAGACAAGCTTTTGAATGAACTGCTTGGGAAATAAGAGAACAGTTAAAAAAAGAGAAATCTATGAACAACATGACCGGCAAGGTTTATCTGATAGGTGCTGGCCCTGGAGACCCCGGGCTTATTACAGTAAAAGGGCTCAAATGCATCAAGAATGCTGATGTTATTATTTATGATTTTCTTGCATCTCCATTGCTTTTGGCCAATGCATCATCTCATGCTGAAATCATTTATGTAGGGAAAAAAGGCTCCGATCATACACTTTCTCAGGATAAGATTAATGCGCTCATGGTTGAAAAGGCCAAGGCAGGTAAAACAGTTGCAAGACTTAAAGGAGGAGACCCTTTCATCTTCGGAAGAGGGGCAGAAGAAGCTGAGGCATTGATCAATGAAGGCATTGCCTTTGAAATAGTTCCGGGAGTCACATCTGCAGTGGCAGCTCCGGCTTATGCAGGTATTCCTCTTACGCACAGGGATTATACATCCACCCTTGCCTTTGTTACAGGGCACGAGGATCCAAAAAAGAATGAATCCAGCATAAACTGGGTTAGTCTTGCAGAAGGAATCGGAACCATAGTGTTTCTCATGGGTGTAAAGAATCTTTCTGATATTGTAGGAAAGCTTATAAGCCACGGAAAATCCATAGACACTCCTGTTGCCCTGGTTCAGTGGGGAACAACATCCATGCAGAAAACTGTTACAGGAACCCTTGAGACTATAGAAACAATAGTAAAGGAATCAGGCATTTCATCTCCTTCCATCATAGTGGTAGGCGATGTAGTCAGTCTCAGGGATAAATTGAAATGGTTTGAAACGAAACCTCTTTTTGGAAAAACCGTTGTAGTTACAAGAGCAAGGGAGCAGGCAAGTGATCTTGTAAGGCTGCTTAGCGATTCAGGGGCAAACTGTCTCGAATTTCCAACAATTGAAGTTGTTCCTACGGAAAACCCGGATTTGCTTGATGATTCAATAGATGCTCTTTCACAATACGATTGGATAATTTTTACAAGTGTAAATGGTGTGAAGTTTTTTTTTGAAAGACTTTTTGAAAGAGGACTGGATTCAAGGGCACTGGGAAATCTTAAAACAGCTTCAATCGGCCCTGTTACAGCACAAAGACTAAAGGATTTTGGCATAATCAGCGACATCGTACCTGAGAGCTACAGGGCTGAATCAGTTGTGGATGCGTTTAAAAATGAAACTCTCAACGGGAAGAAAATCCTTCTTCCCCGAGCTAAGGAAGCAAGGCCTGTCTTGCCTGTTGAACTTTCGCGCATGGGAGCTGTAGTGAATGAGGTTGGTGTTTATTGCACCCATGAAGTCAACGACAATGCAAAGCATCTTATTACGCTTCTTGAAAATGGCAAGGTCGATATTGTAACCTTTACAAGCTCATCCACTGTGAAAAATTTTGTAGCCCTGCTTCCTAAAGACAGAGTTAAAGAGCTTCTGAAAAATGTTACGCTCGCAAGCATCGGGCCCATTACTTCCGAAACTGCAAATGATTTGGGGTTACATATTGAAATTACAGCACAAACTTATACAATTCCTGGATTATGCGAAGCCATAATGGCTTATTACCAAAAAGAATAATACGCTTAAGATAGCCAGAAAAATTTGATGAAACTCATAGACCCTTACAACCGCAGGCTCAATTATCTTCGTCTTTCAATTACTGATAAATGTAACCTCAATTGTCTTTACTGTTCTCCCGGCCGTCTGGTTCCAAAACTTTCTCAGGAAGATATCCTCAGTTATGAAGAAATTCTTCGTCTTGTAAGCATTGCGGTTCCACTTGGTATTACAAAGGTAAGAATTACAGGGGGTGAACCCCTTGTACGAAAAGGGTTGTATGATTTTATAAGAGAGCTTCACAAGATTAAAGGAATTGAAGACATAGCTCTTACCACAAACGGGGTATTGCTGAATGAAAATGTGGAGAGACTCGTTGGGTCTGGACTTAAGAGGATAAATGTCAGTCTTGACACTTTAAGCCCCGAAAAATTCAGAAAAATCACTGGGGTCGATGCCTTCAGCCAGGTCTGGGAAGGGATCCAAAAAGCTTTTCAAAACGGCTTTTCTCCAATTAAAATAAATACTGTAGCCCTCAGAAATATAAATGAAGATGAACTGGTAGACATTGCAAGACTTTCTTTTACCTATCCTTTTCATTTCAGGTTCATAGAATATATGCCTGTTGGAGTCTCTGAAAAAAAATCCGGTTCGAGTCTTTATACAAACGAAATCAAACAGGGCTTTACACAGCATATAGGAAGGCTTATTAGTGTTGATCACAACAAGATAAACGACGGGCCTGCGGAGCGATTCAGATTCGATGGGGCAGCAGGCGAAGTTGGATTCATAAGTGCGATGAGTCATCATTTCTGCAATAACTGCAACAGACTTAGGCTAACCGCAAGGGGACAGATCAGATCATGCCTTCTTTCAGATCATCAGGAAGACATAAAGACCCCTCTAAGAAGAGGTGCATCTGATGAGGAACTTTCTGCCATTTTCCTTAAGGCAGCCATAACCAAGGGTCTTCATCACAGCCTAAATTCCGACAAGACGAATTGCGTCATGAGTCAGATGTCATCAATAGGTGGGTAGAAAACTTTTAAGCTTGTTGAAAAAATGAAAGGTTTTTTTTGTGCTGGGGCTATTCGGGCTTATGCTCAAGCTCTGCTATAACCTGGGCTCCCAGCAGCAGAATTATGGCTACAGCCTCAATGCTGAGAAGAGCAGCCACCGCTATGGCAATGGAGCCGTAAATTACATTTACCATGGAAACAGTCGCGTAATACCAGACCAGCACACGCCGGGTGATTTCCCATAAAACAGTTGCAGTCACACCCCCGATGAGTGCGTAACGAAATTTTACCTGCACTGCTGGCATCACTAAATAGATGGAGCTGAAAATCAGCACCTCACCAATTATTCCCAATATCTGCATAGCGACACCAGCAGCGCCGGAAAAGTTCAGATTAAAACCAAGAAATGTGAGCTGTCTGTTTTCAAGTGTTGAAATTTCACCAACGATAACAGAGGCTATTACGATTCCAAGTCCCATGAAAAAAATATATCCATATGGAATAATGGCGGATACGAAAAAATTGCGGCGTTTATTTTTGCTTTTTCGGGAAAAGATAATATCTATGGCTGTTTCAATAGTCGAGAATGTGATGGAACTGAAAAACAACATGACTATGAAACCAATCATACCTATCACATTACGATGCTTAAGGAATGCCCTGACGTGTTCGATAAGATTCGAAGCATACCCAGGTATTACCATTTCCAGGTAAGCTGACAGGGTGTGAATCAACAGCTGTTCTTCCATAAAATGTGTCAGTACAACGAGGGAAAGAATAGACATGGGTACAATTGACAGGAGTGTATAATAGGCAACGGCACCGGACAACAATAGTCCGTGATTACGTGTGAAAGCACACGCTACCCTGATCACGAAGTTGTACAGCTTTCCAACTGCCTGTTTTACATTATGTTTTTTGTTAATCATATTCATTGTCCCACAGAAATCTATGAGGATTATTTTATCTTTATCGTGTTCCAACTTACAGGTCAAAGTTATAATTGACGACTTTTTGCTGATTCATAAGCGGTAATTTACAAATTTTATCGTTTTTTTGACGCTAAATCCAAGAGTAGAAGCTCTTGAAAGAGATTTGACTATGCATGGATGTCAGGTAGCCAGCGACAGAAGGATGCGACCTATGGAGGTGAGCTATGATGCTTTTAGTGGACACCAAAGGTAAGGTACAATAAATACTTTAACGGAGGCGTCACTCGATTCTGTTTATGTGCCGCATGCTCAAAGTATCTTCAAGCGGCTACCATGCATGGCTTATCCGTAAACCGTCAAAACGTTTTTCTTGAAGAGGGAAGGCTTGAAGCAGAGATACGAGCAACCCATAAGAGGAACCCCGAGACCGCAGGCACCGATACGTTATGGCATGACCTCAGGGAACACGGGACAAAGGTCGGTGTCTGTCGGATTGCGTATTCCAGAGCAAGTCCCGGTGATCTCTTAAACTGGGTAATGTTGCGGCCTTTGTGCCACTGGTACAGTACTTCTATCAATTCCTCCATCCTGATATCCTTCCTTGCCATAAAACCTCCGATTCATGAAATCAGAAATCTTACAGCATCTGTCGCCAGAAAAAAGTGGGGAATTATCCTGAAACCAGGTGGGGAATTATTCTGAAACTAACTGGGGATTTCTTTTGAAACTGAGTGGGGATTTTCGCTGAAACTCGACAAAGGTAGGAAAAAAGGTGTTTTCCCTTATACAGGTTATTGGAGATTGCAAGGGAGATAACCCGTGTAATACCCCGCAGCAAGCAATTTGAGGAAGAAATAAGCAGTGATGTGAGCCTGTTGTTTTTAGCGGGTGTGAACACCCGCACCCTTTCCATGATATCAGAGAGACTGACTGGCCGATAACTCTGTTCCATACTTGAGATCAGCAGTGCCAACAAGGAGCTATCCGAAGCAGCAGAGAACTGGAGACAGCGGGATTTATCAGCAGAAGCCATCAAAAATACATTTTTGTGGATGATGTAAACTTCCACATGCGAATCAAAAAGAGTATTAAAACGGTTCCAGACCAGGCTGCCATTGGCGTAACAGAGAAGGGACACAAATCAAAATAAAGAATTCAGAAGAAGAACCAGACCTATGGAGATACTGGCTAAAGAGGCGGCCTGCTATCGGATTCTGTTCTATGTAAGTTTTAAAATGGAATTACACCGGCGATCAAACTCAGTGGGAAAAGTGCGAAAGAACTTGCCTTTCTTAAAAAATTGACCTTTTATAATTTTATACAAAAAAGTTGACAGTACCTGGAATTTGATATAAAATAGATCAAGTAAGCAGATTTTTCTTTCAGTATTCAATGCATTGTGGTGATATCGCAAGACTTGGCTGACCTGATCCATCAATTTTAGTTTTGGTTCAGGTTTAAATTTTTTTTAACATTATCCATATTATCAGATAATAAACTGCAAACATGGAAAATTCAACCATTATTTTCCATGTTTATCTGTTTAATACTGGCATAAGTGGAAAATAATCTATGGGTTATAGGCAATGCCATGGAATATTTTCCATGTATCGACACTGATAATTGCGACCGTTCGCTCCGCTCACTTGGTCTTCGGCCATCGCACTTATCGGCTGCTGTCGAGTAAACTCTATCGCAATTGCCAGGTTCCACACACGCTCCACATATCAATTGCGTTAGAGCCGACTCCGTTTCGCAGCTCAGCAACAGCCGTTAGGCTTCCAGAAGAAAGGAGGTGATAAAGGCAATTCTTTAGGAGAGATTGACTCGCATTACGTCTATTGAGTCTCAACATCCAGAAATCGAAAGGAGAAATGACATGGCCTACAACAACATTCCTATCATTGTCGTACTCTGGGAGCACACCGGATTCGGTGGCCGACGCTTAGTGTTAACCGAAGATACGCCTGACTTGGGAGTTTATGGTTTCCACGACATGGCTTCTTCGATTGGTATCCACCCCGGGCCAAACTACGTCGCGGGAACGAAACACGAGGTCAGTTTTTACGAGCACAGCCTTTACGGCGGTGGGCAGTTGGTCCTCGTAGGGCCAGCCGCCTATCCCAGTCTGGTGCGGCCCTATAACTTCAACGACGTTATCTCGTCGGTGAACTTTAACCAAGGCGCGCCAGGCACGGGAACCATCACGCCGATCCCAGTGGTGGCGGAACTGTTCGAACACGCTAACTTCGGTGGACGAAAATTCATTGTCGTCCAGAACGTCTCTAATCTGCACACCTACGGCGCGTTCGGGGATATTGCCAGCTCTGTGAAAGTGATGGAGGGGCCGAACTTCACGGCAGGTAAGAAGGTCAAGCTGTGCCGTGATGTCGGTGGTGTTGGCGGTTGCATCGAGCTCGCCCCGGGCAACTATCCAAACATCCAAACCTCGCACGGCTTTGGCGATGTCTGTTCGTCAGTGTACGTGAACTACTGAGTCAAGCTCATACACTCGGCATATGGAGCCTAACCCTTATAAGGCCCGCAACTGTCAAAGGGAAATATCGGGTTCTACGCTTGTTTGCACGCTTAGGATCAGTGAAACGCTCGACGACA
>JBBIWB010000019.1:0-50255 GCA_037439445.1 Desulfobacteraceae bacterium | reverse complement strand
CTTGCCTGCGGCCTTTTTACAAAGCCGTCCGACGGACTTTTTACGAGTTCATCATGCTTAAAATTACTCTTAATATAGACATAATTCGACCAAAATAAAGATTGACATGGCGTTCGATTTAAGTTTAGAAATTCAAAGACTTTGTAAAAATTTTGATGATTTAGGGGTTTATAGGGAATAATTACATCCAAATTACAGGGGGCAGTTATGAAGAAGAATAGTCTTTCGATTGCAGTTTTAGCAGCTCTAGTTGTATTTTTTATTACCGGTCAGGCCTTTTCTTCCGGTACAATCAAGGTTGGAATCATGGCACCAACAACAGGTTCCGAGGCTACATACGGCAAGGACATGGAAAACGCTATTCTTCTGGCTGTTGGTGAGATCAATGCAAAGGGCGGTTTGCTTGGGAAAAACATCATTACAAGCACAGGCGATGATGCCTGCGATCCTCAGCAGGGGACATCTGCTGCCAGCAAGCTGGTATCTGAAGATGTTGTGGCTGTTGTCGGAGGGTATTGTTCAGGATCAACACTTCCTACATTAAAGATATACGGGGATGCGGGCATACCTATCGTCATTTCTGCGGCAAACTCGAGTAAACTGATTGCAGCAAATCCCGGAAACGGCTTCCAGATCAACAGCACGGGGATAGATCAGGCAATAACTGCTGTGAATCTTTTCAAAGAAAAAAAGATAAAAAAACTTGCCATCATTCATCAGGGTGACGGGTATTCTTCTGATCTTTCCTCACTTACAGAAAAGAGATGGAAGGAAATGGGCAATGAAGTGGTTGCAGTTGAAGTCGTCAACAAGGGAGAGCAGGATCATTCAGCTCTTGTTACAAGGCTTAAAAGCAAAGCCCCTGATGCAGTCTTCTGGACTGCCTACTATGCAGACGGTGCTCTGGTAATTAAGCAACTCCGCCAGAGCGGCTTTGGCAAGCTTATTGCGGTAGGAGATGGCTCCAATTCTCCAAAACTCATGGAAATTGCCGGAAAAGCTGCTGAAGGTGTTTTCTGTTTTTCAAATCCTACTGTAGAATATCTGCCTGCTGCTAAGGCATTTGCGGAGAATTACAAGAAAAAATTCAATCAGGATCCTGGTCCATATTCTGCTCTTGCATATGACGGGATGAATCTTCTTGCAGATGCAATAAAGAGAGCAAACTCTGCTGAAAAAACTGCCATTGCTAAGGCCTTGAAAGAAACCAAAGAGTTCAAAGGAATAGCCGGCCCCATATCTTTCAAACCGGACAACACCCTTGCAAGAAGCAATTTTGTTGTTCTGATAGCAAAAGGTCCGAACTGGGTGCTCAATAAATAGGAACGGGTTTTATTTATGGCATACGGCGGAATCCATCCACATGGTTATGTCGTATGCCTTTTTTATCAAAAAAAGATGAAAAACTCCCGATTAAAATAAATTAAAGGATTTTTTGTGTCAGATATAGATGTCCTTCTGCAACAACTCTTCAATGGCCTGATACTTGGATCATTTTACAGCCTGGTAGCCCTCGGATATTCAATGGTTTACGGAATCATAAAACTTCTCAATTTCGCCCACGGTGATGTTTACATGGTAGGGGCCTTTACAGGTTTTGTCTTTCTTTCTGTCATAAGTGGGGTCCTTGGGGATAGCTGGGCTGGAATTGTTGCTTCCATGCTTTTTTCCATGATTGCAGTTGGCTTTATGGGTATACTGATTCAGCGCATTGCATATCGCCCCATGCTTGATGCTCCAAGGTTGTCCATTTTAATTACAGCCCTGGCAGTGTCGATCATTCTTTATAACATAGTGCTTGCAATCACCCATGGAGAATTCAAGGCTTTTTCTGTAGGTCTTGGTTATGAAGGCTTTGAAATAGGAAACGTATTTGCCACCTATACCCAGGTTGTTCTTGTTACTGCCACTGCTGCTTTAATGCTGACACTTCATCTTTTTATAACCAGAACCATGTACGGTAAAGCCATGAGGGCAATCTCCATAGACCAGGATGCTTGCAGGCTCATGGGAATTGATGTCAACAAGGTAATAGCGACTACATTTTTTGTAGGATCTGCTCTTGCAGCGGCAGCAGGGGTTATGGCAGGGGTATATTACGGCCGCATAGAGTTTTCAATGGGTTTTTTAATTGGCCTAAAGGCATTTACTGCAGCCGTGATAGGTGGAATAGGAAGCATTCCAGGGGCAATGCTGGGCGGCATAGTTCTGGGAATGCTTGAAGCCTTTGGAACACAGATACCTTTTGTAGGAAGCGAATGGAAGGATGTGTTTACATTTGCAATTCTAATATTGCTTCTTGTATTCAAGCCCACGGGATTACTAGGCCGAACCGAGATAGAGAGGATGTAGTAAATATGAAATTATTTCAAGATGTTTTGTCAGAAGGGCTGCATAAAAACAGATACATTCTCTATGCAGTTCTTGCAGTGACTCTTGTTATGATTCCATTTGCAGCCAACAATTATGTTCTTGAAGTTCTAGCAAATGCCTGGTTTTATGTGATATTATGTCTTGGTTTAAATATCGTTGTCGGGTATGCAGGCCTTCTTGATCTTGGATATGCAGCTTTTTTTGCAGTCGGCGCCTATACAACTGGAATTCTTACCTCTTATTTCGGAATTAATTTCTGGCTGACCATCCCTTGTGCCATTGTAACAGCATCCATTGCCGGAGTCATTATTGGGGGGCCAACTCTCAGGCTTCGAAGCGACTATCTTGCTATAGTCACTCTTGGCTTCGGAGAAATAGTAAGAATCACAGCCAGAAACCTGGAAATTACAGGAGGAGCAAGCGGACTGATAGGAATCAATCGTCCAGTCTTTTTCGGCACCGAACTAAATCAGATTATGCATTATTATTATGTTTTTCTGATCCTTGCCGTACTAGCTGTAATTGCCAGCTACAGACTCCAGCACTCTCGCCTCGGCAGGGCATGGCAATATGTACGTGAGGATGAGGATGCTGCCGAAGCAATGGGAATAAACCGTGTAACAGTAAAACTCTATGCCTATGTCATCGGAGCTGTTTTTGCCGGCATTGCAGGCTGTTTTTTTGCTGCAAAGATGACTGCCATTTCACCTGAAACATTTACTTTTAGCCAGTCCGTCCTGATTTTACTTGGAGTTGTTCTGGGAGGGATGGGTAAAATCCAAGGTGTCATTGCAGGGGCTATGATTCTTGTCCTCTTTCCTGAAGTTTTTCGCGGAATAGGACCTATGCGCCTTCTGGTCTTTGCTGTGGTGATGCTCCTGATCATGCTTTACAGGCCACAGGGTTTATGGCCTGACAGGCGTTAGAGAAGAAAAAAAGAATTGATATGGCGCTTATTGAAGTAAATAATATAAGCCTGACATTCGGGGGCCTTAAAGTAATCGATGCGCTCAGCTTTTCTGTCCATGAAAACTCTATTGTAAGTCTCATAGGGCCAAATGGAGCAGGGAAAACATCTGTTTTTAACTGTCTTACAGGATTTTACCGGCCTACTGAAGGTGATATAAGATTTGATGGCCATTCTATCATAAACCAGAAACCACATAAAATAACCAGGGCAGGAATGGCCAGAACTTTTCAGAACATGAGGTTATTCAAGAAAATGACGGTTCTTGAAAACGTAATGTCAGGAATGCACTGCAGAACAAAGACCGGTGCTATTGGGGCATTGTTCAAAACGAGTTTTCAGAAACAAGAAGAAGCCGAAATCAGAAGGGTAAGTGAAGACTGCCTTGATTTTGTGGGAATAAGTCATCACAAGGACCGCCTTGCAAACAATCTGCCCTATGGTGATCAAAGGCGTGTGGAATGGGCAAGAGCACTTGCTACCAGGCCAAAGCTTATCCTGTTTGATGAACCTGCTGCTGGATTGAATCATGATGAAAAAGAACGCCTCATTAAACTGATTCGCAGGATAAGAGAAGAGCTTGGGATCACCATACTTCTTATAGAGCACGACATGGGTCTGGTAATGAGGATTTCAGAGTTCATCCATGTTATTGACTATGGTCACAAGATAGCAGAAGGCACAGCAGATGTGGTCAAGGCAAATCCCAGAGTCATAGAAGCCTATCTTGGAAAAGAAGATAAGAAAGCCTGACATGAGTGAATATGTTCTGAAAATTAACGAGTTGGAGGCTTGTTATGGAAAAATTCATGCCCTGAGGGGAATAAGCCTTAAAGTTAAAAAAGGGCAGATAGTGACTCTTTTAGGATCAAACGGTGCAGGGAAAAGCACGACTCTCAGAACGATTTCAGGACTTGTAAAATGCTCTTCAGGTACTATGGAATTCATGGGAAAAGACATTACCAGAGAGCTTCCTCATGTAACTGTAAGAAGCGGCCTCATTCATGTGCCAGAAGGCCGCAGGATTTTCAAGGGAATGACTATCAGGGAAAACCTTGACCTTGGATCTTTTACACTTAAAGATAATCTTGTACGCAGAAAAAGAATGGATCATGTTTTTGAGCTTTTTCCAATCCTTGAAAAACGCCAGAAACAGGATGCCGGCCTTCTTTCAGGAGGGGAGCAGCAGATGCTTGCAATCGGGAGGGCGCTTATGACAGACCCTCATTTGCTTCTTCTGGATGAGCCGTCCATGGGGCTGGCTCCTTTTCTGGTAAGGGAAATCATGAGGGTTATCAGGCAGTTGAACAATGAAGGTGTGACCATTCTTCTTGTGGAACAGAATGCTAAAATTGCATTGGAGCTTGCAGATTACGGTTATGTTCTTGAAACAGGAAAAATTGTAATTGAAGGCGAAAGCAAGAGCCTTCAGAAAGATGAAGGCATAGTCAAAGCTTATCTTGGAAGCTGAAAAATCCGGTTGAAGTGACCCATAAAACAACAGCAGATGTAGTAGTCATAGGCGGCGGTGTGATAGGATCGGCTGTTGCCTATTTCCTTGCAAAACGCCAGATGAGGGTGATTCTTGTCGAAAAAAAAGGAATTGCTGCTGGAACATCCGGCCGCTGTGACGGAAATGTTCTTGTCCAGGACAAGCTTCCAGGCTTTGACAGCAGTCTTGCAAGGATCAGCCAGGAGCTTTTCCCTGTAATTGCACAGGAAATTGATTATGATATTGAATGGTCGCAGAAGGGAAGCCTTCTTGTAATTGAAAGCGAAGAAGAACTTGCTGCGGCAAGGCTTTTTTACGAGAAACTGAAAGCAGAAGGACTTCCTGTTCGCATGCTTGATTCCCATGAAGTCCGTTCAGATGAACCTTTGCTGGCAGATGATGTTGTCGGAGGACTGGAAGTCAGTTGTGATGGAGCTGTAAATCCAATGGCTCTTGCTTTCGGGCTTTGTCTTGGTGCAAAGAGAATGAGGGCTGAGATCAGAAGCGCTACAACTGTGATAGGAATAAGACTCGATTCTTCTGGAAAGACATGCGAGGTTGAAACAGACAGGGGCAATATCCTGACTGCAGGTGTCGTAAATGCGGCAGGCATATGGGCTGGGGAAATAGGGAAAATGGTTGGGATAGATATTCCGGTCATGCCGAGGCAGGGTCAGATTCTAGTGTCTGAAAGAGCAAGGGTTGCCAGGAGAAAGATTGTTGAATTCGGGTATCTCATGGCTAAATTCGGGAAATCCTATTATAAACGCCGTATTTCTCGCGAAATGGAGAGGTTCGGAATCGCATTTGTTTTTGAACCTACTGGTGCAGGGAATTTCCTTATAGGCAGCAGCAGGCAGTTTACAGGTTATGACATTTCATGCAATCTAAACCTTCTGAGAGAAATGGCAATAAGAGCCGTCCGTTTTTTTCCTGTTCTTGAAAAAATTCGAATAATCAGAAGTTATGCAGGACTTAGACCATATACTCCTGATCATTTTCCGATAGTTTCAGAAAGCAGTGTCCCTGGATTTTATGTTGCTACAGGACATGAAGGAGATGGAATAGGACTTTCCTTGATTACAGGAAAACTCATGTCTCAGATCATATTGAAGGAATCAACAGACATTTCCATTGAACCTCTCAGTCTGGCTCGTTTTTTGCTTAAATAAAGAAAAGAATGACCTCAATTGAAGGCTTCGTAAATGTTCATGATCGTACTGATCACCTCAAGACATGAAAATCAAAAAAAATCGTTATTCAGGGTTTTGTCCGGAATCCAGTTTTTCTGAAAGCAGGATTTCCAAGGTATGATAAAGGCTTGCGAAGCCGTCCGAATTTTGACTTTATATATATGAAACGGAGGATTTATGCCTGAATTCGAATGGTCCGGAAAAAACAGGGCTGGTGTTATTCAAAAAGGTGAAATTGAAGCTGCCAGCGTGCAGGCTGTTAAGGTTCATCTTTCAAGAATCCGCGTCACACCGATAAAGATCAGGAAAAAATCAAAGGACTTGCTTGCAAATATATCTTTTCTCCAGCAAAAAGTAACTGAAAAAGATATAATATTGTTTACTAGGCAGTTTTCAACAATGATTGATGCAGGGATTCCGATTGTTCAAGGTCTTGATATTTTGATCATTCAGCAGGAAAACAAGACTTTCAAGAAAATCCTGCAGGAAATCAAGGATAGTGTCGAAAGCGGAGCAACACTTGCCGATTCATTCAAGAGATTTCCTAAGCTTTTTGACGATATTTTTATAAACATGATTTCCGCTGGAGAAACAGGCGGTGTTCTGGATACCATTTTCAGGCGGTTGTCAGCATACTTGGAAAAGACTGCAAAGCTGAAGTCCAAGGTCAAGGGGGCAATGACATATCCCTTGGTAACAATGATTGTTGCACTACTTGTTCTTGCAGTAATTCTCATATTTGTCATACCTGTATTCCAGCAGATGTTCAGCGATTTCGGGAGAGAACTTCCGCTGCCTACAAGAATTGTAATTGCCTTGAGTGAATTATTTAAAAACAATATTCATTATATTCTTGGAGTAATGCTTGTTCTCATCCTTGCCTTGAGAAAGTTTTATAAAAACCCGAAAGGCAGGATCATTGTTGACACACTCCTGCTCAGACTGCCTGTCGTTGGAATGCTGATACGAAAAATTGCCATTGCAAAATTTTCACGCACCATGGGTACATTGCTTGCCTGTGGGGTAGCCATTCTGGATGCGCTCGATATTTCTCTGAAGACAGCCGGTAACAAGATCATTGAAAAAGCCCTTACTGCTGTTAGAACTTCAATTATGGAAGGACATACTATTGCAGGCCCCCTGTCTGAAAGCCAAGTCTTTCCTCCGATGGTTTCACAGATGATATCTGTAGGAGAAACTACCGGAGCACTCGACAACATGCTTGCTAAAGTTGCCGATTTTTATGATGAGGAAGTGGATCAGGCTGTTGAAAACCTTACATCTTTGATAGAACCGGTAATGATTGTATTCTGGGGGGTTCTCATTGGTGGACTGGTAATCGCAATGTATTTACCGGTATTCGAGATGGCTAAAGTGGTCACCGGATAGATACACTGAATGTAATCATATGTTAAATTCGGAACAAGAATAGTTTGTTATGAGAAACATGGATAACCTTGTACGAGATGACAATGATCGTTTAGTAAAAATTAACTGGCTGATTTTTTTCAGAATCATATTTACTGTTTTTCTTCTGGGCTCAACGATCTTTGTTCAACAGGAAAATCAATTAGGACTCCCCGGTTATCCTCTCAAGTTTTTATATAGCATAATTACAGGTGTTTTTATTCTTTCTGCTGGGTATATCGTTTTCAAAAAGTATTCTTTTGGGCAGGCTTTTTCATATGTCCAGTTGAACATTGATACATTCATCGTATCCCTTATCATTTTTGCAACCGGAACTTATTCGAGTATTTTTTCTTTCCTTTATCTTTTGGTGATTGCTTACTCTAGCATACTTCTTTCAAGAAAAGGCTGCATGTATATTGCAGCCACGTCGAGCATTCAGTACGGGCTGATACTTGAGCTGGAGTATTATGGCGTTCTTGTGCCATTTTTAAACCAGTCTCTGCCTGCAGTTGATCTGGTCCAGGTGACCTATAAAATCATAATTACAATGATTGCATGTTTTTCAGTTGCCTTTATGAGCAGTTTTCTGGCTGAGCAGGCAAGATCTTCAAGAAGAGAGCTCACGGCAATGGAGGAAAATGTTCGCCGTGTTCAGCGTCTAGCCTACATGGGTGAGATGGCTGCAGGCCTTGCACACGAGATAAAAAATCCTCTTGCAGCCATGACAAGCTCTATTCAGATACTGAAAGAAGAGCTCAGTCTTGAATCAGGCCAGGAAAAACTGATGAGAATCATCCTAAGGGAAGCTGACAGGTTAAATTCTCTGGTTGCTGATTTTTTACTCTTTGCAAAACCGTCATCCGGAAATATCATAAAGATATCTGCAGGTGAGATGATTACCGAGATACTCGATCTTTTTCAAAAAAACAAAAGCATGAAAAAGAAAATTATTATTTCAACCGAGATGCTAGAGGATTTTTGTATTGATATAGATCCTGTGCATTTTCGCCAGATTCTCTGGAATCTTCTCCTGAATGCAGCTGAATCCATGCCTGATGAGAACGGAAAAATCCATATCAGGATGCGGAGTCTTCAAAACGGTTATGGGGAAATCAGCATTGAAGATACAGGAAAAGGCATATCTCCTGAGGATATCAACTTGATTTTCAACCCTTTTTTTACAACAAAAATAAGAGGAACAGGCCTTGGCCTTTCCATAGTTCATCGTCTCGTAGAAAATTATGGAGGACGTATCGACGTTGAAAGTATGCCAAACCACGGGACTGTTATGAAACTTAGATTGAAAAAAAGTAAATAAAAGAGGTTCGATGTGAAAAAAAGAATAATTTTGATCAGCATTTTCACTTTTTTAGCATGTGCGGCAGGAATTGTTTTCTGGGGCCAGTACAGGGAAAGAAGTGCAGATATTTATTATTCGGGCACTCTTGAATCGACTCAGTCGCATTTGTCCTTTCAGGTAGCAGGGAAGGTAAAAAATGTCTATTTTGATCAAGGGCAGTACGTAAAGACCGGACAGTGTATTGCAGAGCTTGAGCAGGATGAATTTATTACAAGAAAGGAACAGTCAATATCAGGACTGAAACAGGCAGTTGAGGTAAGAAGGCAGCTTGAGATAAGTCTAGAGATATTAAAAAAAACCCTGCCTGCTGACGTTGAAAGGGCAAATGCAGCTCTTCAGTTCAGCGCAGCGCAGCTTGCTGAAACAGAAGCAGGAAACAGGCCGCAGGATGTTGAAAGGGCGAGATTATCCTTGCAGGAAGCCAGGATTAATCTTGATGATGCGGAAAAAGACAGGCTGAGATTTGAAGATCTTTTCAGAAAAGGCTTTATTGCAGAAAAAGAACAAGATGTTGCTGTTCTTAAATATGAGACTGCCTTGAAAATCCATCAACGTGCAGCCGAAGCAACTGATCTTGTTCAGGAAGGGGCTAGAAAAGAAGCCATAGCAGCAGCAAGAGCCAAATTGTCAGAGGCAAGGGCACTGGTAATGCTTTCGGAGGGGAATTTAAGAAGAATCGAAGCGACTCAGGCAGATATTCAGGTCGCAAGTGCTAGGATTGACTCTGCAAGGGCTGCACTTGATCTTGCTGAAATTCAGCTTGGTTATACAAGGCTGCTTGCCCCTTTTGATGCAATGCTGACAAGCAGGAACGTTGAGCCTGGAGAGGTTGTGACTCCTGGACGTGAAGTAATAACTGTATCTGATCTCTCGAGAATTAACCTAAAGATCTTTGTCGATGAGACAGAGATAGGAAAGGTTAAGCCCGGACAGAAGACGGTTGTAAAAATTGACTCTTTTCCTGATAAGATTTATGAAGGATTCGTATCCTACGTTTCTCCTGAAGGAGAGTTTACTCCAAAAATAATCCAGACAAGAAAAGAGAGGGTGAAACTAGTCTATCTTGTTAAAATTGCCATTCAAAACCCCGATCTTGAATTAAAATCAGGGATGCCCGCAGATGCCTGGTTAAGATAAAAAAATGCTTTCCATGAAAGTTAAAAAAACAGGGACTTCTTTAATGTCAGATGGTATTGTCCAGGTTGACGGGGTCAGCAAGATTTTCGGAGAAGTTGTGGCAGTATCAGACACAAGTTTTTCTGTTGAATCAGGATCAATATACGGATTGATCGGCTCTGACGGTGCAGGGAAAACAACGCTTCTAAGAATGATTGCAGGAATGATAAAGCCGACAACGGGCAATATCATGGTTGCAGGGTTTGATGCAGTTCAGCAAAGAGCAAGAACCAAGGAAATCATAGGGTACATGCCTCAGAGATTCGGTCTTTACCTTGATCTTACTGTCGCTGAAAACATGGATTTTTTCTTGGATATTTTCGGTATTTTCGGAGAAGAAAGAAAAAAAAGGAAAGAGCGCTTCCTCGGGTTTTCAAACCTGACTCCTTTTCAGGACAGGCTTGCCGGAAATCTTTCGGGAGGAATGAAACAGAAACTTGGGCTTGCCTGTATTCTTGTGCATGCGCCAAGGGTACTCATTCTTGATGAACCCACTAATGGGGTGGATCCAGTATCCAGAAAGGAGTTCTGGGAAATTCTTTCCGCCATGAGAGAGGAAGGTAAGACAATTCTTGTATCTACTGCATACCTTGATGAAGGTGAAAAATGTGACAGGATTATTCTCATGCATGGTTCTCATGTCCTGGATCATATGAAACCTGATGAGCTTAAGGCAGATTTTGCAAGCCTTGAAGAAGCCATGATAGATCGAATAAAAGGAGTGGATAAAAATCTTTCAGGAGCTCATTTTGACTTCAGAAGCCGTATCTGTGAATGATCTTGTCAAGAGTTTTGGCAATTTTACTGCAGTCGATCACATATCTTTTTCTGTACAAAAAGGCGAGATTTTTGGCTTGCTTGGGCCTAACGGTGCAGGAAAATCGACTACAATCCGTATGCTTTGCGGCATCATATCTCCGACCTCTGGCTCTGGGCATGTGAGTGGCCTTAACATGTTTACTCAGTCTGAAGAAATTAAGCACAGAATTGGATATATGTCTCAGAAATTCTCTCTTTATGAAGACATGACTCCTTTTGAAAACATAAGATTTTTTATGGGGATTTATTCTGTTCCCCTGAAAAAATGGGAAGAAAGGACTGACTGGATTTTAAAAATGACCAGGCTTGAGGATGCAAGGAATCGTCTTACCAGGGACCTTCCCCAGGGACTGCGTCAGAGGCTGGCGCTTGGCTGCGCCCTTCTTCACGAGCCCAGTGTTCTTTTTCTGGATGAGCCAACCTCAGGGGTTGACCCTATCACAAGAAGGCATTTCTGGGCATTTATCAGGGATTTGACCTCATCAGGAGTTACGGTGTTTGTGACTACACATTATATGGATGAAGCCCAGCACTGCGATAAGGTTGTGATGATAAACGAAGGAAGAATAGTTGCCAATGGCTCGCCTTCTTCAATTATTCATGATCTTTTTCCGGAGCAAGCTGATGCAGACCTTGACGATGTTTTCATTCACCTGATGTCAAGAGAGGCTTAGGATCATGAATCCTGTCAAGATCCAGGCAATCTCAAGAAAGGAATTATATCATCTCATACGTGACTTCAGAAGTCTTTATCTTGCCTTTGCAATCCCTCTCCTTCTCATTCTTCTGTTCGGGTATGCACTAAGCCTGGATGTTGACAAAATAAACATCATTGTTGTTGACCATGACAGAACAGATCTGACAAGGGATTTTATAAGAAGGCTCGATTCATCTTCTTATTTTCATGTTTTAGGTGAGGTTCAAGACGATGGTGCTCTGGCACGTTATCTTGATCGTGGGATTTCCTCTGTTGGGATTGTTTTTGCTTCAGGATGGACTGCTGGCATAAGAGCTGACAGACAGAGTCCTGTTCAGATCATAATAGATGGAAGTGACCCGAATTTTGCCGGAATCACCAGAAGCTATCTCACTGCCTTCATGCACCGGTACAATCAGAATCTATTGCTTCAATTTATAAACCGTAAGTCCATGGAAAAGATTCGCCCCCCTGTTGAAGGCAGGATCAGGGTGTGGTTTAATGAAAACCTGGAAAGCCGAAATTTCATTGTTCCAGGAATCATTGCCATCATAATAATGATTGTGGGAGCAATGCTTACTTCTCTTGTGATTGCCAGAGAATATGAAAATTCAACAATGGAAACGATCAGATCCCTTCCAATACATGCAGGAGAATTTCTGGCAGGAAAAGCAATTCCTTATTTCATCATTGGTCTCATAGATGTGCTCATTGCAATACTGATGGGACAGCTTCTTTTTGGTGTAATCATGAAATCAAGCTTCTGGCTCATGATTGTGGCTTCATCACTTTATCTAGGGGTTGCCTTAAGTCTTGGACTCTTGATCTCCAGTGTAACCAAGTCGCAGCTTGTTGCAAATCAACTGGCTGTTCTAATTACCTATCTTCCTTCTCTTCTCTTGTCCAATTTTGTTTTTCCAATAGAAAACATGCCTAGAATTCTTCAATTTGTCACAAAAATCGTTCCTGCCACTTATTTTATTGATATTTTAAATGGACTTTATCTCAGAAATCTTGGGCTTCACAATCTCTGGTCAAGCTATCTTGTTCTTTTCTTCATGTTTGTTATCCTCTGCTGTCTTAACCTTATTGTCCTGAAAAAAGAGGGTCTGTGATGAGATGTAAAAAAGATAGAAGGGTTGCTCAAATGGAAAGGCTGACATAGATGAACTGGATAAGGGTAAGAGAGCTTGTGAGAAAAGAATTCATCCAGCTTTTCAGGGATAAAAAGAACAGGCCACTTTTGATCATTGCACCCCTTGTGCAGCTTATCCTCTTTGGTTATGTTGTTACAACAGATGTAAGGGATATAACTGTAGGGCTTCTTGACCAGAGCAGAACTCATGAAAGCCGGATGCTTGTAGAAGCCATCTCTGGGAATAAGACATTCCGCATTACAGAATATGTCGAAAGGCCTGATGATTTAGACAGTCTTTTACTGATGCGAAAGGTTAATCTTGGAATAAAGATTCCTCCTGATTTGAGTTCAAAGATTCGTAAGGGACAAACTGCAGATGTGCAGATTCTTGCAGACGGAAGCATGAGCAACATGGCTGCAGTCAGGATTTCCTATATGATCACTGTTATTGAGAGATACAACAATCAGATGATAAAAGAACTTAATCCTGTTACGGTTTCGTACGGAAAGGCTGATGACAGAATAAGAACATGGTATAACCCGAATCTTGACAGCCGCAATTTTTATGTTCCTGGAATTGTGGCTTTCCTGATAATGCTTCTTGTCATGCTTCTGACATCAATGGCAATAATCAGGGAAAAAGAATCAGGCACCATGGAGCAGCTCATGGTTACTCCTTTAAGGCCAATCGAGATGATTCTTGGGAAAAGCATTCCCTTTGTTCTCATTTCCCAGGCTCAGATGATTGTTGTTACCATTTTTGCAGTATTTTGGTTCGATATTCCGCTAGTAGGAAGTATTTCACTCCTTCTTGTTGCATCAAGTCTGTTTTTGTTGAGCACTCTGGGGATCGGCCTTTTTATTTCGACTGTATCATCTACCCAGCAACAGGCCATGATGACAACTTTTTTCTTCGTGCTTCCATTTTTTATGCTTAGTGGTTTCGTTTTCCCTATAGCCAACATGCCTTTAATTGTGCAATGGCTGACACATTTAAATCCTTTGCGTTATTTTTTAATAATAATCCGTGGTGTTTTTTTGAAGGGGACGGGTTTCGAAGCATTGTGGCCGCAATTTCTTGGTCTTCTGATCCTTGGTGTAGTTGTCTTCTTAGGCGCTGTAAGCCGATTTAAAAAACGACTCGATTAAACAATCAATAAAAATTATGAACAATATTGCTGAACAACAAAAGACAGCCTGGCTCATTATAATAGGATTCACTCTTTTCAGGGTCATCTACTCTTCTTCATTTCTTCTTGTGCCGGATGAGACCAATTATTGGCAGTGGAGCCGTTATCTGGACTGGGGATATCATGATCAGGCTCCTCTCATTGCCTGGGCTATATGGCTTTCTACTCTCATTTTTGGTCAGACAGAGATGGCAGTCAGGCTTCCGTCTGTTCTGGGTTTAGGACTGGCTTCGGCCTATCTTGTGGCAATTTCCATCAGGTGGTTTGGAGCAGGGGTTGCTCTTTCAACAGCAATTTTGACCCAGTCAATCCTTGAATATAATGTAGGAGCACTTCTTGCTACTCCTGACGGGCTTCAGGCTGCTGCATGGGCTGCATCAGCCTATCATGTTGCAAGGGGCTATGAAAATGATGAATGGTCCCAGTGGATAACGGGTGGAATATGGTTTGGGATAGGGATGCTTGCAAAGTTCACGATGGTCATTTTTTTGCCATGCGCTTTCCTGTACGGAATTTTTTCACATATGCACAGAAAAAGGCTTTGCACACTCAAACCATACACCGGTGTTCTTGTGGGATCCTTGATGTTTTTTCCTGTCATCTTATGGAATTACAGACATGGCTGGAATTCTGTAAAACATGTTGCTGGGTTAGGTGGAGTTCACGAAAGTTTTTCCATCAGATGGAATTTCGTGGGCGATTTTGTGGGCTCACAGGCAGCTCTCTTATCCCCTCTTGTGTTTATTTTGGCTGTCTGGGCATGGATACTCGTGATAAAAAAAGACTATCCCCAGCAAAACTGGCTCTATCCTTATCTTTTTTGGACTTCGTTTCCCATGATCGCATTTTTTTTGCTTCTTAGTTTTCATTCAAGGATTTACGGCAATTGGCCAGGAGCAGGTTATCTAGGCGCTGCAGTCTTAACGGCAGCCTATTTCGGGGTAAAAAACTCTCAAGGATTAAAGAGGTCAGGAAAGAGTCTCTGGAAGTGGGCAATAGGGATTTCCTATGGAATGAGTGCTCTTGTTCTTCTTCATGCAGTTTGGCCCTTCTTGCCTGTTCCAGTTCATCTTGACAGGGCAGCCTCTGAAATTGCAGGCTGGGATGAACTGGGTGAGATGGCTGGTAAGCTTTCTTCTGAAATGCCTGTGCCTGAACGCACTTTTTTGTTTGGTCTTAGTTATCAGATGGCAAGTGAGCTTGCATTTTATACACCAGGGCAGCCCAGAACGGTTTCAATCAACCGT
This sequence comes from Desulfobacteraceae bacterium, assembly GCA_037439445.1. GTDB lineage: Bacteria > Desulfobacterota > Desulfobacteria > Desulfobacterales > Desulfatirhabdiaceae > JBBIWB01. The sequence goes on along the minus strand of JBBIWB010000019.1, from coordinate 35,193 downwards.
TGGGGAAGACCAAATGTCTATGACTACTGGTGGAAAGAAGAAGACAGGAAGGGATGGGATGCAATAGGCGTAACCTATGATTCAACCATAAGCCGTGAAAGACTGAGTCAGATATTTGAAAGGGTTGACCCTCCAGTGGTGCTTTCTGTTTTCAGGAAAAAAACGGATAAAGAACCTATTAAAACATTTTTTCTTTACAGATGCTATGGTTATGCTTTAAACGGTCGTTGACCCTGTTTTCATTTAATCCCTTCCTAAGAGCTTAAGATAGTCGCATGTTTGCTTCCGGTCGATTGGTTCTGGACACCGTAAAAAAATCAAATGGGATAAAGAAAAGAAGTTGTTATTTAGTCGATCTTGAAAAAGCCCATTTTCATTTTCAGGGCTGCACCATTGGTGCTCTTTGACAGCTAAATAACCAAGATAAAATTAGTCGCAAAAGGGCTGCTGCCCATTTGAGCAGCTTGGCAAAGTTCATCCCTGCAGCACTCAGGATGGCATTGATACGATCACCGAGTGTTCCCTTGAGGCGGTTGCGATCCATCCGGTGCTCGCGTTTTAGATGACCGATTCCAGGCTCTATTGCTGCCCGTCGTTTCATCCAGCTCCACAAGCTCTTTGCGAATTGCCCCCTTCTGCGACGATCCACGTGGATATCAACCGGACCATCATACCCGTGACCCCGGTAACCCATGTCTACAAAAGCGTGTTCAGGATTTTGGACTATGCGCTCTACCTGGCTTAAAGCATTTGTCAGCGTATGCCCGTCGTATGGATTGCCATGTACGGCCATAGCCCCTAAAAACCAGCCACCCCGGCTGGTTGCCGCCACGCTGACTTTGCAGCCAAACTCATATCGCTTGTGGGCTTTGCCTTTGCTGATGCATTCAACTTCAGGCGCGTGGACACTGTAAACCTTGTTCTTATCTTTAATTGTTTGACTATGAATGCGCTTGCCGATCATGAGCAATATCCATTCATATGAAAGGATGTGACCCATGGGTGAAAAAAAACGCATTCTCATCGTTGATGATGAGCCTGATTTTTCGATGATTGTCCAGACCTATCTGGCAAAAGAAGGTTTTGCAACCGATCTGGTCTACAATGGCGTGGAAGGCTTTGAAAAAATCAGGGTCAACCCGCCGGATGCCATTGTCCTGGATGTCATGATGCCGGAGATGGATGGCTATGAGTTGTGCGCGGCGCTCAAAAAGGACAGCGCCTATGCCGACATTCCGATTGTGCTGCTGACGGCCGTGGCTGACCGCGTCACGTCCACAAAATATTCTCATTACGACGGTATGAGCACATAAGCCGACGATTATCTGCCCAAGCCGGCTTCTGCCCAGGACATTGTCCAGAGCGTCAAACGATTACTGGGGATGTAAAACGCCAAGCGACAAAACTGTTTCTTTATAGGGGCTCAATGTTTTGAGCCCCTACCCTGCATTCTGCATTTTTCGGGAAGCGTTTTTTTGAGGTGGCCCAAATCATGATCAATGTTTAGGCTTCACGTGTCCGTTTATTGTCGATCAATCAGAACAACAGGACCCGGTGGTTCCGCAACTGGAGCACCCTGAAGAAAATTGAATAGCGCAATCCACCTTGAAGCCGCTCCCCAGAAAATCGACTATAATGGGTTTGGCTTTCTCCATGAACTGTTTGTCAACGATATAGGTGAATCCATCGATTTCAAACACGTAATCTGTGGTTTTTTGCTCATCCAGGGCCATTGCCAAGCTTGGCCCGCCGCAGCCGCCTTCATTGATGAAAATACGAATGGGTGTAATTTCTTTGCCTTTGAAATATTCAGCGATCTGGCTTGTCGCTGAAGCTGTAACTTCAACCATGATATCCTCCAATAGAAAAATGTATATATGTATTAATATTAAGGGTTCCAATCGGTTTGATCAGAACCGGCTGGTCTCCCGGGCGAATTGGTTTTCTGCATGTTGCGTCGATACTTTTGAGAGCGGACAATGGTCGGCCTCAGCACTTTTTGTTTACTGATTTCCTGCGGGTGCATGCGAACCGACAACCGGCCGGGGCAGCATCTTAGCCCGCTCTGCGATTTCCGCCACCCGGTGCTCCCATTCGATGGCCATGAGATGAACACCGGCCACGCCCTTCATCTCTTTAAACTCCTCGATCTGTTCGAGAGTGATCTTAATGCCCTCTTCAGTGGCTTTCCCCTTGCCGGCGCCTTTTAAGCGCTGGATCATTTCATCCGGCACATCCATGCCCGGAACCTGTTTAGCCATGTACTGGGCCATACCGATGCTTTTGAGCGGAGTCACCCCGGCCAGGATATAGCATTTTTCGGTAAGGCCCATATCCACGGCCATTTTCATGAACTGCCTGAACTTGGCCATGTTGTAGATACACTGGGTTTGAACGAAGTCCGCTCCGGCATTGATTTTTTTGGCAAGCCGGTAAACGCGGAATTCAAAAGGATCTGCAAACGGATTGCTGGCCGCGCCGATAAAAAGTTTGGGTGGAACGTCTATCGCTTCCCCATTCAGGAATTTCCCCTCATCCCGCATCGTTTTCGCCAGATGAATGAGCTGCATGGAATCGATGTCATAGACGTTTTTGGCCTCGGGATGATTTCCGAATTTTTGATGATCTCCGGAAAGGCAGAGCATATTCCGGATGCCTAGGGCGTAAACACCCAGAATATCACTCATCATGGCCAGGCGGTTACGGTCTCGGCAAACCATTTGAAAATTCGGCTCCACCCCTTCCTGAACGGACAGGGCGGAAGCTGCCCAGCTTGACATTCTGACTACCGCCGTCTGATTGTCGGTAATGTTGACGGCATCCACATTTCCTTTCAGAAAGGCAATTTTTTCCTTGAGATGATGCACATTGGCGCCTTTGGGCGGGCCGCATTCGCCGGTAAAGGCAAAATGCCCTGATCTCAAAACGTTTTCAAGATTGCTTCCGGATTTGATATCGTTCATTGGATCAGCTCCTCCCTGATGGATTTACGGGGACCGCCGTCCTTTGATGTCCGCCAGTCCTTGGCGGGTGTATAGCAGAGCAGATCGTTTAATCTCCCCTGCTCTGTTTTCTTTCTGACGATCATATCCCAGATACAGGGAACATCTTTGCTGATTTCGCACACGCCGCGGGCGCTGCCGCCGCAGGGACCGTTCAACAGACTCTTGGAACACCGCGCAACCGGACATAACCCGGCAAAATAGTGGATCACACAGGTGCCGCATCCGGCGCAGCGTTCTTCCCATATACCATGGGCCGTGGCACCGCCAAAAAATTTGGTGTTGATCGCCGGATAAAATTTCTGATCCGGATAGGCCTCGGTCAGAAACTGAGGGCCCACGCCGCAGGCCATGGAAATTACCGCGTCATAGGTATTGACCACATCCTTGAGTTCTGCGATGTATTCCGGATCGCACTGCCGTTCTAAAAGATTTTCCGCTATGGCAATAGGCCTGCCCTCTTTTTTTCGCGCGATCTTTAAACTGGATGCCAGTATCTCAACTTCTTTCAACCCGCCCACATTGCAGACCGTCACGCATCCTTTGCATCCGGTAATCAGGATGTTCCGGCAATCCTTGATCATATCCAATATCTCAGAAAGAGATTTTCTGTCGCCAACAATCATGTTTCACCTCGTTATCAAACGTTATGTGTCCTGACCGGACTGGGTCCCAGCTCTTTGATGCGCTGAGTCATTTCACTGGCGATTTCAGCAAACCGGGGTCCCATGGCCGAAGACAGATTGAACATTTCAACCCGTCCGGGTTCCAGTCCCAGCTCTTCCAGTGTTTTTTTAACGTAATGGACCTTCTTTCTGGCCCGCAGGTTCCCTTTCAGGAAATGGCATTCGCCTTCAAGGCACCCGGCTACATAAACGCCGTCCGCCCCGTCTTCCACGGCCTTTAAAAGGTGAATAATATCCACCCGCCCGGTACATGGCAATTGAATCACCTTTACGTTCGGCGGATAGGACAGTCGCATGGACCCGGCCAGATCCGCAGCCGCATAAGCACAATATTTACAGCAGAACGCCACGATTTGTGGCTCGAAATTATTTGTCGTCATACTCCTCCAATAATCAACAAATCAGTGATGACTTCGTAAAAAGTTCATCTGCTGCGTTACGCTTCATCCTTCGTCATTGCGGCGTACTAATAGTACGTCTCATGCCTCAGGATTTGCGCGCCTTGCATCTGGAGCTTTTTTCTTTGCCATCCGAGGGTATCAATCGGTGAGTGGATTATTTTTTTACGATTCACCGATACGTTAGGCAACCTTACAAAAAAGCGCGTCGGTTTTTGCGATGATCTGCCGGTCCGTAAAATGCTGTAAGGAAATGGCCTTTCCCGGACACTCGGAGGCACACACCCCGCAGCCGTGACATTCAGCCGGCTCGATCACCGCATGGCCTTCACCATGAACTTGCGGCACCCCGTAAGGGCAGGCCCGGACGCAGGTCAGACATACGGCGCAGCGGCTTGGATCCACGGTCGCAACGACCCCGCCCACCCATATTGCATCCTTGGACAGGATGGTCATGGCCCTGGACACCGAAGCCTGTGCCTGAGCGATACTTTCGTCCAGAGACTTGGGGTAATGCGCCAGACCGGCCATGAAAATGCCTTCGGAAGAAAAATCCACGGGCCTCAGTTTGCTGTGAGCCTCCACAAGAAACCCATCGGCATTCACCGGAACCTTGAAAAGATCGAACAGCGTCTTGTTTTCATTTGGCAGCACCGCCGAGGCCAGCACCACCAGGTCCGGCTGCATATTCAGCGTTCGACCCAGAATCGGATCCACCACCGTCAAGGACAGGCGTTGATTCGCATCCAGCATCAGTTCGGGCGACCTGGTTTCATCGAAACGGATAAACAGCACGCCGTTTTTGCGGGCTTCCTTATACAGATCTTCGCGGAATCCATAGGATCGGATATCCCGGTACAGCACGAATACCTTCATATCCGGTTTGCGTTTTTTCAGTTTCAGTGCGCTCTTAAGGCTGTGGGTGCAGCACATCCGGCTGCATGAGGGCCGATCCTGGGTTCGGGAGCCGACACATTGAATAAATGTCGCAACGCTGGCGCTTTTTAGCCGTGCGTCATCCGCCTTCAACGCCTGATCAAAATCCAGATGCGTGAAAATATCCGGATGTTGCCCATACAGATATTCGGTCGGTTTGTACTCATGCCCGCCGGTAGCCAGGATGGTGGCACCATGCTCGACAACCGTTTCCTGACCGTCCGCAGCATTTGATTTCAGCCGTGTGATAAAACTGCCGATAATTCCGGTAGTTTCCGTGGCTGATGTGTTGAGAAAGACATGCACCAAGGGATGGGCCCGGACCTGCCGGATCAGGTTATCCAGATACGGTGCCACCGCTTCCCCCTGCCAGGTTTCGGCAAGGAACCGGGCGTTGCCGCCCAGAACATCGCTGCGTTCCACCAGGTAAGCATGACATCCCTGCCGGGCCAGGCCGATGGCGGTCTCCATGCCGGCCATGCCGGCCCCGATGATCAAGGCGGAAGATTTGACCGGCAGGCTTACCTGATGCAACGGTTCGATATAAACGGCCTTGGCCACCGCCATCCGCACCAGATCCTTGGCTTTTTCAGTGGCGTGTTGGGGATCGCTCATGTGTACCCAGGTGTTCTGATCCCGGATATTGGCCATTTCAAAAAGATACTTGTTAAGCCCTGCCTCCCGGATGGTCTCCTGAAACAAGGGTTCGTGGGTTCTGGGCGAACACGAGGCCACTACCACCCGGTTGATGCCGTTTTCCTGAATCACGACCTTCATCTTGTCCTGGGTGTCCTGGGAACAGGTGAACAGATTGTCCTCGACATGCACCACATAAGGCAGGGTTCTTGCGTATTCCCGAATCGCCGGCACATCCGCCACCCCCCCGATATTGATGCCGCAGTTGCATACAAACACACCGATACGAGGCTCCTGCGCGGAAATATCCAGTTCCGACGGAAGTTCCTTGCTGCGGATCAGCGTTCCGCGGGCGGAAGCCAGATTTTCCGCGGCGGCGGCAGCGGATGCCGATGCCTCCATAACGGACTGAGGAATGTCCTTGGGCCCCTGAAAGGCGCCACAGACGTAAATACCTTCCCGGTTGGTCGAAACCGGCGCCAAACCGCTGGACTGGGCAAACTTGTGGGTATTGAGCGCAATTCCCAGTTTATCCGCCAGCTCCACGGCATTTTCAAGTGGCGATAGCCCCACGGAAAGCACCACCATGTCGAAGGTTTCCTCGAAGATGGACCCGGTCTCCGTCACATAGCGCAGCCTCAACAGATCATCCTGCACGGGTTCCACCGTATGTACCCGGGCCCGTACGAATCGGACGTTTTTTTCCGCCTGAGCCCGCATATAATACCGGTCGAAATCCTTTCCGTGCGTCCGCATGTCCATATAGAACACTGCCGTATCCAGAGGATGTGCGCTGTGTTCCTTGGCGATGACCGTCTGTTTGGCCGCATACATGCAGCATACGGATGAGCAGTAACTGTGATCGCACTGGTTAATATCCCTGGAGCCGATACACTGGAGCCATGCGATTTTCTCCGGTTCTTTATGGTCAGATGGCCGTACCAGATGCCCCTGATTCGGACCGGACGCCGATAACAGGCGCTCAAATTCCAGGCTTGTCACCACATTCGGATGGCCGACATAGGCGTAACTGCTATGCGGCGTTGGGTCAAACGGCTTGAACCCAGGCGCCAGAATGATCGAGCCCACCTGAATCGAGGTGAGTTTGGGTTTCATATCATGATCGATGGCGTTGGCCAGACAGGCTTTAACGCATTGATAGCATTCCGAGCATACCCCGCATTTCAAACACCGCTCGGCTTCTTTTAAAGCTTCGGCTTCCAGATATCCTAAGGACACTTCATTGAAATTCGCATGGCGCTTTTCAACCGGAAGTTTTTGCATGGGAATCCGTTTTTGGGGAAGTTCGTTGCCTGCAGCCGGCTTCTGATATTCCCAGTTTTGACTCCTGTCTTCCCCGAGATCCTGCCCCTGAATATAGCGATCCATGCTGATGGCGGCTTCCTTGCCGCAGGAAACCGCTTCCACAACGGATTTGGGGCCATACACTCCGTCACCTCCGGCAAAAACACATTCCAGAGGTGTCTGCAAGGTGATTGGGTCACACTGAAGTCCGCCCCTGGGGGTAACCGTAACTCCCTGAGATTTTACAAACTCCAGCTCCGCGCTCTGGCCGATGGCCACAATGACCGTATCCGCCGAAAGGGTCTGAAGATCGTTTTCATCGTACTGAGGGTTGAAGCAGTTATTGTCATCGAAAACGCAGGTACAGCGCTTGAACTGAATCCCCGTGACCTTTCCGTTGGCACCGGCGAAATTGTCGGGACCGAAACAGTTGAGAATTTCAATATTCTCCTCCAAGGCCTCCTCGATTTCATAATCCCAGGCCGGCATTTCATCCCGCGATTCCAGGCAGACCATGACCACTTCCCCGGCCCCCAGGCGTTTTGCTGTCAGGGCCACATCAATGGCCACGTTGCCTCCGCCCACCACCACAACTTTTTTGCCGAGCGATACGAATTTCCCCAGAGCCGCATCCCGTAAAAACGTCGTCCCTGGCAGAATCCCAGCCAGATCTTCGCCGGGAACCCCCAGCTTACGGCTGCCATGAAGGCCGGTGGCCAAAAATACCGTTCGATACCCATCGGCTTTCAGGCTTTCCAGGGTGATATCGGTTCCGAACGCCACGTTGGTTTTGATTTCCACACCCATTTTTTCGATGATGCCGATCTCGGTGGCCAGCAAATTTCTCGGCAGGCGATATTTCGGAATACCCACGGCCATCATGCCGCCGGCAACCGGCAGCTTTTCGAATATCGTCACCGGATAGCCTTTTTTAGCCAGGAAATACGCCGCAGAAAGTCCGGCGGGCCCTGATCCGACAATGGCGATTTTTTCGGCCCGTTTTTCGGCTGTCGGCGGGATGTAGGGGCTTTCACCGCTATAGTCGCAGTCCGCAATGAAGCGATGGAGGTATTCAATGGCCATGGGCTGCTCCACATCCCCTCGGGTGCAGGCACTTTCGCAAGGGTGATGACAGACGCGGCCGCAGACCCCTGGAAACGGATGTTCTTCACGGAAGAGCTCGATGGCCTCCCGGTATTTCCCCTGATGGATCAGGGCGATATAGCCCTGAATGCTCACATGCGCCGGGCAGGTAGCCTTGCAGGGGGCGGTGCCAATCTTGTCAATGGCGTACGCTCCAGGCATCCCCTGCGGATACAGTTTATAGGCTGCTTTACGATCCCGCAGACCTTCGTCGAATTGGTTTTTGGTATCGATGGGGCATACCTTGGCGCATTCCCCGCAGGAGGTGCATTTGGCCAGATCCACGTACCGCGGGTGTTCCAACAGTTTGACCGTAAAATTCCCGGCCTGGCCCTCGACCGCTCCGACTTCGGTCATGGTAAAGAGCTCGATGTTGAGATGACGCCCTGCTTCCACCAGTTTGGGGGATATGACGCACATGGCGCAGTCATTGGTTGGAAAGGTTTTATCGAGCTGAGCCATGACCCCGCCGATCGCCGGCCTTTGTTCCACCAGATACACCAGGTACCCGGAATTGGCCAGATCCAGTGAAGCCTGAATTCCGGCGATGCCGCCGCCGACGACCATGACAGAACCCGTTACATCGTTTTTTAAAATTTGTTCTTTTTCATGTTCCATAATATAGACTCCCGTATATCCGCTCTAATATTCCATCGGCGTTGTCTTGAGATGAGACAGGGTAAATACCGGGCCGTCCTTGCAGACCAGCTCTTTTCCGATGTTGCAGCGTCCGCACATCCCAATGCCGCATTTCATCCGGTTTTCCAGAGACATCAACATCCGATCATGATGGTACCCCAGCTCTTCCAGAACCGGCAGGGTGAATTTTATCATGACCGGCGGACCGCAGATGATGGCATACGTATCATCACCGGCGGCGGGGGCAACTTCCCGGGTAACGGCCGGTACAAAACCCACATGATAGGCCCAGCCCAGGTCTTCAGCCTTGTCCACCGTGATGTGCATCCGGATGTCATCGCGTTTTTCCCATTCAGTCAGTTCTTCCTTGTAGAGCAGCATCCCCGGGGTTCTGGCGCCGTAAACCACGTCGATATCCCCGAAATCGGCGCGATGGGCCGGGTCCAGCATCATCTTGATGGAAGATCTCAGTGTGGTAAATGCAAAACCGCCGCCGATGATCAGGATATTTTTACCTTTCAGGGTCTCCCAGGGATAGCTGTTGCCTAGCGGCCCCCGAACGCCTATTGTGGCTCCTGGCTTCATCTGATGCAGACAAGAGGTCACTTTCCCGGTTTTAAAAATCGTGAACTGAATGAAGCCTTTTTCCGTGGGTGACGATGCAATGCCGATGGGAATTTCTCCCTCGCCCGCCACGGATATTTCGGCGAATTGCCCGGACTGGTAGGCGAATTTTTCCGCATCCCCGGGATTGACGAACTCCAGCCTAAAAGTTTTCAGGCTGCGGTCTTCGGTTTCAACGCGGATATCCGCGATGCGGACGGGATAAGGCACGTATGGATTATTTACTGGCACTGGCAGTCTCCTTTCCTGGCCTCATACCGGTTCATCCTGTCGCAGATCTTCCGGATATCGATATTGGCGGGACACTGAACAATACACCGGCCGCATCCCACGCACATGATGCCCTGGTTATACTTGTCCGGAAAATATTTCAGTTTGTGCATGAACCGCTGGCGGGTCCGGCCCAGACCGGTGGATCGCGGGTTGTGCCCGGAAGCATGCAGGGTGAACAGGGGAGTCATGCAGGAATCCCAGTTTCTCATGCGGATTCCCCTGACGCCGTATTTTTCGTCCTGAATGTCAAAACACCAGCAGGTCGGGCAGGCGTAAGTACAGGCACCGCAGTTGATGCACCCGAATGCGGCGTCTTCCCAGAATCCGGCCTGGTACAGATCCAGAACCGACATTTCCCGGATATTGTCAAAAGATACTTTTGATGCGATTTTAGATTCAGCCTCCGCCTTCATGCTTTCCAGCGTTTGAGGCGCGGTTTCTCTTGCCGCTGTCGTAAAGCCCGCGGCATGCATCCAGGCCCTGCCCTTGTCGGTAAGAATTTTTATCAGATAATGATCCATGCAATCCACCATCAGCGCATCCAACCCGGTTTCTTCGAAAGGGCCGGTGCCGCAGCTCGTGGAAAAATCCACGGACTCCGGTTCGTTGATTGCAAGGCCGATGAAGGTACTCCGCACAAAGGCATGAATCCAGTAAGGGTCCTGATATTCCGCGGCATCAAAATTCAGCTTCATGATCTGAATGGCCTTGGCGTCATAGGGCCGAATACCGATGACGGCGCACGGAAAATCATCGGCTTTAACATCCTGCATCATGCCGGCATTTTCCGCGGTTTCATCCAGCGTATAGGCAAACATGATTTCAGATTGGGGAAACAAAAGGGATTTCGGGGAAAGGCGGGTGCTCTTGTAGGTCATGTCCGGCAGCTCGCCGTTTTCAAGGCGTCTGAAGACATGAAACTCTTTATCTTTCACCGGGCCGGCGATGTGATACTGCTTCCTGGAAGCTTCAATACCGCGGTCCCAGTTTTGTTTATCGATATGAATGAGGGTTGTCATCATTTGCCTCTCTTATTTAAAAAAATCGTTCGGATCATTCGGCGTATAGGTATCCATGGCCGGCCGTTGATCTAGCGAAAGCCCGGCCGACCATTTGAAACGATCGAAACAATCTTTTTCAAGTTTTCGGGTCAGCAGCCGTACCGGGATATGCATCGGGCAAGCGGCTTCACAGGCTCCGCAATCCGTGCATCGTCCGGCACAGTGAAACGCCCGCAGAAAATGGTAGGACCGGATATCCACCGGGTCCATGCCCTTTCCCACCCATTGTGGCCGGGATTCATCCACAAAGCAGGTGGGGCAATAACACAGCGGACAAGCATTTCGACAGGCATGGCATCGGGTGCAGGAAGAAAGCATATCGTCAAAAAAGCGCCACCGCTCATCCGGCGTCATGCTTTCAATTTTGCGAATGCTCTCATGGCGATCCATATTTTGAGGCTCTTCCACGAGCTCCGCAGTCAGTTCGTCATAGATCACGGGATTGCGATGCTTACAAAGAACACAGTTTTCCTGAAGCGCCTGTGCCCTGGGGATGGCTTTTTCATCAGAAACGGACGTTACGGTAATATTTCCATTGGCTTCGGTAACTGCAACTACCTCACCGTCCACCAATGCAGATAATTTCCACTTATCCGCCATACCGTTACAGGGAACCCCAATTATCACCATCTGTTCCCGCTGGATTCTGTTTTCCAGAATGTGCATGACAATGTTCCGGGAGTCGCATCCCTTGGCAATAATGCCGACCCGTTCTTTGGTGTTGCCCAGGTATTTTGCCAGATTGAGCCGGCAATGAGAATCCCAGACCAATTGGCCGACGTTAGCCGGATTCCGGATAACGCAAGGGGTGTTCATCATCGGCATGCTGCCTTTTTGGTATCCGATGATTTTATCAACCTTTCCATTTTCCAGAATACGCCGGGATATTTCCTGAATTTTATGGGTGGCGTCCGTCATAATGTAGTTAACCTCTCCGGTGCTTTTTTGGTAAAGTTTTTGGCGGGACCTAGATTCCGGACGTCTTCAATCACCGTATTGGCAACTTGGGCAAATTTGACGCCCTCTGCCGAAGAAATCCATGAAAAGTTCAGCCTGCCGGGTTCGATACCGTTGTATTCGATAAATTCCTTGAACAAGGTGAATTTTCTCCGGGCGAAATAATTGCCTTCAATGTAATGGCAGTCGCCCGGGTGACAGCCGGATACCCAGACACCGTCCGCGCCGTTTAAAAAGGCATAAAGCAGCATTTTTGGGGAAATCCGGCCAGAGCAGGGAACGCGAATGACGCGCATATTCGGCGGATATTGAAAACGGCTTACGCCGGCAAGGTCCGCAGCCCCATAACTGCACCAGTTGCACAGAAATGTAATGATTTTGGGTTCAAATTCGCTCATATGGATTATCCTTTAAAAAAACCGGTGAGTCGGCGAGTCGCCTAATGGGTCAATCGATTCACCTCTTCTCCTATTCACCGGCTGTTTTTTGTTAAACGCTCGCAATCATGGCCATCAACTGAGGTTCATCGTATCCTTTCAGATGCAGGGCCCCGGAACGGCAGGAGGATACGCAGGTTCCGCAACCCTTGCACAGAACCGGGTTGATATCTGCTTTTCCGGTAAACGGTCCGCCGGTTCTGAACATGGGGGCGTTGTAGGGACAAACGCTGAAGCAGACGCCGCACCCGCTGCAATCCGATGGTTGGACGTATGCAATGGTGCCAATGGTGTTGATGGTTTTTCTGGCCAGAAGCCGGGTGGCGCTGGAAGCAGCGGCCTGGGCCTGGGCAACGGATTCGTCGATGGGTTTGGGGTAATGGGCCAGGCCACAGAGAAACACCCCGTCCACTGCAAAGTCCGAAGGCGCCAGTTTGACGTGCGCTTCGGCAAAAAAACCTTCGTCATTGATCGGAACCTTGAAAAACTGCGCCAGTTTTTCATCCCGGTACGGATCCACGGCGGCCGCCAGCGTCAACATATCCGCCCGAATGGCAAGGGGCCGGTTCAGGATATGATCCATGACCTCGATTTCCAAACCGTCGGATGTGGCAGTCACGACAGGTTTATGGCGGACATCGAACCGGATGAAAAGCACTCCCTTGGCACGGGCCTCGGCATACAGAGTCTCCCGTTCCCCATAAGTGCGGATATCCCGGTAGAGAACATAAACGGCCATATCCGGATTCTGCTCTTTTAAATGCAGAGCGCTGATTACCGTATGGGTACAGCAGATCCTTGAACAATACGGCCGGCCGGGTTCGCGGGAGCCCACGCACTGGATAAACACGGCGGAGTTGAGTGCATTCAGGGACGGATCACCTGCCATCAGTTTTTTATCCAGTTCAAGTCCGGTGATAACCCGCGGGTCCCGGCCATACAGATACTCCGTCGGCTGATACTCGGATGCGCCGGTGGCAATGATGGCAACACCATGGCGAAGGGTTTCGGACTGGCCGTTTCGGGTGACGGTGGTGTCGAAATTTCCCACAAACCCTTCCACGCTTGTAATCTCGGACTCCAGCCGGACGCTGATGTTGTTGTTTGACGTGACTTCACGGATCAGTGCAGACAGGGCTTCGGGAACATCTTCACCTTTGGCCGTCCGGTACAGGTTATTGGCCTGCCCGCCAAGTTCGGAATTCCGCTCGATCAGGGAAACATAATAGCCCTGATCCGCCAGAGCCCTTGCAGCAGTCATTCCAGCTATACCGCCGCCGATGACCAGGGTTTTCTGATCGATTTCCAGCTTGGCCTCCGTCAAGGGTTCAAACAAGGTAACCTTGGAAACCGCCATGCGCACCATATCCTTGGCCTTCTCGGTGGCCTTTTCCGAAAAAGCTTTATGCACCCATGATCCATGATTACGGATATTGACCATCTCAAACAGATATTTATTTAGCCCGGCACTCAGGAGCGTTTCCTGAAACAGGGGATCATGGGTTCGGGGAGTACAGGCAGCCACAATGATCCGGTTGAGATTTTTCTCCTGAATGTGTTTGACAATGGCATCCTGGGTATCCTGGGAACAGGAATACAGATTGTCCGTGGCATACTCCACATACGGCAGGCTTGCGGCATAATCCCGAACGGCCCGGACATCGATGACTCCGCTGATGTTGATGCCGCAATGGCAGATAAATATGCCCACACGGGGTCTGTCGCCGGCAATGTTTCTTTCCGGAGGAACTTCCACGGACTTTGTCAGGGTGTTTCTGTCCGCGGCCAGGGCTGCGCCGGCGCAGAGCGCGGCGGATCCGGCCTCGATGACGGACTGCGGAATATCCTTGGGACCTTGAAATGCGCCGCAGACAAAGACCCCGTCCCGGGTTGTGACGACCGGATGAAATGAATCGGTTTCACAGAACCCACCGGCTGTCAGATCCACCCCCAATTGAATAGCCAACTTTTGAACGTCTTCGGATATCTCCATGCCCACGGACAGCACCACCATGTCATGGACGCTTCGGATCCACTTACCGGAAGCTTCATCCACATAGTCGATGACCTGGCCTTTATTATCGCCCGACTGACCGTACACCGAATGAATTCGGCACCGGACGAATTTGATGCCGTATTTATCCTTTGCCTGGTTGTAGCAGTTTTCAAACCCCTTGCCATGGGTACGCATGTCCATGTAAAAAAGGGTGCATTCCAGTTTGGGATCATGCTCCTTGGCGATAATGGCCTGCTTGATGGCATACATGCAGCAAACCGACGAACAATGGGCATTGTTGCAATTATTCATGTCACGGGAGCCCACGCACTGGATCCAGGCTATGGTCCTGGGCTCGACATGGTCCGACATCCGTACCAGATGCCCCTGGTTGGGCCCCGATGCGGACAGAAGTCTTTCAAATTCCAGGGATGTCACGACATCGGGATTCCCGTCATAGCCGTAAACATCCTTGCCCATCGGATCATAGACTTTAAAGCCAGGGGCCAGAATAATGGAGCCGACCTGAAGGGTCAGGTGCTTGTCCGTATCCGCGTAGTTGATGGCGCCGGCGGGACAGGTTTTTTCGCAGTTGCTGCATTTATTTTTGGTCAATTTGCCGCAGTTTTTGTCGTCAATGGCGTATTTCAGGGGCACGGCCTGGGGATAGGGAACGTAAATGGCTTTTCGTTTGATCAGTTTCTGATTATATACATCGGCCACTTTTTTGGGGCATTTTTCCGTACACGCCCCGCAGGCAATGCACTTGTCCATGTCCACATAGCGGGCCTTCTGAAATACCGATATTTCAAAATTCCCCTTTTCTCCGCGCACATCTTCAACCTCGGAGAGGGTCAGTAGTTTGATATTGATATGCCGACCCACTTCCACCAGTTTGGGAGACATGATGCACATGGAACAGTCATTGGTGGGAAACGTTTTATCGAGCTGGGCCATGACACCGCCGATGGACGGCGTTTTTTCGACCATATAGACATAATATCCCGAGTTAGCCAGGTCGAGTGCAGCCTGAATGGCGCCGATTCCTCCCCCGACTATCAAGACAGCGCCCGTCGTTTGATTTGACATTGCGAGTTTCTCCTTTATTGGGGAAGATTGACTTCAAGAAGATCGGGCCCGAGATAGGCACGTTCATTTTCCGCAAGAATCCCCAGAGACAAAGCGATGAGGGTCCATAGATGGACGGTGTGGTAACCGGCGTTGTAATGCGCGGACAATTCATGAATCTGGGCATGGCAGTTATGGCAGGGGGTGACAACGTAGCCGGTATTTGTTGCCATGACCTGCTTATGCTTGAGTCTGCCGTAATAAAAGCGGGCATCTTTGTATCCGTTCTGGAGGAATCCGCCGCCACCGCCACAGCAGTAGTTATTGGATCGGTTGGGAACCATATCGATAACATTTTCTTCACCCACCACAGCTTTGACGACAAAGCGGAGCTCTTCGGCCAGCGGGTCACCGAAACTTTTCCGCACATGATTACAGGGATCTTGTACGGTAAATTTCACTTTCAGGTCTCTGTTCCAGTCTGAATTGACTTTCAGTTTTCCTTCCCGGATCCACTGAGCATAGTATTTGACCATCGGCGCAATTTCCAGGTCGGTTGGAATTTTGAATTTCTTTTGCCCCATCCAGACGGAAAAAGTGGAATGCCCACATTCTGTATTCAAATAAACCTTGCACCCCAGGTCGTTGGCTTTCTGAATCGTTGTCGTGGCAATTTTCTTCCAGTTTTCGTCGTCCCCCAAAAACATACAGTAGTTCTCTCCTCCCCATCCTTCGCACCCATACGTCCAGTCCGCCCCGACCAGGTGAAGGATTTTCCACAGAGGAACCATCTCTTCCGGCTCCGTAACCGGCTCTCTGGAGTTCTGGCTCAGAAAGAAATGTGCACCTTGTTTATCAATCGGGGCCTGCAAGGCTTCCCATCCCGGCTGATTGTCGTGCACTTCCTGAAGCACATCTTCCACCACAAACCGGAAATCTTCCTCGGATGTTCCCGTAGCGCTGCAACTCTTGTTTCTTAAAGCCATGTCGCAGGAGCCCAGAATGCCTTTGGGCCGTTTTTCCCTTGGCCAGAGTTTTCTGCCTTCATAAATCAAACCGGGAATATTGATTTTCATGGGGCAGACATACATACACCGACTGCACATGGTGCACATCCAGACCCAGGGATGTTCCGTTATTTCTTCATCCAGTCCGAAGGCGACCGTTCGGATAAATTTTCTCGGATCCATGTCTTCAAGACCCGTGGCCGGACACCCCGAAGCGCAGGCGCCGCAGGTCAGGCATAAATTCAAGTTTCCGGCTTCCGGCAGGATTTTTTTCACCTTGTCCATAAAACTGTTTTTTTTCTGATTCTCAATCTTGATGATTCCCTCAGTCATGATTGCTCCTTTATAAAAATATTATAACGCCTGAGATGGTTATATACTTTGCTTGTCCATAATCCGCACTTGCGTTGGTTTCCGAGTTCCCGACCGGGAACCAACGCAGGATTTTTCTATCCTTATCCGTCAATGCCCCGACTAAACAGTCCGCTGAAAATTTTCCGGAGATAGCTTTCTTCAATCGGTTGGAGAAATGGCTCGTCTTCCGTTTCAGTGTCCTGTTGTTTGATGCAAGGGCCGTCCTTGGCCGGTTTTTGAACCATAAAAACCTTCCCCCGGGATTTGTCCGCGCGGGGCTGGAGAAATTTGTTCTTCTCCAGCCAGAGATTACTCTCGTCATGGGTTCCGATATATGTGACAAACAGGCAGTCTTCGTTCAGAACGGTAATCAGCCGGTAGCCGCAACCCAGATCGTATTTGGTGCATTTTTTTATCCGATATTCACCGCTTTTGGTCATCACCCCGATTTCAGTTGGAGAATCACATCCCTGAATCAACCGTTTGATGATCTCGTCCGCTTCTTTAGCGGCAATCGTCCCTTTTTTCCCTGCCCTTTTAATGGTCTCAAGTTGCTTGTCAAATCTGGGATCCCTGTACACAAAACGAATCAATTATCCTCCTTGTTCCGGAACAAAGGCCTACCTGCAAAGAATGAAAGCATCAGTTCAACACGATGTAAAACGCTCTCAGTCTTTGGAATAAAGGTCAACGGAGCCCTGCCGGAACGCAGGAAACGCCCGTGGACAGATAGAAAAAACAATCAGGAAGAAAAACAGGAAAGACGAAAGGAAGGTAAAAACAACGATTGTCTACGAAATAACCAGAGACGTGATCTTTCGTTCTTTCCTGTGCCCACCAGCCCGGGTGGCTTTCTTCGAACTATCTCAGGTAAAGCCGAAAAATAGATACATGATAAAACCTTTAAATATTATTTTTGAATGAGTCCGGCAGAGCACTGCAGGCTTTGGCCGAATACAACACAGTTTTCCAAATCCCGGATCGCTGACAAACCAAAAAAGAGCATTTTTTAACAAAATCTTGATAAGCGATTCAGCGTCCGAAACAAATGCAAATTCCAATATATCACATCATCCTGTTTGTCAATCTGATATTTAAAGTTATAATTATTGGTAATAATGAAGGACGAATTATAACTATAGTGAATTTGACATATTCTTAATGTCAAGAGAGGCTTAGGATCATGAATCCTGTCAAGATCCAGGCAATTTCAAGAAAGGAATTATATCATCTTATACGTGACTTCACTTAAGATGGTTGCATGTTTGCTTCCGGTCGATTGGTTCTGGACACCGTAAAAAAATCAAATGGGATAAAGAAAAGAAGTTGAAATGGAAGAACTTCCCTGTTAATGAAACAGATTAAAATCCTGGAGTAATTTATGTCGGATTTGACAGAAGATTACCATAAAAACCAAATCAGACAGCGTATCATTGCCATTACAGCCGCGATATTGACAGGGGCATTGGTGATGGCGGCCAAATTCTACATTTACAGGACAACCTTATCCACTGCAATTCTTGCTGACGCTCTAGAATCTGTAATAAATGTGGCGGCCAGTGCATTTGCCCTTGGAAGCATTCTTCTGGCTGCAGTTCCACCCGATAAGAATCATCCTTATGGACATGGAAAAATCGAGTATTTCTCTGCTGGATTCGAGGGCGCGCTCATAATTCTTGCCGCTGTCCTGATATTTAAAACAGCATTGCCAAGAATATTTGAGTCAACTCATATACATAATCTTGAAGAAGGTCTGTGGCTGTTGATAGTAACCAGTGTCGTTAACATGATCCTGGGACTGTGGCTTATCCGTTCTGGGGAAAAAACCAGATCACTTGCACTTGTTGCTGACGGAAAACATGTTATTACAGATGTCTATACATCAGCAGGGGTAATAGTTGGTCTTTTCATGGTAAACGTTACAGGGTGGTACTGGATGGACGGGGTTGTTGCCTGTTTTGTAGGTGTAAACATTCTTTATACGGGTGGTGTATTAGTTCAACAATCCTTTAAAGGGCTAATGAATGCATCAGAGCCTAAACTTCTCCAGGAAATAACAGATATTTTGAATAAAAACCGAAGAGACATATGGATCGATGTCCATCAACTGCGTGCCTGGAGTTCAGGCAATCTTGTTCATATCGATTTTCATCTTATTCTTCCCAGAAACATGCTGCTTGAAGAGGCTCACAAGGAATCAAAAGACCTTGAAAATTTAATTATACGGCAGTTTAAAGGGGAAGCAAATGTTCTTATACATATGGACCCTTGCATTGATGCGGATTGCCCGATCTGTGCAAACTTTATCTGTGGAAAACGTTCCTCTTCCCTTGAAGGACGGATTGCATGGTCTGTTGAGTCAGTTACTATGAAGGGCTGGAAATAGGAAAAAGTATTTCTATTCAGCCATCAATTTTAAAGCACTATGATACGCTCTGGTGGCTGTGTAACTTCTCCTATGATTGCAGCAGAAATGATGCCATTGGCCTTTAGCCCGGAAAGGAGATCATCTGAAAAATGCCTTGGAATGCTTATCAAAAGCCCTCCTGATGTTTGTGGATCAAAACAGATATCCTGAATGAACCGATCCGTCTTTTCTCCGAAAGAGACCATTTTATCACGAAATTCTCTGTTTTTGTATGTTCCTCCTGGAACCAGCCCCATGGCTGCAAATTCCCTGGCTTCAGGAATGACAGGAATTTCTTCAGAATGAATCATCACACCGCACCCTGAGCCTGCAGTCATTTCAGCAATATGACCTAAAAGACCAAAACCGGTAATATCGGTGCACGCATTTACCGGATATTGGCTCATGGTTTGAGCAGCAACGGAATTTAAGGAAGTCATCAATTTTATGGCATTTTCTATTACAGCAGAAGATGCAAGCCCAGCTTTTATTGCAGTGTTGACTATGCCTGTTCCAAGGGGTTTGGTTAATATGAGACGATCTCCAGGCTTAATGTTCCTTTTGGTCAGAATTCCGCCAGGCTTAATGAATCCTGTTACAGAAAGCCCGTATTTCAGTTCGCTGTCTTCTATGCTGTGTCCGCCAACAAGAACAACATGTGCTTCTGTAAGCTTGTTGATCCCACCAAGAATAATATTTCGCAGAATCGAAATATCCATTGTTTTCAAGGGAAATGCCACGAGATTCATTGCGGTTTTGGGCACACCTCCCATGGCGTAGATGTCACTTAAGGCATTGGCAGCAGCTATCTGGCCAAAGGCGTACGGATCATCTACTACAGGAGTGAAGAAATCCACAGTCTGAATGAGGGCAAGATCATCTGATATTTTATATACTCCCGCGTCATCTGCGCTGGAAAGCCCTACCAGTACGTTTTCGTCTGTTGGAAACTCTATTCCGCAAAGTGCTTTCTCCAGGTCCCCTGGAGGAAGTTTGGATGCTCAGCCTGCTTTTTTTACGGTTTGAGTTAGCCTTGGGTTCTGTTTTTTTTCATTTATTATCATTGGCCTCTGAAAGATTTTTTTCTGGCTTAAGTGGAAATGAGCAGGTTAACGGGTAAAAAAAAGAATGGTTGTGCACCCGCCTCTGGACGGCTACTGCACAACATGGGTCTTAGAGACAAAACCGGGATCGATCCATGACACGGACTCCATCGCTTATCGCTGCTTCCTTCCGGACCTGACGAGGTTCACAAGTGTCTGTTGCATGGCGGCCGGTCAGCCTGAAAGACCATATGTTTCAGAAAGCTGTCCTGCTGGCGGGAATTCATCCTGGCTTCTAACCATAGGACTAGCACAACCTTATAAAGTATAACTTAATAGCAAATATTATCAAGAGAAAAAACCATTGTTGGACTATTGGCAAATAAAAGAATGATGGGGGTAACCATCTAGTGTTACGAAGGCATTGATATTGTGTTTCCATGAAAATGACGATACAATGTCATTCGTAAACGTTAATGGCATATGATGTTTGGCCTTTACATGGAAGTGACGGTGCAGACAGCAGAGAGCAGCTACCTGTGGCTGTTCTGTTGTATTTTCACGCAAAAAAAGGGGTATTTTATGGATTTGAATGCATACTGTACTCATAAGCTGATGAGTGCGCAGGAAGCTGTTTCTCATATTCGCAAAGGCAGCAGAATCTTTATCGGAACAGGCTGTGGGGAACCACAGCATCTTATAAGAGCAATGGTGATGGATTTGAACCTACAGGACATAATGCTCTATCAAATGCTTTCCTACACCCTGGCTGAGTATATTGATGATCCTGGATTTACGAGGCGTTTTTCGCTTAAACTCTTTTTTATCAGCAGAACGATGAGAAAAGCAGCCTTTGAAGGAAAGATTGATTATATTCCTGCTTATCTGTCGCAGATACCTAAGCTTTTTTCGAGTCACAGGATAGGGCTCGATGTTGCACTCATTCAGGTGAGTCCTCCTGATAAGTTCGGATATTGCAGCCTCGGAGTTTCAGTTGATATTACAAGATCTGGCATGGAAAATGCCACTATGGTCATTGCTCAGGTAAATCCAATGATGCCCAGAACCTGGGGAGACAGTTTTGTCCATCTTGATGAGATAGATTATATTGTGTTTCATGAAGAGCCGATTGTCACTACTCCTGTAAGATACCCGGACAGCGAAGTGATAAAGAGAATAGGGCATTACGTATCCCAGCTCGTTGATGATGGCGCAACTCTTCAGGTGGGATTCGGAAACCTTCCTGATGCCATCCTTCCGTATCTTGACAAAAAGAACGATCTTGGACTACATACCCAGCTTATAACCGATGGAATGCTGCCATTGTTTGAAAAAAAAGTCATAACCAACAAGAAAAAAACCCTTCTTCCGAAAAGGGTTGTAGCATCTCTTTGCATGGGCACTGATGCAATATATCGTTATGTTGACAACAACCCCATGTTTTATTTCAGATCATCTGAATTTGTTAACGATCCAACAGTAATTGCCAGAAATGATAATCTCATTTCAATAAGCTCTGCCCTTGAAGTTGATTTGACAGGACAGGTCTGTACAGATTCAATGGGTTATTTATTTTACAGCGGAATAGGGGATCAGGTTGATTTTTTGCGTGGAAGCGCAATGTCAAAAGGCGGTTTTTCAATCATAGCCCTTCCGTCAACGGCTCAAAAAGGAAAGATTTCAAGAATCGTGTCTCACCTCAGCGAAGGGGCAGGTGTTGCCACAACTCGTGGGGATGTCAATTTTGTTGTTACTGAATACGGAATTGCCGAGTTGAAAGGAAAGGGAATCTACCAGCGAGTAATGGAGCTTGCTCAGGTGGCACATCCCAAGTTCAGGGAAGAGCTTATAGAAATTGCCAAGAAACGACATTATATTTTTGCAGACCAGTTGCCTCCTTCCCAGGATGACCTCTTGTTTCTGGAAGGATATAAGTCGACTCTTAACATTAGGAACGGTAAAATCATAGAATTCAGGCCACTTCTTCCTTCAGATGAGTTTTCTTACAGGAATTTTTTTTATTCACTCAAGGAAGAGACCATATATCGCAGGTTTTTTTATAAAATGAGAATATTTTCTCATGAAGTTGTCCAGAAGCAGTGGGCAAGTGTGGATTACCGCAAGAACATGTCACTGATTGGTTTTACTCAGAAAGGTGGAAGCCGCGAAGTCATGGCAATTGGCTCTTATGCAGAAGAAGAACAAGATTACGCAGAAGTAGCATTTGTGGTCAGAGAAGATTTTCAGGGCATGGGAATTTCATCCTATTTACTGATAGAGCTTGAAAAAATTGCCAAGGAAAATCTGTTCAAAGGTTTTTCAGCAACAGTGCTCCGCGAAAATTCACCCATGATCCATGTCTTTCAAAAACGTTATCCTAATGCCAAAATCATTTCAAACGGTGGTGATCTGAGCATCAAGATGGATTTCAATGATGCCATCGACCTTAAAGAAGAAGAGGAGGCTTGCGTTTGCTGACATGGTAACAGGCTCTGCCGAGTGGAAAAAACTTATTGAAGATGGAGCAAGTGAGTTGAATATCCAGCTTTTGCCTTCTCAAACTGAGAAGTTGAGCCTGCATGTCAAAGAGCTTCTTTTCTGGAACGACAAGACAAATTTAACTGCCATTACAGCTCCTTATGAAGTGGCCATCAAGCATGTTGTCGATTCTCTGGCAGTCGCAAAAATGATACATCCTGAAGCCTCGTTGTTGGATGTTGGTTCCGGAGGAGGATTTCCAGGCATTCCAATCAAGATCATGATTCCTTCACTTGAAGTGACCCTTATCGATTCTTCCAGAAAAAAAAACAGTTTTCAGCTCCATGTAATACGAATGCTTGGACTTTCCGGAATAAAAGCCATACAGGGAAGGATAGAGGAAATGCGGGATGACAAATCCTATCTCCATGCCTTTTCCGTTATTATTTGCAGGGCTTTTACCAATCTTAAGCATTTTATTGAAGTAGCTTTGCCTCTTTTGTCGGCAGAAGGCACTATTTTGGCCATGAAAGGGAAGATGAGCGGTGATGAACTAAAGGATGCTTCAGATATTGTTAAAAGACTTGAGAAATCAGGCATTACTTTTTCGACCCGGATAATTTCCTACAGGCTCCCTTTTTTAGGAGATCATAGACATGTTTATATGCTTAAAAAAGAGGCTACTGGGGAAAATATTTTTCCAGGTTGACAGATACTATTCTTGAAATCCCTTTTTGCTCCATGGTTATCCCGATTAGTGTGTCGGAAAACTCCATGCTGCATTTGTTGTGGGTTACCATTATGATCTGGGATTTTTTTCCTATAAACTGAAGAAGCCTGTTGAACCTGAAAACATTGGCTTCATCCAGTGGGGCATCTATTTCATCTAGTAGGCAGAATGAAGCTGGCTTTATCAGAAAAATGGAAAAGATGAAGGCAATTGCTGAAAGGGCCTTTTCTCCGCCTGAAAAAAGGCTTATCCGTGTCAGTTTTTTTCCGGGTGGCTGAATCATGAATTCAACCCCTGTTTCAAGCGGTTTTTCAGGATCAGTCAGAATTAGTCTGGCATTGCCGCCTTCGAAAAGCTCAGGGAAAACCTCCTGAATTTTAACATTTATTGCATTAAATGTTTCTATGAACCTGTCCTGGGTTATCCTGTTTATTTTTCTTATGAGTTTTTTCAGATCATCCATGGCTTTAGCCATATCTATCCGCTGGGTTTCAAGAAAATCGAACCTTTTTTTGAGTGCCTCATACTCTGTAATGGCCTCAAGATTGACGTCTTGAATTTTTGCTATTTTTTCACGGAGTTCAGAAAGCTCTGTTTCCATGTCTCCAGCTTTTGTGATTTTGCCGGAATCCGAAAACGATTCGGCTTCCTTCCTCAGTTCGTTCATATTTTTGTGATAAACTTCTTTGAGGCGCTGGACAACATTCTCCTTTTTTAAATTGATCTGTGCGCTTTCAATTTCAAGAAGCTGAATCCGCTTAAGGTTTTTTTCACCATGTTCGCTTATTTTCCTGATCTCGCAATTGCTTTCTTGGATATACTGATCTGTAGCATTGAATTCATTCTGATATTCAAGAAGTGCTTTTTCGATTTTCTTAATTTCATCATTATGCCTTGAAAGGCTCTTCTCATGATCAGCGGCTTTTTTGGAAAAAGAAGTAATTTTTTGATTTTTAACTGTAATTTCACTGGAAATTTCACTAATCTGTTTCAGCTTGTCTTCATGGAAAGAAATGAGTCTCCGTAAAGTGTTTCTGGAATTATCAAGGCCTGCATGAAGTGCGGTAAGCTGAAGCTTGATCTCCATCCATTTCTGGTTAGATGTCTCCAAATGCCTTTCATCCCTTTCAATCGATGCAGAAAGCACTGAAATCTCTGAATTGATTCCATCTATTCTTGTCTTGAGGGTTGCGAGGATGGAATTGTTTTTGTTGATCTCATCAGAGATATCTGTTTCTTCTCCAGAAAGCTGTTCCTGTTCGAGTTGAATCATCTCAAGACGTTTTCTATCCTGTTTTACCGATTCCGATATTTTATACAGTTTTTTTTCTGCCTCAAGCTCTTCATGTAACATTCTGTTTTTTCTCTCTATTAATTTCTGAAGCTTTGCCTCCTGTTCCCTGGAATCAGACTCCATGGCTTCTTTGGTTTTTCTTGAGAATTCAAGTTTTAGATTAATTTGGCTGATTTCCTGCTCCAGAACACATAGTTCTTTTTTCTTCGATAAAATTCCTGATGTCTGGCCGCTTTTCCCACCAAGAAGAACACCCTGCCTGGAAAACAGTCTCCCATCTTTCGTTACAGCACTTTTACCAGCTCCCTGAAAGACTTTGTGTTTTAGTGCATCAGTAATGTTTTCTGTGATGATCACATCGCCTAAAATGGCTTCTGCCAAATGTTCATATCCGGGAGTGATCTTGACATGGTTTATGAGCCTGTCTTCCTTTACATCAGGAATCTCAGATTGACTTGAGCCGCAAAAGGTTTCGATTGGAATAAATCCGCATCGTCCTGCCTGACTGGCTTCAAGAAATGACAAAGCCTTCGTGGCAGCTTCGAAATCTCTTGTAAGAAGATACTGTATCGACTCGCCCATTGCAGCCTCAAGTGCTGACTCATAGGAAGGCTCGGGATTCAGGATGTCTCCTACCGGGCCTACAATACCGGATAATTCCTGGCAGCCGGTTTTTGGGGAAGTCTCATTTTCTCTGACTCTTTTCATTATGGTGCGGACACCTTCCTGATACCATTCAAAATTATCGGCCATTTTCCTCAGTGCCCCATATTTTGAACTTTTCCTGGTCTTTTCAATCTCCAGGTTCTGCACCACTGTTACCTGCTGACTGATGGCACTTGCAGAAAGTTTAAGCGCTGTTTTCTGGCTTTCGATTTTCCCTGTGAGGTTTCTTAATTCTGTACTCAGAAAAATTTTAGTCTGTCTGGCTGAATCTTCATTTTTCTGAAACTCGAGAAGTTCTTTTCTTACTTTATGTTCCTCTTCATCTGCTCGTTTAAGACGTCTTTTTAAAGATTCCCTGTTTGAAGTTGAATGTTGAATGGAGTGCTGCCTTTTGGCCTGTTGGGTCACAAGTTCATTTAATTCGGACTTCAGTTTGTCTCTTTCTTTCCTTAGACCCAGCAGCCTGTTTCCTATGCTTTGCAGTGCAGTCCTTTCAGTTTCCATGGAATGAGACAATTTCTTTATGTCTTCTTCTGTCATGGATTCTTCTTTTCGGATTTCTTCGATTTCCCTGGTAATCCTTAATTCTTTTTCATAATGTTCGGTGAGAGAAGTTTTAAGTGTCTCGATTTCGGAACTCATTTGCCTTATGTCTTTAAGTGCATTACCTAGTTCATTTTCAACCATGTCTATCTGACGTTGGCATTGATGTTTAAGAGATGTTTTTTCAGATATTTTTTCACTTATCTGAAGATGTTTCAATCTGATGGATTCGATTGCAGCCTGCAGCTTGCTTAGCCTGGAGTCATCCGATGATTTCAGATCGTATAAGCTGTCCAGTAAAATCTTGTACTCTCCAAGCTTTTGCATAAATTCATCGTAAAAAAAAAGCGCCAGAAGAATGTCATATCTTCTAATTTTTTTCTGTATCCTGCGATATTTTTCGGCTTTCTGAACCTGGCGTTCGAGAGACTTCATCTGAAGGCTGATTTCGTTAATTATATCGGAGAGGCGAAGCATGTTCTGCTGAGTTTGTTCCAGCTTTCTGAGAGCCTCTGCCTTGCTTGTCTTGTACCTGGTTATTCCGGCAGCTTCTTCGATATAGGATCTTCTTTCATCAGGGTTTGCCTCTGTAATGGAACCTATGTTCCCCTGCTGAATGACTGCATAGGATTTTGTACCTATCCCGCTTCCCATGAAAACATTATGAATGTCTTTGAGTCTGCAAGGTTGTTTGTTTATGAAATAGGCACTTTCACCGGAGCGGTACAATCTTCTGGTAAGCATGATTTCAGAAAAGTCCCGGAGGGCTTCAGGAGAAGTTCCATTATCATTTATCAGGGTCAGGGAGACTTCAGCTAGATTCAAGGGAGGTTTTCCGGATGTTCCTGCAAATATGACATCTTCCATTGCCTTCCCGCGCAGTTGCCTGACACTCTGTTCGCCCATCACCCACCTGAGCGCATCCATGACATTGCTTTTTCCACAGCCGTTAGGCCCAACTACTGCAGAAATGCCTGCTGGAAAATGGATGCAGGTTTTTTCATGAAATGATTTGAATCCTGAAAGCTCAAGCTTTGTGATCTTCATCTGAAACAGTTCCTAAAAATCATATTTTATAAATTATCAGCAACAGGTTTATTTGTAAAGAATCAACGCAACAGCAAAAAAAGTCTTGACCGGGCAGAAGAACACGGAAGGATTTCTCTGCTTTTAAAAATTATTTCTTCCCTGCCCCTGTCTGAATGTGTTATGTTTCGTCTTGACATCCAAGTTATCCGAAAGTTAATGTAAAAGAATATAAGACTACTTAAGTGGATAGACTGAAGGCTTTTAGGCGGAAGAGCTCATAGCCTTCTTCCTGAATTCTAAACTTCTTAGTAATTGCAGAGCATCATGAGTTTATTCAAGCTTGCCTAATAAGGTGTATCAGGGGAGATTGCGCATGACAGAGCCCAGTGGAATTAAAACTATAATGGATCATTCTGAAATACAGAAATTAACCAGCAAGGTCAATACCGAGCTTCTAAACAGAATTAAAACGAAGCCAGCCCTGTGCAGTGTTTTTGCCTTTCCAGAAACCAGGTTGGTTGAAAGTCATGATTATGTGTTTGAAGTGAACAGAGAAGCAGAAAAACAGCTTCCCAAGATCATAAACAACAAGGTTCAGGTAATCGAAGGTGTAGGGAGTGCTGGAGATAAGCCTTCAGATGCCTATGCAAGGCGTCGTGGAATAGGAATCGTGTTTTCCGGTGGTCCTGCCCCTGGAGGCCACAATGTAATTGCAGGAATTTTTGATGCGGCTAAGAAAGCCAATCCAGATTCGCGTGTCTGGGGGTTTTTGATGGGTCCGGATGGTGTAATTGAAAACAGGTCTGTGGAACTGACTGCTGTGAGGGTTGACAAGTACAGAAATCTTGGCGGTTTTGGCATGATAAAAACGGGACGAACAAAAATTGATACTCCCAAAAAAATGGCACTCTCACGCGAGACCTGTAAGACACTTGGACTCGATGCCCTTGTAATCATAGGCGGAGACGATTCAAATACAAATGCTGCCTTTCTATCACAGGAGCTTTACAAAGACGGTATCCAGGTCATAGGTGTTCCCAAAACCATAGACGGAGACGTACAGGTAAGGGATGCAACAGGAAAAGTACTTTGTGCGGTGTCTTTCGGATTTCATTCAGCGGCCAGGGCTTTTGCTCAGGAAGTCAGTAATTTATGCACTGACTGCAATTCGGATATGAAATACTGGCACATATGCAAGGTAATGGGAAGAACAGCGAGCCATCTTGCTCTTGAAGTGGCACTTCAGACCCATGCCAACATCACCCTTATCGGAGAAGATGTAGCTGATTATGTTGATTACAAGCGCATCGAGGCTGCAAAAAATTCAGTGGCAATTGATTATACCGGTTATGGCATCACACTTCGGCATTTGTCCAGGGTTGTCTGTGACGCTATAGTCAAAAGGGCTGCAGTCGGCAAAAACTGCGGGGTCATGGTAATACCCGAGGGGATTCTAGAATTTATAAATGAAATACAGATATTTATCATAAAACTGAACACAATAATAGCAGAATATAACCGCACACATGATAGTGATTTTCACTCTGATTTTCCGCTTTTAGAGAATAAAAGGGAATATCTGCGAAAGCTTGCAAAAGGATACAGTGAGACAGGAAACATAGCTGTCTGGCGTTCCAGGGATGATGATCTGTTTAATGATATTCCTGACTTCTTTCAGGAAGGATTGCTTCTAGAGAGGGACAGCCACGGCAATTTTCAATTTTCTCTTGTTGAAACTGATAAGGTTATAATGGAGCTGGTGAAGGATTATCTCAAGATTCTAAAGGAAAAAGGCGTTTACAAGATCGGTATAGAGAGAGAATATTACAACAGGACTCTAGAGTCTGCCGGACTGGATCCTGATATTTTCGGGCATGTGCTCTTCAAAAACTATGACAACTCCATGTATCTGCTGGTTAAAGAATCAATAATATCAATCAAGACACTTAAACAGGCTTTACTTAAATCAAATCTTGTTGAAGAAAATCAGAATATTCCTCCTGCCATTGAAAAAATATATAATAAATCAGTTCCGCAGTTCAAGACCCAGACACATTTTTATGGATATGACGGAAGAGGAAGCCTTCCCACCAAATTTGACTGTGTTTATACTTACAACCTCGGATGGACGGTCTTCAGTCTGATAGCAAACGGATCTACAGGCCAGATGGCTGCAATAAGAAACATCGAAAAAGAGTTTCTGCTCTGGGAACCAATAGGTGTTCCGATTGCCCCTCTCATGCATCTTGAGGAAAGAGTTGGAAGGCTTGCTCTGGTTCTTGAAAAAAGCCTTGTGGATGTGCATTCACCTGCATTTCTGATGGCAAAGGCCATGCGCGAGAAATGGCTTGCTGCAACCCCGGGAGATGACGATTACAGAATTCCTGAACCTGTTCATTTTACAGGAAATGTTGACGATGACAGACCTATAACTCTCCTTCTTAATGATCTTGGGAGTGGACTTCTTAAGGATTGCGTTTAACATGAAGAGGCAGACAGAGGGATATGAGTAACTTAAGTGATGACGGATATTCTTCTTCATTTAAAGGGCAATTCCTGATTGCCATGCCAAATCTTATGGATCATAATTTTTATCAAACAATTGTGTGTATCTGTGAACATAATGATCGGGGTGCTTTAGGTATTGTTGTAAACCGGATACATCCCTTCCTTACAGGTAAGGATATTTTTGACGAGATCAGCATGAAATATAATCTGACTGCCGCCTCAATCCCTGTTTTTGCAGGAGGCCCGGTTCATTCCGGAGAGATATTTATCCTCCACAGGAAACCATTCGGGTGGCAGGGTTGCTTGATGATCACTGAGACCCTGGCAATGAGCAATACCATGGACATTCTGCAGGAGCTTGCCTTGGACAGAGGTCCGGAATCCTATATCATTTCTCTTGGTTGTGCAGGATGGGGCCCTGGTCAACTGGATGCCGAAATAAAACAAAATGCATGGCTAACAGGCAAGATACTGGAAGATGTCATTTTTGAAGTGCGAATTGAAGACAGGTGGGGTACAACTTTAAAGTCGATGGGGATCGATCCGCTGCTATTGTCTGCAGCAGCAGGGAATGCCTGACCGGATTCTCTATTCATCTTTTTCTTCTTCCTTACCATTTTCTTTCATTTTTGACTTAGGTTTTTTCTTTTTCAGGCATATCCTGTCTTTTCTTACGAAAGCGCATAGCTTAGGGTTGTAGTATTCTTTGCAATTTAAGGGATTATACAGCGGGCATTCAGGATTTTTTTCTGACATCAGTTTTCCCCCTAATGATAATATTCTTTGACTGATTATCATAAAAACATAAATTTTACAAGATATTATGTCACATTGCACCTTGTTTTTCCTGAACATCAGAACTTCATTAATCGTTTTGACAATGAATCAAATAAATTGTACTTTACCATGCCTTTTGGCGATTATGGCAAGTTGCACAGGAGTTACGAGATTCCTGACTTTGACCGGAATCTCGGAAATGGTTGGAAAGACTGGTTACCGGCCTTGACAGGTATGACAAAGATACTGGATTTATATGAGCTCGTTTGAAATACAAAAAGAAATGCTGCAGTACGCTGCAAAAAAAATGGCCGATTTATTGAAAAAGGCAGAAACTGTTCAAGGACTTTCTGAAACAGTCCTGGGTGAATGGGGAAAAATCTGTGCTCTTGTTTCGAGTCAAATTTCACAGGATATTGTTCGAGTTGCTGTTGTTGGGTCTATCAAATCCGGAAAAAGCACATTTATCAATGCGTTTCTGAAAGGGGACTATCTTAAAAGAGGGGCAGGAGTCGTCACTTCATTTGTAACTCGTATAAGAAAAGGCACCGGTTTAAAGGCAACCCTTTATTTCAAATCCTGGGATGAAATCAACTCTGATATTGAACACGCAATGGTTATGCTGCCTTCCAATTCACGCTCTTCAGAAACCACCGGATTCGATTTAAGGCAGGATGCTTGCAGGAAAAATCTTCAGGAAGCACTCAGATCCTTAAGTCCTGACAGCCTCATAAGCAATGGCGTTAGAAATGAAAGCTCTGTTCTGATGTCTTCCTATCTCAAAGGGTTTGAAAGCGTTAAAGACATAATTTCATCTAATACTGCTGTAAGGTATTATGAGGACGACAGGTTTTCACTTCATCGTAATTTTGTAGGGGACGACTGTCTTTCTGTTTATTTAAAGGACATTGAGATAGAAATAAACTCTGATATTCTTGACAGCGCTCTGGAGCTTGCAGATTGTCAGGGAAGTGATTCTCCCAATCCTCTTCATCTTGCGATGATTCAGGATTATCTGCTTATGACACATCTTATTATCTATGTCATAAGCAGCAGAACAGGTATTCGCAGGGCAGACATCAGGTTTCTATCCATGTTGAAAAAGATGGGGCTCTCAGGCCACATTCTTTTTGTTGTGAACTGTGATTTCAGCGAGCATGAATCCACTGAAGAACTTGCTTCCCTATTAGAACGGGTCAAGGATGAGATTTCTCTTGTTAAACCGGATCCTGAAGTTTATACTATTTCATCTCTTTATAACCTGTTCACTGAAATTAAAACAGGCCTCAGTGAAAAAGATCTTATGCGCTTTCTTCACTGGCAGGAAGAAAAAACATTCTCTGAGTTGTCATGCAAGGAAACAAAACGTTTTTTCACAGATTTTAATGAAAAACTCTCTTCAGAGCGCTATAATCTTCTTCTCGGAAATCCAGTTGAACGTCTCTATGTAATTTCAACCAGTCTGGATCACTTGCTTGCCATAAATATGGATATCCTGAACCGTGATTCTGAAAGTGCAGGAGAAATGCTTGAGAAGATAAAGCAACATCAGACACAAATCCTTCAGTTGAAAACAATGATGAAAAGCACATTGGACGGTGCTCTTCAAAAAATCAGGAAAGAGTTGAAGTCAGATGTGGATAGTTTTTTTGATGTACGCTACGGAAACATCATTTCAGGAGTTCAAAGATTCATTAGCCAGTACGAAATAGACAGGGATTTTTTTCAGAAAAAATCACAGGAGTCAGGTTTTACTGAGACACTTTACCTTGTTTTTCACGAATTCAAGCATGAGCTTGACTCTTTTATAACGGAATTCATAACTCCTGAGGTGATTCGCTTCATAAATGATGAAGAAAAAAAGATTCAGGACTATCTTTTTTCTGTTGCTTCTCCTTATGACAATCTTTTGCAAGATGCTCTATCAGACTACAATAAGTTTATGATAAGTATAGGCTTTACACCTGTACAAACAGGGATGGAGCCCATCCGAATTCCTAAAATGGATGCCATAAGGTTTCAGGCCGGTGTAAAACTTCCTCTGGCCGCTGTAACACTTAATTATTCAGCTAAGATCAAGACAGAGGCAATAATGAAGTTAGGTTGTTATTCTTTCGTTACCCTTGTCAGGAGGCTGTTCAAGAAACCTGTTCAGGACAAGTCAGAAGATGTGGCCAATGCATTGAAAGGCGGGGTGGAAAGGATGAAGATTGAGACAGAACGTTCTGTTGTGTCGCATTTCAAGGATTACAGGGAAAACATTAAATTCCAGTATCTGTTAAAACTGACTGAAGAAGCCTTTAAATCTCTTTTTCAATGCCTGCTCGACCGATTTCTTGTTTATTCCTCTGATATCACTCAGATTGTAAACAGGGCAGACAGCCATCAATCGGACAAGTTCCTTGTATCCAGAACTCTAAGCGATATGCGGGAGCAATCCAGGCATATTGCAGGACAGCTTAAGAATATCAGAGATTAAGTGTTTCGATATTGTTGTTCATAAGATCAATAATGAGGAGTTTTTTTCTGAGGAGACTTCCTCTTTTAAGCAGAATTTTTGTCACTTCCGAACACTCAAGAGATGCAAGAATAGATGCAGTATAAGGAAGTGTTCCAAGAAATGTTTCTGCGCCTTTTTGAGGGACATCTTCTTCAGAGCCATAGATAAGCCGAAGACCTTGATCTTCCGGAAAAATTGTTGTGATCTGTCCGTAAGTTCCTGCAACTGCTGCTGATACCATGGGGATGATGGCTGCCCTTGCGGCTCTTTCCAGAATGTACCTGGTCTTAAGGTTATCAAGACAGTCAACAACAACATCATTTCCTTCCAGGAGCCTGTTGGCATTGTGATCATCTAAAAACAGTTTATGTATATGGGTTTTGACAGTAGGGTTTATTTCCTTGACCCTGGTTCCGGCAGCTTCTGCTTTAGGTTTTCCGATTCGCTCCATGGTACACAGAAGCTGTCTGTTAAGATTGCTTTCTTCAAAAACATCCCCGTCAATGAGTGTTAGAGTGCCGATCCCAAGACGAGCAAGTATTTCAGTTACAGTGCCTCCCAGTCCTCCAAGCCCCACAACACATACCCTGGAACTGAGCAAGGCAGCCTGGTCTTCTGTGGAAAAAGTTTTCATGTTGCGTGAATAGCGTTCGGTCATGGTTTCTTCTTCAGCCTCCTCCTACAGGAGGAAATATTCCAACTCTTTCACCCCCCGCAAGTTTTGAGGAAAGACCAGCTTTTTCTCCGTTTATGAAAATGAGTTTGGCAGATTCTGTTGGAATTCCAAGTTCAAGCACAAGTTCTTGAACCGATATTCCTGGTTCAATCCTGAAATTTTCTGCTGAATCCGGCAAATACTTCCCAAGAGTTGCAAAGAGCTTGATTTGAATGGTAGCACTCATGATGAATAACCTCAATGTGTTAATCCAGGATTCCATAGGCAATGCTTTTCTGCAGTTCGTTAATTCATTGTTGGGTACTGCATTACCGCAATCATTCGATTTTTATCAGCAATCATCTTATCATCCCTGTAATTGTCTGATAATTATACACGTAATTACAAGTTTTTCAATCCTGATGGCTTCGTCAAAAATCAGCAGTTTGTCTTGCCTGCGAACTTTTTACTTTGTCGCCTCAATTTTGAATTTTTACAAGTTCATCAATTCTGAAACAGGTAAATATGGCCAAGAAATTCAAATAGCTTGATTTGAACTGAGGCATTCATGTAAAATAAACAAAGTAGTATTTTAAAACAATTCTTATAAATTTTTACACGACAAAGAACGACTTGATTAATCATTCAAGGAAGCCATGGAAACTGTTTTAATAGTCGACGATGAAAAAAACTATCCTCTTATTTTAAGTGCTGTTCT
Source organism: Desulfobacteraceae bacterium (assembly GCA_037439445.1). Classification (GTDB taxonomy): domain Bacteria; phylum Desulfobacterota; class Desulfobacteria; order Desulfobacterales; family Desulfatirhabdiaceae; genus JBBIWB01. Next base: position 1,323 of record JBBIWB010000019.1, on the reverse strand, counting down.
TCAGGATGTTGGTTATGAAACATTTACTGCAAACAGCGGACATGATGCACTTGAAATTTTGAATCATTCGGATGTGGACGTTGTCCTGACAGACATGAAGATGCCAGGAATGGACGGCATGGAGCTTCTTGAAAAAATCAAGGAAAGTAATGTTCATTTGCCAGTAATAATGATGACTGCATACGGAACCGTTGAAAAAGCCGTGGAGGCAATGCAGAAAGGAGCGTTCAATTACATTTTAAAGCCTTTTGACAATGAGAGACTGATTATTTTCATCAAGAAAGCCATAGAAATGTATCTGGTTGTTAAGGAAAATATCAGGCTAAGAGATGTTGTGGAGAAAAGGTTCAGTTTTGGCAATATAATAGGTAAAAGCAAGCGAATGAAGGAACTCTTTCATCTTATTCAAAAAGTAGCCCCTTCTTCTGCAACGGTTTTGATAGAAGGAGAAAGTGGTACAGGAAAAGAGCTGGTTGCTAAATCGATTCATTTCAACAGCCCCCGCAAAGACAAGCCATTTATAGCCGTTAACTGTTCAGCTCTTTCCGAAAATCTTCTTGAAAGCGAGCTTTTCGGACATGAAAGAGGTGCTTTTACAGGTGCAGTTGCATCAAAAAAAGGCAGGTTTGAGCTGGCAGACTCTGGAACCCTTTTTCTGGACGAGATAGCCGAGCTTTCACAAAATCTTCAGGTAAAGCTATTGAGGGTATTGCAGGAAAGGGTTTTTGAAAGAGTCGGGGGTATAAGGCAGATTCCTGTAAATATACGAATAATTGCTGCAACCAATAAAGATTTGAATCATCAGATAAAGGCAGGTCTTTTCAGAGAAGACCTTTATTACAGGTTAAATGTAATTCACATTACTATTCCGCCACTCAGAGAGCGTGCCGAGGATATCCGTCTTCTGGTTGACTATATGATTGCAAAATATTCGTCTGCGAGAAGACCTGGCCAGGAAGTCACCGGTGTTGATCAGGAAGTCGACAGGCTTCTTTATGGATACAACTGGCCTGGAAATGTCCGTGAGCTTGAAAACGTAATAGAAAGGGCAATGGTGCTGTGTTCTGGCAATATTATCAGAGTTTCTGACCTTCCCAAGGATTTCAAGAAAAGCATTGGACGCTCCCTTCATATAGACGATATTCCGGCAAGTGCAAGGTTGTACGAAACCCTCGACATGGTAGAAAAGAAAATGATAGAAAGGGCTCTGTCCATCACCCAGAATGTTCAGTCCCATGCAGCAGAGCTTCTGGGAATAGGCAAGAGCGGTCTGAACCAGAAAATAAAAAAATATCGGATTAATGGGCCTTCACTCTGATCCCT
>JBBIWB010000018.1:0-53667 GCA_037439445.1 Desulfobacteraceae bacterium | reverse complement strand
TTTTTAATTCCCATGCCCGAAGCAGGCGCTGCGAAGGATGAAAAATGAACTTCGGTACGGCAACTATCCTGATATTCAGGCATTTTTTGCTCACCCATAATTGCTGGGTCAATTTTACTCTTATTCTTAACCTTGACACTTTAAGATATAAAAAGTATAAAAATATCATTAAAAAATTACTTTTGTTCCCGAACTCTGCCTGGATACGGAAGTTAAAGACGATTCTGATGACAAGATAAAAAGGCTTAACAAACCTCTTTCTCGGCGATCCGTTGTTATACGTTACGGTTGCTCTGACTGGAGAAATTATGTTCGGTATTGGTATGCAGGAACTGATCCTGATCCTTGTAGTTGCTCTTATTGTTTTAGGGCCTAAAAAACTGCCCGAAATGGCTAAGTCTCTGGGCAAGGCCTTAAATGAATTCAAGAGGGCAACAAGCGATTTAAAGGAATCACTTGAAACTGACAGCAGCATCAAGGAAGTAAAAAATTCATTCAGCAGTCTGAATGAAGACATCAAATCTACTGCAAGTGCTTCATACCCACAGGCCGAGCCTTCTTCGGAGGCTAAACCTAAGACAACACAGTCATCTTCCTCAGATGAATCAACCTCACTCAAGGATGCTGCCGCCAAAGAGGCTGAAAAACGCTCCACCCCGTCTGTTTGACAGGACATGACACTGCAATGAACGAGGAAGATAAAATCCCTTTTACATCACACCTGGAAGAGCTTAGAAAAAGGCTCATTACATGTTTTATAGCAATAGGGGTCTGTTTTGTTCTTGCATTCTGCGTAAAGGAATGGCTCTTCGATATTCTTACAGCCCCTTTGCTTACGGTAATGAAACCGGGCGAAAAACTGATTTTTACAAACCTTCCGGAAGCTTTTTTTACATATTTAAAAGTTTCCTTCATGTCAGCCATTCTTCTGGCAGTACCTGTAATTTTATATCAATTCTGGATGTTTGTAGCCCCTGGTCTTTACAGCAACGAAAGACGCCTGCTTGCTCCCATCATGGCCCTGTCCATCCTCTTTTTTATGGGAGGAGCACTTTTTGCCTACATTGTGGTCTTTCCCATAGGATTTCAGTTTTTTCTGAGCTTTACCACCGACACCATAAGACCTCTTTTGTCAATGAAGGAATATCTGAGCTTTGCATCACTTTTTCTGCTCATTTTCGGTTTCGTTTTTGAACTCCCCCTGGTCATGATTTTTTTTGCAAAGCTCGGCATTGTTTCGGTCGATTTTTTAACAAAAAACAGGAAATTTGCGATACTTGTTATTTTTGTGATAGCAGCCATCCTTACTCCGCCGGATGTCATTTCACAAATCCTTATGGCTGTTCCCATGATGGCATTGTATGAGGTAGGAATAATCGGAGCCAGGCTTTTTGTGAGTAAAAAACCAAAAAACGATAAACCGGAAGAAGCTTCCTAAGAGATGAATCTTTAAGACAGTTAGTTTCACCTGATAATAAACGTTTTATAACAAATCTTTGAAAACAGGAGCTAAAAGAGTTATGAATAAGACCCGTTTGTTTATTTTTTTTGCTGTAGTTGTAGCCGTGTTTATTTCAGCAGGGCTTAATGCTGGAACAAAAGTGGCTGATGTTGTCAAGATGGATAACAAAGCCTACACAAAACATGAAAAAGGCATAGTCACGTTTACTCATAAGAAACATAATGAAGAATACAAAATAACATGCGGCGAGTGCCATCACGACAACAAAGGGAAACCTCTTAATCTAAAGATGGGTGATAATGTTCAAAACTGCATAGAATGCCACAAGAAACCCGGCGATAAACCCAAGGGCAAGGATGCCCCGAAGCTGACACAAAAAGAAGCTTTAGAATATCATGCTGAAGCCATGCACCAGCAATGCCAGGGATGTCACAGGGATTTCAACAAAAAGAACAATACCAAGTCAGCTCCTACCACCTGTGTAGGATGCCATCCTAAAACCAATTAACACCCATGCGAGATATTGCAGGGGCAACCCTTCACAGAGGGTTGCCCCTGCGCTCATGCATATTCCCGTATATGAAGGGTTGTCATGTGCTCACAGGCAGTATCGAGATAATTTTGAATGGGATCGGCTATCCGCGTAATAATTTCTTCAGAATTAAATTCTTTTTTTAGAATCGCAGGACTGCCTGCAACCAATTGAAAAGGCCCAACAACTTGGCCTTCTTTTAAAATAGAACCGGCTGCAACCATCGAACCTTTAAGCACTCTTGAATCATTTAATAAAAGAGACCCCATACCTATAAGGCAATTAGCTTCAATGAAACATCCGTGAATCACTGAATTGTGGCCGATTGTTACATGCCTTCCTATATGGGTTGGTTTACCATAATCTGTATGAACAGTACAGTTATCCTGAATATTGGAATTTTCACCGACAAAAATCGGAGCCATATCACCCCTGAGCACTGCACCGTACCATATACTTGCTCCATCCTCTATTTCAACCTCACCGACAATTACAGCAGTCGGTGCAACAAAAACATTTTTACCGATTCTTGGTTTTTTCTCACCAAGTTCAATGATCATTGCAATTCCTTGATTTTAGATTAGCGCCCTATTCTTATTCGATAATTTTCATCTGGCCGACTGTGTTCTCAGGCAGCAGCAATGCTTTTTTTTCCTCAAATTGAAGAAGCTTGAATTTTTCCATTTCCATGTGCATTACATTTACCTTAAGCCTGTATTGCAGATAAATCCACCAGACTATGGCAAGAAATACAATGGCAAACAAAAGGGTGGGTATCCACCAGAATTTGGTAAGCCATGCCGTAGTGACATTTCCTGCAAATTTGACAACCTCAGGGATGTACCATACTAAAAACAATGTACAGACTAAAATAAGCATGAACCATATGACATTTATTTTACTCAGCCGATTCAAGGCTGAAATCCACTGATTTCCACTTTCATCATCTTCCTTAAAATCTGTTTCAACTGCCTGAAAATACGCCTTCGTAATGAGGATAACCAGAAAAAATATTCCGATGGGCGCCCCTATGGAAATAAGTATCCATCCTTTCCATGGAAATGGGTGCACAACAGTCTCATCACTCAGCAGAAGATATATCTTCTGGTTGTTGTACATGGTGTTTCTGGTACTTACAGCAATGCGTTCATTTGATCTGAGTTTTTCCGGATGATCAATGTATGATCTTGCCATCTCTTCTGTGATAGGTGTCTCGAAATGATTTTTTTCATCGAGCTGATAAACAAGGGTACAGGCAAAAATAAACAGCTCTAAAACCAACACGGATAACGTTATCAACCGTAATATCATATCCCGGTTCTTTAAGTCAGTTTTCTCATTCATAGCTATAAATTTCTAATTAAATTTAAGATAAAATTTATCTGTCACTACAGCTTATCGTTTTGTTTTTTTCTTTCTATTATGAAATCGAAGTGCAATTGTCAATAATTGATGGCATTCATAAAATTAATAAGTAGAAAATATGGATATTGTTTCTACAATAATTGCATTGATAAGGCTTGATAAAAAGAAAATTTTAAAGTAAGTATTTTTTGGTATTAATCTAAAAAATTATTTACAATAATAGCGAAGATCGCTCAGGAGTAAGCCCTGTATGCAGATCATTCATTTCCCAATCCCCTACTTTATGAAGAGAAGAGTATGAGCAACTATTTTTTGTTTCAGGATAGAAAGAAATGTATAGGCTGTCATAGCTGCGAAGTCCAGTGCGTAAGCAACAAGTCTCTTGTGGCAGGCCCCAAACCCTGCCAGATTTTTCCTGAAGACACAACTGTCATAAGTAGTTTGCCTGAACCCAATTTCGTGCTAATGTCCTGCTTTCACTGTGAAAACCCTTGGTGCGTGGCAGCTTGTCCTGCCAGCGCCATGAAAAAGCGCCCTGGGGATGGCATCGTTTATGTAGACCCATTGCTGTGCATAGGTTGTAAAACATGTATTACTGCCTGCCCCTGGGGATCTGTTCAATGGGATTTTGAAAGACGCAAGGCAGTTAAATGTGATTTATGTGTGAATCGTATAAATAAGGGGCTTAACCCGGCCTGTGTTGAAGTATGTACATCCCATTGCCTGGAGATAAGAAAAATCGGGGAAAAATCGCCTGAATCACATGAACAACAGATGCCTTCTACAGTGCCTGAAACAGCAGATGACACAAGTCCAGCCATTCTGGAATTAAAATGTCCGGTTAATGCTTCAATAAAGGAACTTGAGAGTTTCCTTGATTCAGAAATAACAATAAATCCTAAAGTACGCAGAAGGGTGGAAAAAATCCTTGATCTTATAAGGGATATCGCATGGGGAATGGCCGGAGATGAGCATATTTCGTCAATTAAAATATTGGCCGGAGAAGTAATTGATTTTTCTGATGACGAAATCAGTGCAAAAATCGGCCGGTACATTGAAGAAACACTTGCCGAAAACAATGAGGGTTTTTTAAGCCATATTGAAACTAATAACTGCGTTCACGGAGAATGCGTTAAAATTCTGCCTGCACCCTGCCAGATGACCTGTCCTGCGGGTATCGACATTCCTAGCTATGTGACTCTTATCGGTATGGGAAGACACTCAGAAGCTATAGATTTGATTCGTAAAGACAACCCCTTTCCATGGATCTGCGGGATTGTGTGCACGAGGCCCTGCGAACTAATGTGCGTAAGAAGCAGAATTGACAAGCCCGTTTCCATCAAATACCTGAAAGCTTTCGCTTCTGAACAGGCCATGCCGAAGAGACAGTATCTCAATCCCAAAAAGGCTGATGACAAGGGTCAGAAAGTATGTGTCCTTGGAGCAGGCCCTGCAGGCATGAGTGCTGCTTATTATCTAAGCCTTAAGGGATATGGCGTTTCAGTCATTGAAGCGCTTCCAACCGCCGGAGGAATGATGTATGTCGGCATTCCCAGATACAGGCTTCCATGCAAAGTCATTGACCTTGAAGTAAACATGTTAGAAGATCTTGGAGTTGAATTCAGGTTCAACACCCGTTTTGGGAAAGACGTAACACTTGATTCATTAAAAACCGAAGGATTTGATGCCTTTTTCCTTGGAATTGGTGCTCACAAGTCCCTAATGCTTGGAATCAAGGGAGAAACAGATTATCCGGAGGTTGTTCAGTCAATTGATCTGCTTCGCCGCGTGGCCCTTGGGGACTGGACATATCCTGGTGACAAGGCTGTAATCATAGGAGGGGGAAATGTTGCTATAGACGCTGCAAGAACCTGCCTAAGACTTGGATCAAAAGAAGTCACTATAGCCTACCGAAGAACCCGTGTTGAAATGCCTGCTGATCATGAAGAAGTGGATCAGGCCTTAGAAGAAGGTATCATTATTTCATATTTGACAATTCCCACTGAAATTGTCGGAGAAAATGGAAAACTTAAGGGTATTCAATGCATCAAGGCCGAGATGGTTGCCCAAGAAGGAAGCAGCAGAAAATACCCTGTTCCGATTGAAGGCAGCGATTTTCTCATTGAAGCAGACATTGTGGTATCAGCCATAGGCCAGCAGGTAGATCAAAGTGTTTTATCGATTATCCCGGATCTAAAACTGACAAGAAAAAATACGATTGAAACCAACAAGATCACAATGGAAACAAATCTTCCAGGTTTTTTTGCTGCTGGAGACGCTGTTTCAGGACCTGCAACAGTGATTGAAGCTATCGGCGGAGGGAAAAGGGCTGCGGATGCTATTGACCGCTATCTTTCCAATGTACCGCAGCCCAAGATGCCTCCTGTTCCTGTTCGAAGGGCAAGAATTGACTGGATAGAAACATCTGCCAAAGCCAAAATGGAAGTAAAGCGACCTAAAATGAACATGCTTCCAATGGCACCAAGGCTTAATACATTTCAAATGGTGGAACTCGGATATTCCGCTGATACTATTCGGGACGAGGCCAGCAGATGTCTTCGCTGCGATGTCTGCATAAGATGCGGGAAATGTGTTGAAATCTGCCGTGACAAAATAAAGGCAGATGCCCTGAAGATGGGCTATATCAATTTTGACAACCCAGGGGAAACAGATTTTACAGTAGCACAGGATCGCTGTATCCTATGTGGATCGTGTGCTGCCAACTGTCCAACAGGAGCACTGAATATATCTGATGTAAACGGAAAGCGTTCGCTGTCCTTGTGTGGAACAATCCTGAGCACTCAAGAGCTTATTAGCTGTGAATGCTGTGGTGAGCTCATGGGTACCGCCAGATATCTTGAGTACACACGAAACAAGCATAAAGATGTAATACCCGTTCCGGATCCACGTCGCCTGTGTTCAGTCTGTTCCAGGAAAACCATGGCCGATTATTTGAAATCCCGTTTTAATGAGAGTGAATTAAACGAAGAATAACTACATATTGGGTATCGGTACAACGTTGGGATTACGTAAAGGACAAAAAGTAGAGATTTTCAGGAAATCATCAGATGAAGCTTGGGAGAGCTTCATGGATACCTTTATCGGAGCACATGGTATAATCACCGACCCAGATACTGAAATCAATGATCCAGATTCACTGGTAGAGGTAAGCATTGTTGATAAGGGCACTTACAGACTTCCCCAGGATTGTCTCAGTGTCCTTGATCCATGATTTGATAAATCCAAATGGGATAATGAACTCCAGTCATCTGTTAAATGCCTTGAGAGATCACTTTCCTTTCCAGTATCAACGTCATGGAACGAGTGAATAAAGAGTTTAATGTATTTAAATTAACAAGCCAAGGGCGTTCCAAAGAACAAAGAACGCCCGGAATAAAGAATTACCTGTAACTTTCTTCAATAACTATTTTCGCATTATTCCGAAGTGATGCGAGTAAATCCTCAAATGCTTTTCTCTGTTTCTTAGAGGTCAGCATTGATTTTATCTGATCTCTTTCTCCTGATAGCCCGAGAGAATCAGCGGCTTTTCTCTCCTTAAACCTTATAACATAATATCCTTTCAGGCCTTTGACCGGGTCATCTGGATATTTTTTTCCCTCTGACAGTTTGAAAGCAACCGAAGATATTTCATTCTCAAACCCAATATCAGGTATTCTGTCACTGCGCTTGAAGAAACCAGTTTGAATAAAGATACCTTTTTTTTCTTCGTCTTTAACCGTGGCCTTTTTCAAATCAGACAATAACTGCCTGGCATTCATCAAAGCCAGTTCATCTTGTTTTTGTTTTGTAAGATCAGCCTTGACCCTTGCTGCAACTTGTGAATAATCGGGTATTGCCTCAGCAATGGTTTCATTTACCTGGATAATATAATATGCATCTCCAAAATCAACTATATCACTGATTGCTTTTGGGGAAAGCTTGAATGCAACTGATGCAAATTTTGAAGGATTCTTCATTCCAGCGGCAGGACCACTTCTACCAAAAGGTTCTGGCTTTTCAATCTTGAGATTAAGGGTTTCCGCAGCTTTTATTAAAGAATCGGAATCAAGCGCTGCACTGTAAACAACTGATGCTTCTTCATATGCAAGATTTCTGGCTTTTTCTTCGGTTATTTTTTTGACAATTGAAGGCCTTGCCCTGTCAAGTGGTATTATGCCGGCTTCATTAACCTTGTCCATTTTTATTATATGCCATCCGAACTGGGTCCTGACAGGATCACTTATTTCACCTGGATTCATGGAAAACGCTTTTTCACTGAAAGGCTCGATTAGCTCATTTTTCTTGAAAGCCCCAAGCCTTCCTCCGTTATCTTTCCCGGGGTCATCTGAATATTGTTTGGCAAGTACCGCAAAATCTTTTCCTTCTTTTGCCAGATTCATGACGAGAACGGCTTTTTCCCTGGCCTTTTCAACAATTTCCTGGCCGGCATCAGGGAGTGTATGAATGAGTACATGGCTTACTTCAACAGATTTTGGAACAAAAAATTCCCTTGGGTTGGAATCGTAATATTCCTTTATTTCAGAATCAGTTAAAGATACCTTTGAGACATAATCTCCTGGAATGAATTGGATATAGGAAGTGTTGAGTTTTTGTTCAGTCTTGTAGGAATTCTTGTTATTTTCAAAGTAGGTTTTTAACTCGTCTTCGGAAATATTGACACCTGAAATCTGGGAAGGGTCAAACAAGACATGTTCTATCCTGACCTGGGCATTTTCCCACTGGTACCATTCTTCTATTTCCTGATCAGATACCTTTATGCTTCCGGCAACGAGTACTCCCAGTTTCTCGACTAAAACATTCTCCCTCTGCATTATTTCAAAAGATTCAGGAGTCAGGCGGTTTTGAGCCAACACAGCCTTGTATTTTTTGCTGTCAAAAACCCCGTTATCGTGAAAAGCTGCAATTTTGTAAATAATCTTTGCCAGTTCTTCATCACTGACCCTAAAATTGAGTCTGTTTGCTTCTGAGAGCAAAAGTCTTTTTTCGATAAGTTGGTCCATGGCCTGCTTATTTATCTGCATCATTTTAAGTATCTCATCATTCAAAGCAGTTCCATACTGCTGCCTTGCCTGCTCCAGAATGCGGTTGTAAGTCTGATTGTATTCTTCAATCGTAATAGGCTCGCCGTTGATCAGGGCAACACGAGCTTCCCTGCTGCTGCGAAAACTTCCTACACCCCAGAAGACAAAGACCAGAACTATCGCACCTAACAGAATTTTAACTAACCAAGTTCCTGCATTTTTCCGCATGAAATTAAGCATTATGTTTCCTCGCTAGATTTTTAGAATGGTTTTTTCTGAACTAAAAAACCATTAATTTTTATTTGGTGCAAAAATTTGTATTTTATTTTTCATGGCCGTATTTGTCAATCAATTCCATCCTTAATTAAAAATGATTAACAGGGAGCCTTATTATAAATAATGTTCCCTTGCCGTCTTGCTTGGATCGCAGATCTGAAAATTCATTTGAGACGACTTTCCGTAATCGAGAAAATCCATCGAAAGCTTGGCAATTTTTTCGACATTTCCCTTCACCATTTTCCAGCCCTGGTAAAGGTAATGTAAAAATAAGCCCAGACTGAAAAGCTTAAGAATAAAGTCAAATCCATCACAAAAATAAGGCGAAAAGAAAGGCTTTGACTAAACTGTCTGAATTTCTCCAGCATGACATCTCGCCTCCTGCAAGGTAATGACTCAGGACTTTAGAAATCTGCCTTGATATTGCACGGTGTTTTATACTATAGTACACCTTAGAAAGTCAAAACAGGATGACAGTTTATCACAGTCACTCTGATTGCATGCCGGACAGTGTCCGGTAAAATAATTCGACAGCCTTGGTCATTTGCCTTCATGAAAGAGATATCTGACTGATTGGATTGTGCAAAGGTCTTGACATAGAAACAGGTGGAAAATATTGTCTATTATCGAACAAGCAATTGAGGTCCTTGAGATTGAGGCACAAGGAATTTTAAAGCTTAAGGACAGAATTGATCATCATTTTGATGCAATGGTCAATCTAATTTGCAAATCAACAGGAAGGCTGATAGTAAGCGGCATAGGGAAATCAGGAATAGTAGGCAGAAAAATCGTTGCTACTCTTAACAGCACAGGAACAAGATCTTTGTTTTTGCACCCTGTAGAGGCCATGCATGGAGATCTTGGCATGGTCAGCCCTGGGGATGTTTTTCTGGCTCTTTCAAACAGCGGGGAAACTGACGAGCTAAACATGCTTGTTCCAAGTATCCGCAAGATCGGCTGTAAGGTGATAGCTTTTACTGGAAAGCCCTATTCGACTCTTGCCAGACACAGCGACATAGTGATAGATGTCGGGGTAGAAAAAGAAGCCTGCCCTCTTGGTCTTGCTCCGACAGCAAGCACCACCGCACTTTTGGCAATGGGGGATGCTCTTGCCGTAGTTCTTATAAACAAGAAACACTTTAAGTCTTCCGATTTTAAACTTGTCCATCCTGGCGGCAGTCTTGGTCAGCATCTCAAAAGCCGTGTACAAGATATCATGCTTACAGAAACAAGAGTTCCAATGGTTTGTACAGATGATTCAATGGAAAAGGCAATAAATGAAATAAATCGCCTTGAAATAGGTGCCACGCTTGTAGTCAATTCTGAAAATACCCTGGAAGGCATAATCACAGATGGAGACATTCGAAGGCTTATTGCAATTAGAAAGCCTGTGCATGAGCTAACAGTCAATGAAGTAATGACCTCAAGACCCCAGATGACTTTTATGGATTCTCTGGCATGTGATGCCTTGAATATAATGGAAAAACATCAGATTACAGTGCTTCCTGTTGTGGATAGGGATAAAAAGGTTCATGGGATTTTACATCTTCATGATATTCTGGGAAAAGGGGAATTCAAATATAACGGTTCTTAAGAAAACAACAATCAGGGGTTATTATGGATATCGACTGCATTGACACAACCATTCCTTCTCTAGGGGAAAGAAAGATAACCTCCCCGATCAAGAGCCGCGAAGGAGCCGGAGTATTCATTTCAGACACAGAGCGAGTCACAATAGATGTAAACCTTGGCCGGATGAAGGAAAAGGTTATGGAAGGCAAGGATGTCCCATCTTTTGAAATGGCTGGCCCAAGGGAAAAAATTTATTTCGATCCAAGCAAGATAAGGTGCGCGCTGGTTACCTGTGGCGGACTTTGTCCTGGGCTTAATGACATAATTAGATCTATTGTTTTTGGTCTATATTATGGTTACGGAGTTACAAACATTTACGGCATCAAATACGGCCTTCAGGGTTTTATCCCTGAATACGGCCACGATATTCTTCCACTGAATCCCTCCGAAGTTGCCGATATATTAGGCCGTGGCGGATCGATTCTAGGCTCATCCCGCGGCCCTCAATCCATAGATGAAATAGTGGACTGCCTTGAAAGAATGAATATTAATGTCTTGTTTATGATCGGCGGAGATGGAACACTGAAGGCTGCAACAAAAATCTCCAGCACCATAGGCAAGAGGGGGCTTAAAATCAGTGTTATTGGAATTCCTAAAACAATTGACAATGACATCTACCTTGTGTCCCGGTCTTTTGGATTTGATACAGCAGTGGACATCGCAACACTTGCCATAAAGGCTGCCCACAGCGAGGCAGAAGGCTATCCAAACGGAATCGGACTCATCAAATTGATGGGAAGATATTCAGGATTTATTGCCTCTACAGTTGTCCTGGCCCAACAGGATGTCAATTTTGTCCTGATTCCTGAAGTCGATTTCGATCTAGACGGCCCAAAAGGTCTCTTTGCAGCCCTTGAAAAAAGACTGGAACAAAGAAAACATGCGGTCATAGTCGTGGCAGAAGGAGCAGGTCAGAAATTTTTCAAAGATGCTGCCCAGGAAAAGGACTTATCAGGAAATGTAAAACTCAATGACATAGGACCTTTTCTCAAGAATGAAATAGAGAAACATTTTAAGGCAAAACAAATAGAAATCTCTCTGAAATATATTGACCCAAGTTACATCATACGCAGTCTTCCTGCAAATGCCAATGATCATGCATTTTGCAGTGTTCTCGGAAGAGATGCTGTTCACGCTGCGATGGCAGGAAAGACCCAGCTCATGATCGGCCATTGGAACAATCAATTCGTTCATGTCCCCATGAGCGCCTCTGTTGGAAAACGAAAACAAGTCGATATCAACGGGAAATTATGGAGAAGCGTTCTTGAATCAACAGGCCAGGGGAATATAGTCAATTAGGTTTTATCCATAAGGCTGCAGATAACTGAAGCATGTTTTTGAGCTGCACCCTGGTTCAGTTCAACAGCATTTCTGGCAAGACTGCCTGTTTTTTGAGCCTGTTCCGGGTTAGACAGAAAAAAAATGGCTTTTTCTGCAAGCTCATCCCCATTTTTTACCTCTATGCCCCCTCCTGCTTTTTCCAGGAGGTTTTTTGCATCAATAAAATCCTCCATCGAAGAACCATAGAGAACGGGTTTCCCCCAAACAGCAGGCTCAAGGATGTTTTGTCCTCCGAATTTGGCGAGGCTTCCCCCGCAAAAAACTATATTTGCAACGCTGTATGCATCCTTAAGCTCTCCCATGGAATCCATTATGATGATTGGAGCAGTTCTCGGTTCTTCAGATTTTTCAAGATCTGTGCGAAGCCGGCACTGAAGACCCCTTTGGCTTATTATTTTTTGAATCTGATCTGCTCTTTCTGTATGTCTCGGGGCTATTATCAGTATAGTTTCAGGCAGTTTTTGAATTATTTTCTGATAAGCATCCAGAATAACCTCTTCTTCCGAAGGTCTCGTGCTCCCAGCCATGAAGACCATTTCTCTCCCATTCAATTTAAGAATTTGCTGGATTTTCTCCTTCACTCCAGTGCCTGAGCGTTCAAGCATGAGATCGAATTTAGCATTTCCATTGATCACTATTTTTTCCGGACTTGCTCCAATGTCTTGTATCCGCTTTGCATCAATTGCATTTATCATACTGAAAGCATCTATTCTTCCAAGAACTTCCTTCATGAGCGGACGAATCTTCATATAACTTTTTATTGTTCTAGACGATATCCTGCCATTTACTATTGCAGTTTTAATTCCCATCAAATTAGCTGCCATCAACAGATTAGGCCACAATTCGGTCTCTAAACAAACCAGAATATCGGGTTTTATTCTTTCAAGGACAGATATTACTGAAAAAACAAAGTCAACAGGTGCATAAATACAAGATACATCCGATGAAAGTCTTGATCTTGCTAAACCCTGCCCATGTTCAGTAGATGTTGAAAGTATTATCGAAAAACCGGGTGAAGACTTCCGGATGGCTTCAATTATGGGAACAGCAGCAGTTACTTCCCCCATTGAAACTGCATGAAGCCATATTCTAGTAGATCTTTTTACCGGAAGCACGAGGCTGGAAGGAAAAAGTCCAACTCGTTGCGAAAAATTTTTTTTGTAGCGGCCCGTGATTTTCGAATATAATAAAGCATAAGGAAGACCTGCAGTAAAAACACCTGAAGTCAGAACTAAATAAGCTAAATAGATTGGGTGCATAATAACCAATAAAACAAAAGCACAAAAACTTGAATGGGTTTATAACTCAGGGCGGGCTACCTCCACAAATCGTTTGCCTCTGAACTGCAGTATAAACAGTTTTTTCTCAGCTTCACGATTGTGATTAAAGTGAAAACTGCCTGTAACTCCTGGGAAAACGGTTGTTTTAAGCAGTTCTTCCCTGATTGAGCTTCTGGAATTATTCTTAGTGTTTTTCAGGACATTAAACATCATGAGAGCAGTATCGTAGGAAACCGCTTCTACATATCCGGGAGATTCATTGAAGGCTTCATGAAACGCGCGTACAAAAACCTGAACTTTTTCTGATGCGCTTTCAGGGAAAAAACCCTCCGGGATTATGGCTCCTTGAACAGATTGACCAGAATTGCTGATAAGTCTTGGCAAATTCCAGAGATTTGTTCCTATCAGATAAGCAGGCCTCAGATTGCCATAAATGAGTTGTGGTGCAATGACAGACAGTTTATGTGGGGTGTCTGGTATAAAGAGCGCTTCAAAATCCACAGGCAGATGTATCTCATCTTTTCCTGAAGCTGAGCCATCCATCCCCTTTCTTTTAGAAATTTTAGGAGACTTACGGTTTTCAGGAACAGGAGAATACCTTGAAGAAAGCCTTTTCAGGGTTTCCCTGAAATCTGTCGCAGCAGGATCATAAGATTCTATCCTCACAACTGTGGCACCTTCAGATACAATCTGATCCCTGAAGAGATTCATGAAATTGATTCCATAAGGCTCATCAGGGTAGAGAATAGCAAAGCGACTAAGTCCTAGTTTTTTTACTGCATAAGATGATACTGCGCTTACCTGTGCCAGAGGTGTGATGAAATGCCTGAAAACCCAGCTTCCTGTATTTGTGATCTGATCTTTCTGGGTCAGAGTGATGATGGGAATCCCGTATTTCTGGGCCTCAATTGCAGCAATATCCGCTGTAGCAATAGGGCCTATGATTGAATCAACTCTTTCTTCCGCAAGCTCTTTAACCGCAAAGACGGTTTTTTCATTATTAGATTCAGTATCTTTGATTATCAGGTTTACGGGGGTGTCAGGGTTATGAAGAGTAAATCGGTTGTGTGCCAGCTCGATTCCTTTCAGGGCTTTCTTCCCATATGATTCATATAGCCCTGAAAGCGGCAGCAGACATCCAACGGCATGGCGCCTGGAATCTGAACGTTTTTTCAATGAATTTAGCAACTGAGAAGCCAGGGCGGATGTTGCATGCCCGGGAAACTGTTCTGACAATGCGGCGAGTGCAGCATAGGCTTCTTCGTCATTTCCGGATTCAATGCTGATCTTAGCAATCTGTAACAGAATTTCTGCCTTTGAATCAGAAGCTCCCAACCGTTTCAGCAAAGAGAAAAGCTCTGAAGCAGAAAGCAGCGATATGGTTTCACCAAACTTCCTTGACAATCTTGTTTTATCATTACCTGTTGATTTTTCGAGAAGATTTGAATAGTAATAAACTGCCTCAACATGCTTGCCTAGGTTGAGATAGGCATCTGCCATTATTTCGGAAGTCGTCCTTCTGTGACCTTCAGGCAGGTTTTTTTTCTCAAGAATCTGCCCCAATTCTATTGCCTTTTTAAAATCCCCTGCATTAAATAATGCTTTCAACAATCCAGCCTGAGCCTCATGGACAAGGGGGCTGCCCGGGTATCTGGAAATCAAGCGCTCATAAAACGGAATTGCAAGCCTTGGTTTATCCATAGCAGCATGAATGCTTCCTATGCGAAGCAATACCTCGGGAATTCTCGGGCCAGCCGGAAAGCCTGATAAATATCTATTAAAATCTTCGAGCGCACTGGAATAGGATTTTTCATCATGCTTTTTTACTGCTTGGAAAAAAATACCATCACCCGGGTCAGGCTGGATGACAGGCTGAACCATTTCGACCCTGGGATGTTTTTCAGAAACAATGATTTTTTTTTGAGCGCAGGACACAAGCAGTACAATCAAAAAAATGAAAAAAATATTAAACCTGATTTTCATAATTACACCTTGAATGTTCTCGCATTGAAGTCAGTTTTCAGCGCGGTATTTTATGATTCATAATAACCCAATCATCTTGAATGGTCAATTATGAGATTTTGTTTAAAATTTATTGTTTGGAGTGATTACCTTCTTGAACAATGACCATTTCCTGATTACCTTTGAAAAAGAAATTTGTCGCTAATTTATCAGATCAGATATTCTTCACCACTAAAGAAACTTTACTGAAATCTTGACTCTCTGTTAAAGCTGGAATATTATATAAGGTTATGAAGATGGCCTTTTACGGTTCAGAATAAAGTTTGATATGTTATTAATTAGGGATGTTACTTCCATCAGGGATATAAAAAGCGGTGAAACTATGCTTAAGACAAAGTTGATTATATTTTTTCTGGTTATTTCGGCAAACCTTGCCATATGGTTGACACTTAATAGGCCTGCACCTCCTGCGCCTTCCTGGACAGAAAAGATCGCTGGTGTTTCTTTCAGTCCCTATCACAAGGGACAGAACCCCATGGTGCACATATATCCTACTCCAGACCAGATCGACAGTGATCTCAAGATGTTAAGAGGTGTTGTGCGAGATGTAAGAACATATTCTTCAGGAGATGGTTTCGAGAATATCCCGGGTATGGCTGTCAGGTATGGTTTAAACGTTACTGCAGGAGCATGGCTGGATCAGAACATGGATCGTAACGAAAAGGAAATCAGAAACCTGATTCGTAATGCCACAACCTATCCGTCAACAATAAAGAGGGTGATCGTAGGAAATGAATCCGTTCTTCGAGGAGATTTAAAAGTAAAAGAATTAATAGAATATATAAGGCGGGTCCGCGAACAGGTTCCATGCCCCGTAAGCACCGCTGAGCCATGGGATATCTGGATCAATAATCCTGATCTGGCAAAAAATGTGGACTATATTGCAATACATATTCTTCCCTACTGGGAAAAAATTCCGCTGGAGCATTCACTTGGCTGGGTTGTGGATCGATACAGGCAGGTTCAGCAAGCCTATCCCGACAAGCATGTAGTTCTGGCAGAAGTAGGATGGCCAAGCCATGGGGAGAGGCGCGGCCCGGCAAAACCCAGCACCGTTAATGAAACCCTGTTTTTGCGTGGCTTTTTCAATTTGGCCAAAGAGCTTAAGATTGATTATTTTATAATGGAGGCTTTCGATCAGCCCTGGAAAGTTGATCTCGAAGGTGTGATGGGTGCTCACTGGGGCATATTTGACAAGGAAAGAAATCTTAAGATTGCACTCGAAGGACCGGTAAAGGAAGTGTCTTACCTCCCCTTGTTCCTATCTGTCTTCCTTGGGATCATTCCCATGTCAATGTATCTGAAGAGGAAACAGGACCAGCCTTTCAACGGACAACTTTTCTTTGCAATGGTAATTCAGATCAGTATTTCCGCAATGGTCTGGATTCTGTTCACTCCTTGGCTTCATGAGCTTCTCCCCAAAGAAACATTGATTTGGGGCTTTTTGCTTCCCATGCAGGCAGGACTTCTCATCGTTGTTTTGATAAATGCCTTTGAAATGTCCGAAATGCTCTGGCCAAAGGGGTTAAAGAGGGTTTTTACCCCTCTGCTGCCTGAAACAGCAAGACGCTTTCCCAAGGTTTCTCTTCATCTTGCCATATGTAACGAGCCACCGGACATGGTTGCAAGGACTCTTGACAGTCTGGACAAACTCGATTATCCGAATTATGAGGTGCTGGTAATCGATAACAATACGACAGACGATGATCTTTGGATGCCGGTTCGTGATTACTGCGAAAAGCTAGGCGAAAAGTTCAGGTTTTTCCATCTCGGAAAATGGCCTGGATATAAGGCAGGGGCATTAAACTATGCGCTGAATGTTACTGCAAAAGACGCTGAAATAATAGGAATAGTCGATAGTGACTATATTGTAAGACCGGATTGGCTCAAGTCCCTTGTACCATATTTTGACAAACTGAAAGTGGGTTTTGTTCAGGCTCCTCAGGACCATCGTGAATGGGAAGGCAATTTCTTCAAGGAAATGTGTAATTTTGAATACCATGGCTTCTTTCAGATCGGGATGATACACAGAAATGAGCGAAACGCCATAATTCAGCACGGAACAATGACTCTCATCAGAAAGCAAGCTTTTGAGGCTGTCGGCAACTGGGGTGAGTGGTGTATATGCGAAGATTCCGAGCTCGGCCTGAGACTTATGAATGCAGGATACGAAGCTGTATACGTGAGCCAAAGTTTCGGACATGGCTTGACTCCAGATTCTTTTGCAGGATACAAACGCCAGAGATTCCGCTGGGCTTACGGTGCTGTACAAATCATAAAACGCCACTGGAGAAAATTATTGCCGTGGAATAAGGAATCAGGCTTAACACCAGGACAAAAATATCATTTTGCAACAGGCTGGTTTCCGTGGTTCGGCGATGCCTTGAATGTAATCATTACATGGGCAGCATTGTTCTGGGTTGCCGCAGTGATCTCACTTCCAAGGTATTTTGGTCAACCGCTGTATATTCTTTTGCTTCCGGCTTTGGCAGTTTTTATTTTCAGGCTGGTTCACTTCTTCTGGCTTTATAAATCGAGGGTTAATTGCAGCATGAAACAGCGTATTGCTGCAGCAATTGCAGGGATGGCTTTGAGCCATACCATAGGAAAGGCCATGCTTACGGGGCTTATGACTTCAGACCAGCCTTTCCTGCGAACTCCGAAATGCGAAAATCAAACGGCCGTGGTAAAAGGCATGTTGATGGCCTGGGAAGAAATGGCTATTTTCTTGGCATTTTGTATTTCTTCAGCAGCCATTATAGCCAGGCATGGAACAGACAACCCCGAAATACTTCTCTGGGTTGCAGTGATGCTGATTCAGTCTTTGCCCTATGGGGCTGCCCTGGTGATGTCCATGATAAATGTGATACCTGCTATTTTGCCGAAAAGAGCACCAAGCCGGATTTTTGTGCCAGGAAAAACAGAACTTCGCTTTTTAACTAACCGCACTGAACATGGATGATTTTAAAAAGGGAAGATAAGCTTCAGTTTTTTGTTGACAGAATAAGTTTAATGAAATAAGTATGAAAAGTTTGTTTTATTACTTTTCAGGAGAATAAAGTCCGTGAAAAAATATACATGCAGTGCAAATGAATTGGATAATCCTGGCAGATGGTATGTTGTTGACGCCCAGAGAGCTGTGCTCGGAAGGCTGGCATCAGCAGTTGCCGCCCGTTTGAGGGGAAAATGCAACCCACTGTTTACTCCTCATTCTGATATGGGAGACTGGATAGTTGTCATCAATGCTGAAAAAATCTTACTTACTGGAAACAAATGGGCACAAAAGACCTATTACCGGCACAGCGGATACCCAGGTGGAATAAAGTCCATTACTGCTGAAAAGCTTTTGCTCAAAAAACCTGAGGATATAATTCGAATAGCGGTCAAAGGAATGCTTCCGAAGAACAGCCTTGGAGCCAAGATGCTCAGTAAATTGAAGGTTTATACTGGTGACACGCATCCTCATGAGGCTCAGCAGCCAATTGAGCTTGCTTTATAAAATAAATTTCATCTTCTAAAATACAGGGAAATATTTGGACATGGAAAACGTTTACTATGCAACAGGAAGACGGAAAACTGCCATCGCCAGAACGTGGCTAAAGCCCGGAAAAGGGATCATTATGGTGAATCAGAAGCCGGTAGATGATTATTTTTCAGTTGCAGCAGCCAAGGCAATGGTTTTTCAACCGTTGATTCTGACCAATAATCTTGAGTCCTTCGATGTCATGATTCGTGTTCTTGGCGGAGGCATTAACGGCCAGGCAGGCGCTATCCGTCATGGAATTACCAGAGCATTGATTTTGGCTGATCCTGATCTAAGACAGCCATTAAAAAAAGCCGGTTTTGTAACACGCGATTCAAGATGCAAAGAACGCAAGAAATATGGCCAGCGTAGTGCCCGGGCCAGGTATCAGTTCTCTAAACGTTAAAACCATAAGTCCGCATGGCAATTTTCCAATACGGGAAGAAGCGTATGCTTTTTCCCGTATTGTGTTTTTGTTTTCGCAGGTTCTGGAACGTGACTCTTTACTGGGCTGTTAAATTTAGAGGACTGTAACCTTTTCCTCAAACAGTGTAAGCTTCTCCAGCCCATCTTTTGTTACGAGATTAGTGTTTTCAATTCCTACAACGCCTTTTCCAGGAAATATCAGCTTAGGTTCGAGAGCTATAGTCATCCCTTCCTGCAGAAGCGTATCCTGGCCTGCAGCAATGAAAGGATATTCGTCCAGTTCAAGCCCCAGGCCGTGCCCTACAAAACGTATGCGGGTTTCTCCTGTACCCAGGAAATTCCCTGAATATCCATATTCTTCAGCAAGTTCTATCGCAATGGAATAAAGTTCGCCTGCATTCGCGCCTGGCTTGACATCTTTTGCAATTGCATTATGAACTTCAATCATTGCGCCATGAGCCATGATCAAGTCATCTGGAATATCGCCTATTGAAAATATTCTAGTGTGATCAGACAGATAGCCTTTATAGGCAAAAACATAATCCAGCAGAATTGGTTCATGGCATCTTATTTTTCCAAAACCAGCCCCTTGAGATATTGCTGTACTTACCCCGAGTCCGCCTGTCGGGGATGCCAGATAACTTTCCACTGCCCCTGATGCACCACACATTAGATGGCCATAAAACATCTCACTGCCCCAGAGCCTCATTCTGACGATGCCCTGATGCCCCAGTTTTCTGGCACGAGCCTCAATCATACCTGCAAGCTCTACTTCAGTCATGCCTTCTTTTAGCACTTCCTGAATGTAGCCTGCTACCTGATCCGCTCTTCTTGAAGCTTCGCGTATCTTTTCGATTTCATAAGGCGACTTGACAGCACGGATGTGCCGTATGGAACCGGCTATGTCCACTATTTTTGTATTCCCAAAAAGACTCTGAAAATTCAGATAGATCTGAGCTGGAATTACATCCATTTCTAGGCCAAGAGCTTTGGGAACGGAAAGTCCATGAGCCTTCAGGATATCAGGCACCTGCCTTGGGCTATTGAATTGAACAATGTTTTTGATACTGGATTCTGACATTGCCCTCTCTATACTCTTTCTTACCATGAGCAGAGGACTGCCTGATGCTGGAATGTATAACTGGGACTGCTGTATGGTTCCCGAGAAATAATAAAGGTCTGAGTTCTGAACAATAATTGCGGCATCTATATTATCCTTTGAAAGTATCGACTGAAGCTGCTGAATCCTGGAATTGATTTCAGTTTCCGGAACAATGTCTTCGGATAAAAACGGCTGATTCATGCAGACTTCCATGGTATTTCCATTTTGTTTCATGCTTTCTCCTAAAAAATTGATTTTTTGCATTAGTCGTGAGTTAGATGCATCCACATCGATATTTTCAAAAATTAACAGCCAATGGACAGAAAAATAATATTATGATAGTAATAATTCATAACCTATAATTTTGATGAACTCGTAAAAAGTCAATATTCGGACGGCTTTGTAAAAAGGCCGCAGGCAAGGCGCACAAATCCTGAGGAATGAGGCGTACTTATGGTACGCCGCAATGACGAAGGATGCAGTGCAACGCAGCATCCGACCTTTTTACGATGCCGTCAATTTTGATTATAAAGGATTTTATCCAATGGAAAAAGTAAAAAATGCGGAAGACTATATTGCTATTCAAAAAGCAGCAATTTTACAGAATTCTGAATGCGGCACAACCCACTATAATCTTGCAGTGGCTCTTCTTGGGCAAAGAAAGTTTGAAGAAGCTGAAAAGGAGCTGCTAACTGCTATTGATTGCAGCCCCAGCCTGGCCGAAGCTTATGTTCAACTGGGAGGGATAAGCCTTCACAGGGGGGATCTGAATCAGAGTCTTTCCTACAATAAAGCAGCCATCAAGGTCAGGCCTGGTTTTTCAGAAGGTTATGGCAATATTGGTTTTATTGAACTGCAAAGAGGAAATGTTGATGAGGCTATCATAGCGCTTGAAAAGGCAACTCACTTTAATTTCAGATATATTCAGGCTTTTGCAACCCTTGCCAATGCCTATCTAATGAAAGGCATGATAGATAAATGCATTGAAACCAATCTTAAGGCACTCAATATCGAACCTGATTTCGCAGTAGTCCATAACAACCTGGCTATTGCCTATCTGGAAAAAGGAGAGAATGCTCTGGCTTCAAAACACTGTGACAGGGCAGTGGAATTGGGGTATGAAGTTGCGGCTGAAATCCGCAATGAAATAGAAGCGTTAAGGTTTTAAGCAGAAAGTGGATATAAAATTTTTTCTATCTTCTGTTTCTGAAGCCGTTGAAAAGGATTGTTCCGTCTGGCGCTCTCAGTTCCCCTTGTATGTACCCAACAAAAATCTAAGAGAAAATGAACAGAGTACTGATTTCCTGACTTACGGGGATTATTTTACCGCTGTTCAGCAGTTTCTTGAAAAAGATGAGTACAGAGTCATAACCAATTCCTTAACCATGAAAAATAAGGATCAATTCTGCTATAAGGACATTGAAGAGATAAAGATTTTCCTGGTAAAGCATGGCGAATTATATCATCCGTGCATGGTTGAAACCTTATTGAAGGGGGAAACTTTCCAGTGGGTTGTGAATGTGGCAATATCTTGTTACGGAAAAGCCCTTATAAATCATGAAGTTATAATAATCAACAGGTTGAATTTGTCCAATGCCTGTTCATTTCTGCCTAAAGTCTATGAATATGGTGAAGTAAAAACAGAAAAATATGAAATTAAAATGTTTATGGGAGAATGGTTTCAGGCTTTTCATGAATTTCATATTTCCTTCGATAATCAGGATGGTAAATATAAAATCAGGGTATGGGATCAGGAAAAAGAAAACTGGTTTCTGAACCCTCAGCAGACCCTGCAACTTTACAGACAAATTGCCATGATACTGACCTGTTATTATGATATAGAGACTTTCGGACAAATATACCCATGGCATCATGCAGCAGGAGACTTCATTGTAAACTGTTCGGATAATTCTCTTCAGTTAAGACTCATAACTGCAAGAAACTTCGGATCCCTCCTTGAAACCTCTGATAAGGATGAAGACACAATCCTTGAGGCAATGCTTTTTTTTCTTGTCAACCTGTCCATAAGGACAAGACTCGACAGGCTAGACGGGATCGGAGAAACTGTATGGGCTGGTTCAGAGGCTGTCAAGGCAACGGTTCTGGGATTTTATGACGGACTGTCACGAAAAAGCCCATTATGGAGCTATAAATTCAAAAAATATGCATCTCTTTTATCTTTTTCCGGTTTATCAGAAACCTGTGCGACTGTAGTCGATTCATACAACCCTGATTCATCGGAACTTCATATTATAAGAAAAGAATTGGCCGTTCACTCCTTAGAATTATTTGATGTATTATCACTGTAAAAACCAATTTTCCCATGTGACAACTTTGCCTTTTTCATTGACAAACAGAAAGATTGATTTTATATCTGATCCTTGATTTAAATTGCAGCGATTTGAAATTTAGGTTGAAAAACCTTTTTACGTCCGCCAATCACCACAAATTATGAAAGGAGGTGACCTTCAACACTCCAGCTTAAGTAAACGCTTTTTTTTGTAACAGCAATAGATTGTTAAATATTAATCATATTGGAGGTAAAACGATGGCAAAACATGCAACCCCATTGTTGGACCAACTTGAATCTGGCCCATGGCCTAGTTGGGTGTCCGACATAAAGCAGGAAGCCGAATACAGAGCCAAAAATGAAAAAGGGATTGAATTCCAGATTCCTGTGGATGTTTGCGAAGATGTTCTTGGTTTGATGGAACTCACCTATAAGCACGGCAGAACCCACTGGAAGCACGGTGGTATTGTTGGAGTGTTTGGATACGGCGGCGGAGTTATCGGAAGATATTGCGACCAGCCAAATGAATTCCCATCTGTTGCTCATTTTCACACCGTCCGAGTAGCTCAGCCGGGTGGAAAGTATTATAACACTGAATATCTGAGAAAAATTTGTGATCTGTGGCAGATGCGCGGCAGTGGGTTGACCAACATGCACGGCTCAACAGGTGATATTATTTTCATCGGCACAACCACCCCACAGCTTGAAGAAATTTTTTATGAACTGACTCACAACCTTGGACAGGATCTTGGAGGTTCTGGATCGAATCTTAGAACCCCATCCGATTGCATAGGCTCATCAAGGTGTGAATATGCCTGTTATGATACCCAGGCCCTCTGTTATGCAATGACGATGGATTATCAGGATGAGCTGCATCGCCCGGCTTTCCCTTATAAATTCAAATTCAAATTTGACGGCTGCCCCAACGGTTGCGTTGCTTCCATTGCAAGAGCAGACATGTCTTTTATAGGCACCTGGAAAGACGACATCCGGATTGACCAGGCAGCAGTTAAGGCTTATATCGGTGGCGAATTTAAACCCAATGCAGGTGCTCATGCAGGCCGTGACTGGGGTAAATTTGATATTGCAAAAGAAGTGATTGACCTTTGCCCGACCAAATGCATGTGGATGGACGGCGGAAAACTCGTAATTGATAACAGAGAGTGCACCCGCTGCATGCACTGCATCAATGTTATGCCAAGAGCCCTGAGAATTGGTCAGGAAACTGGACTTTCGATTTTTGTCGGTGCAAAAGCACCAATTCTTGATGGTGCCCAGATGGGATCCCTTCTCGTTCCTTTTGTAAAAGTCGAAGAGCCCTATGATGAAATCAAAGAAGTAATTGAAAGTGTATGGGACTGGTGGATGGAAGAAGGCAAGAACCGTGAGCGCTTAGGTGAATTGATCAAACGTCAGGGTTTCCAGAAACTGCTTGAGGTCACCAATATCGATCCAGTGCCGCAGCATGTCCAGGAACCTCGCCACAATCCTTATATTTTCTGGAAAGAAGAAGAGGTAGAGGGCGGTTTTGATCGTGATATCAACGAATTCAGAAAATACCATCAGAGATAGGGGGTAACAACAATGGCATTTATTTCATCAGGTTACAATCCTGACAAGCCGATGGAAGACAGAATTACGGATATTGGTCCAAAGCATTTTGAAGAATTCTATCCACCTGTCATCAAAGCTAATAAAGGGAAATGGCTGTATCACGAAATCCTTCAGCCTGGGGTTCTTGTTCATGTTTCTGAAACAGGTGATGAAGTTTACACAGTAAGGGCAGGCGGAGCACGTCTTATGAGCTGTACCCATATACGTGAAATCTGCGAAATTGCTGACAAGCACTGTGGCGGTTATGTCCGCTTTACCACCCGTAACAACATAGAATTTATGGTTGACAAGAAAGAAAAGGTGGCTCCTTTGATCGCTGATCTTGAAAGCCGTAAATTTGCAGGCGGCTCTTTCAAGTTTCCTGTGGGCGGCACTGGCTCAGGCATTACAAACATAGTTCATACCCAGGGCTGGATTCACTGTCACACACCTGCAACTGATGCATCAGGCCCGGTTAAGGGAACCATGGATGTCCTGTTCGATGAATTCAAAAACATGAGAATGCCTGCACATGTCCGAGTTTCACTTGCATGCTGTCTCAATATGTGCGGAGCCGTTCACTGTTCTGATATTGCTATTCTTGGCTATCACCGCAAACCACCCATTCTGGACCATGAATATCTGGACAAGATGTGCGAGATTCCTCTTGCAATTGCAGCCTGTCCTACAGCAGCGATTCGTCCTTCAAAGGTTGAGCTTCCGGATGGAAAGACAGTAAACAGCGTTGCAATTAAAAATGAAAGATGCATGTTCTGCGGCAACTGCTATACCATGTGCCCGTCATTGCCAATAACAGATGATGTCGGTGACGGCATAGTTCTCATGGTTGGTGGAAAAGTATCAAACAGGCTTAGCAGACCGGCATTTTCAAAAGTTGTTGTAGCCTTTATTCCCAATGAAGCTCCAAGATGGCCTACAACAGCGTCAACAATCAAAAAGATCGTAGATGTTTATGCTGCCAATGCAAAAAAATATGAGCGGGTAGGTGAATGGGCAGAGCGTATAGGATGGGAAAGATTCTTTGAAAAATGCGAACTCCCCTTTACTCATCATCTTATTGATGATTTCAGGGATCCTGCATATTATACTTGGCGTCATACGACTCAGTTCAAGTTTTAATTATGCACTACACTTTCTATCTGAGGGATAAAACCCCCTCAGATAGAACTCAAATATGAGGCTAAAAAATGGCTAATGAAGCTGACAAAAAGACTGTAGTGGATTATTTGATAAAAAAATCAAAATCAAAATCAAAATTTTATCTTAAGGATTTCAATGAAATCCTTCCTAATGCAAAACCAAGGGAAGTAAAAAACCTGATCAACGAAATGGTAAGAGAAGGCACCCTTGAATACTGGTCAAGCGGCAGCACCACTCTTATTGGCCTTAAAGGCACAGGAAAGCAAGCTGCTGCAGAAGACGAAGCTTAGAGAGAATCAGGTTTTTCTCTGAAACATATCAGTAAGTGAAATCTTCAAGAATAATCATTTCCGCTTTAAGGGGTGGATCAGGCAAGACTATCCTGTCAATCGGTGTCATAGGCACATGGAAACGACAAGGCAAAATTGTAATACCCTTCAAAAAAGGCCCTGACTATATTGATGCAGGCTGGCTTGCCCTTACGGCTGGCCAGCCCTGTTACAATCTCGACTCCTTCCTTCTTGATCAGACACAAATCCTTTCATCTTTTATCAAACACAGCAGACAGCTTTCAGGGATTGTTGTAATAGAAGGCAACCGAGGGCTTTACGACGGCATCGACATAAAAGGCACAACCAGCACTGCAGAGCTCGCAAAACTTCTTCATACTCCTGTCATACTCTGCCTGGATTGCACCAAGGTAACCCGTACCATGGCAGCAGTGGTACTGGGGTGCATGCATTTCGATCCCGAAGTCAGGATAGAAGGCATTGTTTTGAACAGGGTAGCAGGAACTAGGCACGAACAGATTCTGCAAAAATCCATAGAATATCATTGCGGAATTCCTGTTGTTGGAGCATTGCCTGTCATAGACAGCCAGATATTTCCAGAGCGTCACATGGGACTTGTTCCATCTGCAGAACATGACTGGGCAAAAGGCTCGATTCAGATTGCCTCAGACATGGCAAAGCGGTATCTGAACATGGAACAGATTGAAAATATTGCAAACCGGGCAATTCCGATTGAACTGTCTACTGGCATGGATCTTTCCGGGCCAATGGATGACAAACCGGGCAGGCAACCGCGCATAGGGATCATCAGGGATTCTGCTTTTCAGTTCTATTACCCTGAAAATATAGAGGCTCTGATTTCTGAAGGAGCTGAAATCATCTATTTAAGCCCTCTTTCCCAAGAAAAACTGCCTGATATTGACGCGTTGTATATAGGCGGGGGATTTCCTGAAACACATGCAAAAGAGCTTGCTCGAAACATCTCATTCAAGTCTGACGTAAAGAAACTGGCTGAAGACGGTCTTCCCATCTATGCAGAATGTGGTGGGCTGATTTATCTGGGTGAAGAAATTATTCTCGATGGAATCGCATACCCTATGGCAGGGGTATTACCGGTTGTTTTCGGGCTCAATAAAAGACCACAGGGGCATGGCTATACCATAGTTACAGTTCATGGAGACAATCCTTTTTTTGAAAAAGGAAGTGAAATCCGGGGTCACGAATTCCATTATTCGTGGGTCAAGACTTTCACTGAGACCAGCGAATGCAGGCTCGTTTTCTCCATGAAAAGGGGGGTTGGAATAATGAACCACAGGGACGGAATTTGTTATAAAAACACTCTTGCCACTTACACTCATGTCCATGCCATGGGTACTCCAGCCTGGGCAAGAGCCATGATTGGCAATGCCCTCCAATTTAGAAAAAGGCATAGCAGTGAAGAGCTGCCTCAAGGCTTTGCTGCCTGAAGGTTGTCTTCACCCTAAACTCCCAAGAATCAGAGCTTTATATATAAAAACTTTTATAATCTATATAGATATGCTTCCAGCTATATTCAGGCTACAAAATTTTCGCTGTAAAAAATCAGTTATAATATCACCATCTTTTTTATTGTTTTAACTATAGCCTCGGGATCATCCATGACCCTCAGGATTTCTATGTCGTCTGGTGAAATCAATTTATCTTTCACGAGATTGGATCTTATCCATTTGATCAGCCCGCTCCAGTAATCGGTTCCAACCAGGATTACAGGAAAAGGCCTTATCCTTTTCGTTTGTATGAGGGTAACAGCTTCAAAGAGCTCATCCAGCGTCCCAAAACCACCAGGGAAAATAACATAAGCCATAGCGTATTTCACAAACATTACCTTTCGTATAAAAAAGTATTTGAATTCCTGGGTGATATTGGCATAAGGGTTGGGCTTTTGCTCGTGAGGAAGGATGATGTTCAGGCCTATGGATTTTCCTCCTGCTTCGGCAGCCCCCTTGTTGGCTGCTTCCATGATTCCGCCACCACCGCCTGTAATGACAGAAAACTTGTGTTTTGCAAAGAGTCCTGCAAGATATTCGGCTTTTTGATAAACAGTCTCTTCTGGTTTTACGCGAGCAGAACCAAAAAAACTGACTGCCGGACCAATATCGGTAAGAGATTCCACGCCATCGACAAACTCTCCCAGAATTTTGAACAGCCTCCAGGATTCACCAAATTTCAAATCGTCTATTAAAAATTGTTTTTCCATAGCACACAACACCCATTTCTTTCTATTTATTGCGGATTTTGACCCATTCATCTTTTAAGCTTACCGTACGGTTAAAGACTGGATTGGTACTGGTTGAATCAAGAGAATCTACGCAGAAATAACCAAGACGCTCAAACTGATAGAAACTTGATGGCACAGCATCTGCAAGTCCAGGCTCAATCCTGCAGTTTGCAAGAGTTTCCATGGAGTCAGGATTTATAAAATCCTTAAAATCAGCTCCTTCCCTTGATCCTTCAGGATCTGGCCTGCTAAATAAATAATTATACAGACGGACTGTTGCTTTTATAGCATGTTCAGCAGAAACCCAGTGAAGGGTTGCCTTGACTTTTCTGCCATCCGGAGCACCCCCACCCTTCGTTTCAGGGTCATACGTACAGTGCAGTTCAATTATTTTACCGGTATTGTCGTCTCTTACCACACGATCGCACTTGATGTAATAAGCGTAACGGAGCCTCACTTCCCGCCCCGGGGTAAGTCGAAAGAATTTTTTTGGCGGATCTTCCATGAAGTCATCTTCTTCGATATAAAGAAATTTTGAAAATGGAAGCTTCCTTGAGCCCATTTCGGGATTGTCCGGATGATATGGAGCCTCAAGCATCTCGACTTCATTGTCCGGGAAATTGTCAATTACAACCCTAATTGGTCTGAGAACAGCCATCACACGAGGGGCCCTGTCATTCAGATCTTCACGGACACAGTGTTCCAGAAGTGCAATATCTACAGTGCTGTCCTTTTTGGCAACACCTATGCGTTCACAGAAATTTCTTATTCCTTCAGGAGTGTAACCTCTTCGCCTTAGGCCTGAAATAGATGGCAGCCTTGGATCATCCCATCCTGATACATAACCCTTCTCAACAAGTTCTATAAGCTTTCGCTTGCTTAGAACGGTGTATGTCAGATTAAGCCTTGCAAACTCTATCTGCTGAGGATGGCATTCTGTCTCAAGTTCATCCAGAACCCAGTCATAGAGAGGCCTATTGTTTTCGAATTCGATAGTGCATACCGAGTGTGTAATGCCTTCGATGGAATCCGAGAGACAATGTGTAAAATCATACATCGGATAAATGCACCATTTGTTGCCGGTTCTGTGGTGAAAAGCATGCCTGATTCTGTAAAGCGCCGGATCCCTCATGACTATGTTGGGTGACGCCATGTCGATTCTTGCCCTCAGAACATGAGCACCATCAGGGAATTCTCCTTCACGCATTCTTGTGAAAAGATCTATATTTTCTTGTATGGTGCGGTTCCTGTAAGGGCTTTGTGTGCCGGGCTCAGTCAAAGTTCCCCTGTAACGCCTGATTTCATCCGCGCTTAAACTGCACACATAAGCCTTGCCTTTTTTAATGAGCCTTACGGCAAAATCATAGAGTCGTTCAAAATAATCCGAAGCATAATAAAGACGGTCTTCCCAGTCAAAACCAAGCCACCTGACATCTTCCTTGATAGATTCGACATATTCAACATCTTCTCTGTCAGGGTTTGTGTCATCGAACCTGAGGTTGCAGACCCCTTTAAATTCGGCAGCAAGACCAAAATTAAGGCATATAGATTTTGCATGGCCTATGTGAAGATAACCGTTAGGCTCAGGGGGGAACCTGGTCATTATACTTCTATTAAATTTACCAGTTCGAATGTCCTCAATGATTATGTTTCTGATAAAATTTGATGGAAGACTCTGTTCTGAGAATGTCATTAATATGATTTCCTTTATTTTTTTGCTCTTTCCCGCTCAATTTCTTCATTTGTCATTGTCCAGAATGGAGTTCCATCCTTTGTCAGACGCAGCTTGTATTCAGAGGAATCCCCTTTTGAGATTTTTGATGCCATTACGATGTCTTCATTGTTAATTTCTGCCCAGACTCCTTTTACTTTTACCTTGTCGTCTTTTTTGATTCCGGTTGCCTTTGGGTCAACAAACCACCTTGGTCCAAGGTGAACAGTAACAACATCTCCTTGCTGGTCTTTCACTATAATTGCAACCCCAGGAGACATTCCTGGAAAAGGGATGATTTCTTTGAAACCTACAACAGTTCCCTTGAGGCTGTCTCTTTCACTCGGAACATAAAGCTTGTCATATTTGCCTTTTCTTTCCCAGCCTCCCATGTCTTTTTTCCCTTCGGCAAGAACAGGCCCGACATTAAAAATAAATGCGAACAATAAAACAATCACGATAGAGCGACTAAAAAACTGCGACATAAAACCTCCCTTAAAATCCATATTTCCCTTACAATCCAACAAAAAATGACTTTCCCATGTTTAAGCGTTTCCTATATAATCATGGCAATGGCTCTTACAGGAGAGCCGTCTCCATAAAGAATTTTAAGCGGCAGAGCTGAAAAAATGAAGCCGGATTGCGGCAGAACACAAAGCCGGGTTAAATTTTCTATTATAATTATATTGTGTTGCAGCAATCTGCGGTGGACCTGGAATCTTTTAGATTCAGGTCTATCCACTGAAACCGTATCAACGCCTATTCCCTTCAGATGGAATTCTGCAAGAAAGGCAACGCTGTCTTCGGAAAGCACAGGATAACCTGTAAAATAAGATGGTTTCCCCCAAAAACGGCTCCAGTCCGTACATATCAGAAGAAAATCACATTTTTCAATAAGATAACGATTCGGAGTTAAATCGTCAATCTCGATTGTTTGTCTGGGATGTAAAGAAAAATCCAAGACAGAGGCTAGTCCGACAAAATTATCTGCTGAAAACTTATCAAGGGTCAAACCCCCTTCAATGATATGAGAAGGAGCGTCTATATGTGTGCCGGTATGCGAGAGAAATGTCATACGTTTTTCTGCATACCCGTCATGCTTTAAAGTTGATACGGTTTGAAAAGAAGGTGGTTCTGAACCGGGGAAAACAGGCATGTTTACAAGCAAGGGATGGCTTAAATCAATTATTTCCATTCAAATAAAAAAGGGGATAAGATGTTACCTGTTTTTATCCCCTTGTAGTTTTCTGAAACTGGTTTCTTACAGTTAATAGCTATGGAACTAGCGCTGAGCAGATCTAGGCGCCTTGCCTGCAAGCGGGCTGTAAATTTTCATTATTGCGACCTTCATTGCATCAATGGTTTTTATGCTGCAGATTATGTCAAGAAGTGTTGTTTCTGCCTTTTCAGGAAGCACAGCAGCCTTTGTTTCATCAAATACGAGGTCAGGAAAGCCTTTGACAATTTTCTTCTGTTCTTTGTCTGTAACCGGAACCTGAATGGCCTTTTTCCCGGCAATGTCGATTACGTTGGACGCTAAGCCGGCTCCTTCGATTTTCTTCATTTTTTCGTCGTTCATGAAAATATTGATGTAATAATCTGCCATGTTTTTCCTCCCATTAAAAACAAAAAGTTATATTTAGACAATAGCCTGAACCAGGCAACCATTTTAATCCGGATGAACTCTGTTCACTTTTCCAGTCGTTTTGGCTGCAAGGCTGTTAACCATTGCAACGTGAACGCTTATATTAGCTTACGGACTCCTTTTATATTGACACTATTGTTCATGTCAAGAGAAGGTTGATTTTTTCCATGTACAATAATTTCTATCTTGCTTCAATAGGTATAAAGGGGCATAGGTCCTTTCCGCAGTAATCACCGATATATTCGGACTCAGGCCTGTACAGTACAGGTTTGGAAGAAGCCCCTGCATACTGTTCTTCAATAACATGAGTAACCCATCCAGCAACCCTTGAGACAGCAAAAACAGGGGTAAAAAGATCTATAGGTATTCCCATGGCATAATAAAGTGAAGCACTGTAAAAATCAACATTCACAACTATTTCCATATCCTTTATCTGCTTAAATGCTTCCTTGGCTTTTATCTCCAGAAGCCTGGACATTTCATACCAGCGTGTATCACCGGTTTTTTCACCCATAATTTTTGACATTGGAGCTAAAATAAAGGCTCTTGGATCATCTACATTGTAAACAGCATGACCAAGTCCCATGATTTTTCTGCGCTCACGGAGTTCAGTCTGAACATAGGACTCAACGGCATCCAGTGCGCCGATATTCATGAGCATTTCCATGACCCTGGCATTTGCACCGCCATGAAGCTCTCCTGACAAAGAGCCAACAGCCGCAGAAACTGCTGCGTACATATGGGCTCTGGTAGATGCAACTTCACGGGCAGCAAAAGTTGAAGCATTGAAAGAATGCTCTGCATGAAGAACCAGGCATACATCCAGGAATCTGGCAACCTCTGGATCAGGTGGCTCATTGTTAAGCATATACAGAAAGTTTGCAGCGTGATCCAGCATGGGATCGGGATTTACAGCCTCAAGCGATTTTCTGATACGATGCCAGGCTGCAACCAGAGTCCCCGTTTTTGCAACCAGGCGAACAGCCATTCTGACAGAAACATCACGCGATGAGCCAGAAATTTCCGGATCATGATCTGCAAGCATGGATATTCCTGATTGAATGATATCCATGGGATGGGCATTATGGGGTCGGGTTTTAAGAGCTGCAATTATTTCCGGGGGAAGTTGCCTGTTTTCGGCAAGCAAGCTTTTGAATTCCATCAGCTCTTTTTTTGACGGAAGTTTTTCAAACAAGAGAAGGTGGACAACTTCCTCAAATGTTGCTTTCGAGGCCAGTTCCTGAATAAGATAACCTCTGTAAACGAGCTTTCCTGCATTCCCATCCACGTCACTGATCCTTGTCTGAGCAATCTTTACTCCCCTTAACCCGGTATTGAGAATGATTTTACAGTCATCCATATCATGCCTTTTATTAAATGTTAATAATCAATCCACATATCGGCTTCATTGCCACAGGTTGAACAGGTGGCTGTTCCCTTTATCTTCTGAGGCTTCTTGGGTGGGGCTTCTTGCGGATTTGCCGTAGAAGGTGAATCAGGAAGAGTGCAGGTAATTTCCATCTCTGCCTCGTTCCCGCATTTTTCACACTTGCATATTTCTTTTTTTACGATGCTTGACATTTTTTTTCCTTTCATGAAGTAACGGCCGCTAACTAAAATGAACATTTATCGATTAGTTCTTATTCCTTATTCAAAGTGAAGTGTCAATAAAAATGTAAATCACAAACTCCTCTGACAAAGAGATACTCTCTGTCTAATAAGAGAAATGCCATGGCAGGTCTCTTATTATTATAAAATCCGGTTATCCGGTTAACAGGTTAGTTTCATCTTGACAATCAAGTAAAAAAGGTCAAGAAAAGTATGAGGCTTGAAAATCACAATTTCTCATTTACTGTGCTGACAGGATAGGAGTCCGCATTGAAATCCGTATATAATAAAAATATTTTATGCATAGGAGCCGGCTATGTCGGCGGGCCTACAATGGCCATGATTGCTTATAAATGTCCAGGTTACAGGGTCAATGTAGTAGATATAAATCATGAGAGGATTGCAGATTGGAATTCCTGTTCTCTTCCCATTTATGAGCCGGGCTTGGATGATATTGTTCGCACTGCCCGTGGCCGCAACCTCTTTTTCAGCACAGACATTGAAAAAGGAATACAGGAATCGGATATCATCTTTGTTAGCGTCAATACCCCGACAAAGACATTCGGGATAGGAGCAGGCATGGCGGCAGATCTTCAGTACTGGGAAAAAACAGCCCGCCAGATACTGAAATATGCAACTTCAGATAAAATCATCGTTGAAAAAAGCACTCTGCCTGTAAGAACTGCTCAGGCAATGGAAAGGATTTTATTTTCCGAAAACACGGGAGTTCAATTTGAAGTTCTTTCAAATCCGGAGTTTCTGGCCGAAGGCACTGCAGTTAAAGATCTTGAAAATCCTGACAGGGTTCTCATAGGCTCAAGACAGACTGAAAGCGGGCTTAGGGCCTGTGCCGAACTCCTTGGAATTTACTCGGGCTGGGTTCCAAAAGACAGAATACTCACAACTGATATCTGGAGCAGTGAACTTTCAAAACTTGTGGCAAATGCTTTTTTAGCCCAGAGGATATCATCCATAAATTCAATAGGATCACTTTGTGAGAAAACAGAAGCCGATGTTTCTCAGGTAGCAAGGGCTGTAGGAATGGATACAAGGATCGGCAACAGATTCCTGAACGCCAGCGTTGGTTTTGGAGGATCCTGTTTTAAAAAAGACATTCTGAACCTTGTCTATATCTGCAGACATTACGGCTTGAACGAAGTTGCCGATTACTGGGAAGGTGTTGTTAAGATAAACGAATATCAGAAAGAGCATTTTATCATTACTATGCTTTCTGCCATGTTTAACACCCTTTCAGGCAAAAGAATCTGCCTGTTTGGCTTTGCTTTTAAAGCTGACACAGGAGACACAAGAGAAAGCCCTGCAATTTACATAGCCAAACGTCTGGTAGAAGAGCAGGCAGATCTTGTTATTACCGACCCCAAGGCACTTAAAAATGCAGAAGCCGACCTTAAGTCAATCAGTCAGCAAGTTGATTTTATTGAAGATCCATATGAAGCAGCATCAGGAAGTCATGCCATCGCCGTCATGACTGAATGGAGACAGTTTCAGGAACTTGATTATGAAAGAATTTACAATTCCATGGTAAAACCTGCATTTATTTTTGACGGCAGAAATATTCTGAATCATGACAGGTTATACGAGATAGGGTTTAATGTATATCCTATCGGAAAGCCTGCCCTGTCTCACATCTGAAAAAAGGTCACGCATGAAAGTCCACCAGGCCAAAAGAATACTGGTAACAGGAGGTGCGGGATTCCTGGGGTCCCATCTCTGTGACAGACTGACAAATGAAGGAAATGATGTCCTTTGTCTTGACAATTTCTTTACAGGAACAAAACACAACATTACCCATCTTTTAGGAAAGCCTAATTTCGAATTAATACGACATGACATTACTGAGCCTATTCTTGTAGAAGTTGATGAAATCTACAACCTTGCCTGCCCGGCCTCCCCTGTTCATTATCAGTATAACCCGGTAAAAACCATTAAAACCTGCATTATGGGTTCCATTCATATGCTCGGACTGGCTAAAAGAGTAAAGGCAAAGATTCTTCAGGCCTCTACAAGCGAGGTCTACGGAAACCCCGAGGTTCATCCACAGACTGAAGACTATTGGGGCAATGTAAATCCTGTCGGAATCCGCTCCTGTTATGACGAAGGAAAGCGATGCGCTGAAACCCTTTTTTTTGATTATTACCGGCAGAATAAGGTCAATATAAGAGTTGTCCGAATCTTTAATACTTATGGGCCAGGAATGCACCCAAACGACGGCCGCGTGGTAAGCAATTTTATTGTTCAGGCACTTTCAAATCAGGATATTACAGTTTTTGGAAGAGGCTCTCAGACCAGAAGCTTTTGTTATGTTGATGATCTGATAGAGGCAATGATCTTAATGATGAACGGATCCGACGATTTCGTAGGCCCGGTTAATATAGGGAATTCCAGAGAATTTACGATTATTGAACTTGCTGAAAAAATAATTGAACTGACAGAATCAAAATCAAGGATTATTTTTTCTCCTCTCCCTCAAGACGATCCAATACAGAGAAAACCAGACATAACTCTGGCAAGTGAAAAACTCGGCTGGATTCCTAAAATAGAACTTGAAGAAGGCTTGAAGAAAACCATAGAATATTTTAAGATGCTTAGCATAAGTCCACGGTAAGTTTTCAATTCTCCTTAACTGCAATTAACTGTCTGCGCAGAAAACTGTCTCATGAGACAATTATGTATCATGAGACATGACACATGTCTTTTTTGATAAATTTACTTTTTAATCACAGTATGTTGCAGGCTTTTTGAAATTATATGGCAACTGAGATTTACAATCTTTTTCTGTATAGTTTGAGAAAATGCCAACAAGAACATTTTGGATAAAAAACCAGCCGGAAATGACTGTTGGCTCTATCTGAAAAATCATCATATTGTTGAAAGTCAATCCCAATTGTTTTTATAACAACTTAATATAATAAATGTTATCTTTGGCAAGTATGATGTTTTCAGTGTATTTAAGGCTTATTTTTTATTCAACCACCAAAAGGGTTAACCGATTTTTCGTTCTTGGCATGATATTTGATATATTAAATTACAACTGCAATAACTTCGAATCTTGTCCGAAATGAAAACAATGCCTACAAAACGTGAAACAGAAGTTGATGCTATGAAACCATGCAATGCAAACATCGTCAGGACTCTTGAGCTAGTTGATATGATGATTGCACTTGCAAACCAGGGCGATGCGGAAAGACAAGATGCAGGTTGCGGCATAATGTACGGAATCTTGAGGGATTCAGCATACAGACTGAAAAAAATAGCGGAACAGGAAAGAAACTCTCATAAGCTGAAGGGTCTTTGGACTGAAGATTGAAAGTTTCTATAGCTTGTATCCGTATGCTGTAAAAGCAGCAATTCATCATTATAAAATAAGATTTCAACTACAAGGAGGAATAAAAATGGGTTGTGTTAAAGGTACTGAAACTGAAAAAAATCTCATGAAGGCCTTTGCTGGCGAATCACAGGCAAGAAATCGCTATACTTATTTTGCAAGCAAGGCCGGAAAAGAAGGTTATGTTCAGATTGCAGAGATTTTCACAGAAACGGCTAACCAGGAAAAAGAACATGCAAAACGATTTTTCAACTTTCTGGAAGGCGGTATGCTCGAGATAACAGCTTCATTTCCAGCAGGGGTTATAGGCTCCACCCTTGAAAATTTACGTGCAGCAGCAGCAGGAGAGCATGAAGAACATTCATTGCTTTATCCTGAATTTGCAAGAATTGCCCGCCAGGAAGGTTTTGAAGCAATTGCAGTGGTTTTTGAAAAAATATCCGTTGCCGAAAAACAGCATGAAAAGCGTTACCTTGATCTTGCAGCCAATGTTGACTCAGGGAAGGTGTTCAGAAAAGATAAAAAAGTCACATGGAGATGCAGGAATTGTGGATATCTTCATGAAGGCGAAGAAGCAGTTGAGCTCTGCCCTGCATGCGCGCACCCTCAAGCTCATTTTGAGCTCCTGGGAGAAAATTATTAACACTTGAAAAATATATGGAGGTGGATTTATGACCGAAAGACTGCAAATTTATAAATGTAATGTTTGTGGAAATATAGTAGAAGTTCTTCATGCTGGCGGAGGCGAGCTTGTCTGCTGCGGACAGCCCATGAAGCTGAGTGTAGAAAATACTGTGGATGCAGCAAAGGAAAAGCATGTTCCGGTGATCGAGAAAATTCCAGGCGGTGTAAAGGTAAAAATAGGCAGTGTCAATCATCCCATGGAAGAAAAACATTATATTGAATGGATTGAAATCATTGCAGACGGGAAGGCTTATTTGCAGTTCTTAAATCCAGGCCAGGCACCAGAGGCTGTTTTCATGGTGGAAGCTGCAACCATTTCAGCCAGAGAATATTGTAACCTTCATGGACTCTGGAAAGCATAATTTAACAGTGTTACTTTTTAGGTCATAAAGGAGAAAAAAATGGCAAGCTGGAAATGTCAAAACTGCGGTTATACCTTTACAGCAGATGCTCCGCCCAACGAGTGTCCATCCTGTAAGGAGAAATGTGAGTTTCTTGATAACTCCTGCTATACACCCGATTGCGCTGCCGATGGCATGGACAAACGGATAGGCAAAAAATAAACAAGTGCAGGAGAATTATAATGGCAAAAGCACTTATAGTATATTCAAGCAGAACCGGAGAAACGGAATCCATCGGCAGATCGATTGCCGAAGGCTTTAAATCCTCAG
This sequence comes from Desulfobacteraceae bacterium, assembly GCA_037439445.1. Taxonomy (GTDB): domain Bacteria; phylum Desulfobacterota; class Desulfobacteria; order Desulfobacterales; family Desulfatirhabdiaceae; genus JBBIWB01. The sequence continues at coordinate 16,408 of JBBIWB010000018.1, read as the reverse complement.
GCATTGACTGCGACATGATTAAAGCAAGTGAAATAAAGAATGCCGGCCAACTTGATGGCTACGATGCCTTAGTGTTCGGTTCTGCAACTTATCATGGAGAGATGATACAGGGAATGAAGACTTTTCTCTTTATCGCTGAAAAAGCCGGACTCGAAGGAAAGGCAGGTGGTTCTTTCGGGTCATTCGGCTGGAGCGGGGAAGCCCCTGGAAGAATTTATGATACAATGAACAATATTTTTAAAATGAAGATGGTAGGCTCCCCGCTTCGGCTGAAATCATCCAGAATTGCCGGAGGAGCCAGACTGGCAGAAGATTACGGCAAGAGCATTGCCAAACTGTTAAAAGCCTAGAAGGAGGATGATATGACAACACCAGAAAATTGCCCCGGTTTTCATAATTTCCCTGATTTGAAATCTTTTTTATGTAAATGTCCGTCCTGCTCAAAAGAAATCGAAATTTTTTCGAGTGAATTTGACAAGGAACATGTATGCAAAGCCTGCGGGGAAAAAATTGATTTTACTCAGTGCACAATTTATGGTTCTTAAACAAGGACTGAACCGATGCAAACAAAATCCGTCCTGATCATGGCATCAATTATTTTTATTGCAGGCCTGTCGTTTGCAGCAAACATCAGGGGAGCAAAAGACCTTGTTATTCCGGCAGGAAAACAGGGGGATGTCAATTTTACACATCAAAAACATCAGGAAGTCATCAGTGACTGCATGTTCTGCCACGATCTTTTCCCCCAGCAGCCAGGTTCAATCAAATACATGATTGAAAAAGGAATGCTCATGAAAAAACAGGTTATGACTCAACAGTGTCTACAATGCCACAAGACAAAAAAAGAAGCAGGTGAAAAGGCAGGGCCTGTTTCATGCAGTCAATGCCACAGCAGATAAACTGTAAATATTAAAGTTAACAGGCTGAAGAGATAACAGTCTTCAGTCTGAACACCTTGGAAGTTCAGCCATGTAAGTTTGGAAGAGGAAGGTTGGCATGTTTATATTAGGTCTGCAGGGAAGCCCCAGAAAAAAAGGAAACACAAGCTTTCTTCTTTCGGAATTTCTGAATGAAGCCAGAAGCCTTGGTGCCAGAACCGAGATGGTTGAAGTATGCCAGAAGAAGATAGAGCCATGCAAGGAATACATTGTTTGTGAAAAGAAAGGCTTCTGTCCCATTGATGACGACATGAAGAATGAGATATATTTCCTGCTTCGAAAAGCAGACATCATTGTGGCTGCCACTCCGATATTTTTCTATAATACAACAGCCCAGCTTAAAGCCCTGATAGACAGAAGCCAGACTCTGTGGGCAAGAAAGTACAAGCTGAATCTGACTGATCCGAACAGAAAATGGAGAAAAGGCTTTACTCTTGCAGTCGGCGCAACACGCGGCAAAAACCTGTTCGAAGGACTCAACCTTACGATGAAGTATTTCTATGATGCAGTAGGGGCAGAAAATGCCGGAAGCCTGACTTACAGACAAATAGAAAAACCCGGGGACATGGAACGCCATCCAACTGTAAAAGAAGATATCAAAAACGCTGTCAAGGCCATTCTCTTGCCTTTTCAAGGAAGAAAGAAAATACTTTTTTCATGCAGGCAGAATGCGTGCAGAAGCCAGATGGCAAGCGCTTTTGCTCAATATCTTGCAGGAGACAAGCTGGAAGTGTTGAGCGCAGGAAGCCAGCCTGCCGATAAGATAAACCCCTTGATGATTGAGGTCATGAAGGAAAAAGGAATAGACATGGCTTTCCGATATACAGCCTCACTGGATGATATTTTGAATGCTGAAAAGCCTGACATGCTTATTTCGATGGGATGCGAAAAATCCTGTGATCTGCCTCTTGGTTACAAGCAAGAAGTCTGGGATTTTCCCGACCCTCAGGATATCAGCCAGATGAGGCAGGTAAGAGATGGAATTGAAGTAAAAGTTAATGATTTCATTAAGCGATACTGTTAAACAAAAAAGGAGGAAGTACAAATGGATAAATATGTATGCAGTGTTTGCGGCTATGTTTATGACCCTGCCTTAGGTGATCCAGACAACGGGATAAAACCGGGAACCAAATTCGAAGATCTTCCGAATGACTGGCAGTGTCCGATTTGTGGTGCATCTAAATCCGATTTTGAAAAAGAATAGGAAAGCCTATGAAACCCGTAGAAATTGCAAAAGGCATTTATGATGTAGGTGTAAATGACTGGAATATTCGTGATTTTCACGGATATTCCACAGAACGAGGCACAAGTTATAATGCATTCCTGATTCTGGATGAAAAGATTGCATTGATCGATTCTGTTAAGAAGGATTTTTCGGATGATCTGATTGATAACGTATCAAAGATTGTTGATCCTAAGAAAATTGATTATGTAGTAAGCAATCATACAGAGATGGATCATTCAGGAGGACTTCCAAGGGTGATGCACAGGATTGGAGAAGAAAAGCCCCTGATCTGTTCCAAGGCCGGGAAAAAAAACCTCTCCCTTCATTATTCACAAGACTGGAATTACCATGCTGTTGAAAACGGAGAATCCCTTAGCCTGGGCAAGCGAACACTTACTTTTCTTGAAACCCGGATGCTGCACTGGCCAGACAGCATGTTTACATATATGAAAGAAGAGAAGATTCTCTTTTCAAGCGATGCTTTCGGACAGCATTATGCAGGATTCGAGAAATTTGATGACGTTATAAAAGATAACATCATGCCCTTTGCAAAGAAATACTTCGCCAACATCCTGCTTCCTTATTCTTCTCTCATTCTCAAGTTGGTCGAGCAAGTCAGCGCAATGGGTCTTGAAATCAGCATGATCTGTCCTGATCATGGAATCATCTGGCGAAATGACCCAGGGAAAATCATTGATGCCTATGTCAGGTGGAGCAGACAGGATACATCCAGCAAGGCTGTAATCATCTACGACACGATGTGGCACAGTACAGAAAAAATGGCTCATGCCATAGCTTCAGGGTTGAATGATCAGGGGGTAAAAATTGTCCTGCCGATGCATCTTAGAAAATTTCATCGCAGTGACATAATGACTGAGGTTCTGGACGCCAAAGCGGTGATTCTTGGTTCTCCGACCTTAAACAACGGCCTGTTCCCAACTATGGGAGAGTTTATTACCTATATGAAGGGACTCAGGCCTCAGGGCAAGATCGGTGCTGCCTTCGGCTCCTACGGCTGGAGTGGAGAGTCAGTCAAGCTGCTTAATCAAGAGCTTGAAACCATGAAATTCAGTATGATTGATCCTCGTGGGATAAAGATTCAATATATCCCGGATAGCAAAGCACTTGATGCCTGTTACGATCTTGGAAAGAGAATCGGCCAGGCGATGTAGAGGAAAATACCATGCAGAAATTCAAGCTGTTCGATAACTGGGGAACATTCCACAAAGGCATGGATCCCAAAAGCATACTCATGTCTTTTGCCAACCATCTCGAATACTCCCTTTCCAAAGATCAATATACTGCGACTCAACGTGATCTTTATTATTCCCTTGCACTTACTACAAGAGACAGGCTTGTGGAAAGATGGATTCATACTCAGCAGTGCTATTATGAACATGACGTAAAGCGAGTCTATTATTTGTCTGCTGAGTATCTTATGGGAAGACTCCTGGTCAATAATCTCATAAATCTTGGAATATACCAGGAGGCGAAAAAGGCCATGGAAGAGGCTCACATAAATATCGAGGAGCTTATAGATCATGAGCCTGACATGGGTTTAGGAAACGGGGGACTCGGTCGTCTGGCAGCTTGTTTTCTTGAATCCATGGCCACCCTTGAGATTCCTGCCTATGGATACGGGATCCGCTATGAGTTTGGAATATTTGATCAGGCTATCAGAAACATGGGTCAGGTTGAACTTCCTGAAATATGGCTTAAATATGGAAATCCATGGGAGGTTCCAAGGCCTGAATACACATTGACAGTTCACTTTTATGGAAATGTCAAACAAACCAATCTTCCAGACGGCTCACTGATAACCGAATGGATCGATACCAGCGATGTAATAGGCATAGCATATGATACTCCGGTTGACGGTTATGGAAACGATACTGTAAATACTTTGAGACTTTGGTCAGCACGTGCATCCAAGGAATTCGACCTGAATTACTTTCAGGGAGGAGATTATCTGAAGGCCGTAGAAGAAAAAAACCTCTCTGAAAACATCTCAAAGGTCCTCTACCCAAATGATCATATATATGAAGGCAGGGAGCTTCGCCTGAAGCAGCAGTATTTTTTTGTTTCCTGTTCCATTCAGGACATTGTCAGGAGATATCTTGTTGCCCATGACAGTTTTGATGAGTTTCCTGACAAGGTTGCAATTCAGATGAACGACACTCACCCGTCCCTGGCAGTGGCTGAATTGATGAGGATTTTACTCGATATTCACAAGCTAAGCTGGGAAAAGGCATGGGACATCACTACCAGAACCTGCTCTTATACCAATCATACACTCATGGCAGAAGCGCTTGAAAAATGGCCTGTTTCTATGTTTGAAAATCTTCTTCCGAGACATCTCTTGATAATTTATGAAATCAACCGCAGGTTTTTACGCGATGTTTCAGTCCGTTATCTTCGAGATGAAGAAAAGATGAACAGCATGTCGCTTATCGAAGAAAGTCCTGAAAAACTTGTTCGCATGGCCCATCTTGCCATTGTGGGCTCTCATTCGGTAAACGGGGTTGCAGAGCTTCACAGCAGACTTCTAAGAGAAAAGGAGCTGAAGGATTTTGATGAAATGTTTCCAGGCAGGTTCAACAACAAGACCAACGGCATCACTCCGAGAAGATGGCTTCTTGCTGCAAACCCCGATCTTTCAGATCTGATTACACGTCACATTGGAGATTCCTGGATCAAAGATCTCAACAAGCTAAGAAAACTGGAACCACTCATTGTTGATCCCGATTTCATGAATGCCTGGCAGGCAGTTAAAAGGAAGAACAAGGAAAAACTTGCCAGGATAACTCTTGAGCTTACCGGAATTACGGTTGATCCGGATTCGATTTTTGATGTCCAGGTAAAGAGGATTCACGAGTACAAACGCCAGTTACTCAACATAATTCATGTAATCTACTGCTGGCTTAAGATCAGGCAGAATCCTGATCAGGATTTCTTCCATCCCAGAACTTTTTTCTTCGGAGGCAAGGCCGCCCCATCATACATGAGCGCAAAAATGATCATACGCCTCATCTGTCATGTAGCAGAAATGCTCAACCGCGATCAGTTGACAGAAAATTTGATAAAAGTCGTTTTTCTTCCCAATTACAGGGTGTCTCTGGCTGAAAAGATTTTCCCTGCATCGGATGTTTCAGAGCAGATATCCACAGCAGGTTATGAAGCATCAGGCACATCCAATATGAAATTTGCATTGAACGGTGCAATCACAGTAGGCACTCTTGATGGGGCAAATGTGGAGATTCAGGAAGAGGTCGGAGCTGAAAATGTCTTCATATTCGGCCTTACAACTGATGAGGTCAATTCCATTCGTCCTGGCTACAGCCCAAGAGAATACTATCTAAAAGATAATGTTTTGCAACATGCCATCGACCTGATTTATGCAGGTTTTTTCTGTCCGGAAGAGCCTGGTCTGTTTAAACCCCTCATAGACAATCTTCTTGATCAAGACCGATTTCTGGTACTTGCGGACTTTGAGGCTTACCGTGATTGTCAATTTAAGGTTGGTAAATTATATAAAGACAGGAAAACCTGGACTGAAAAATCAATTTTGAATGTTGCAAGGATAGGAAAATTTTCTTCTGACCGCACAATCCTCGAATATAACAGGGATATATGGAAAGCAGAATCTCTGTCTGTAACTCAATGCAAAAAGAGATGACGGTTTAAGTAATAAATCCGATGCAGAGCGCCTACGCTACATCCCTTAATAACCAGCGGACACAGAAAATATGAAGGAATATCTGCCAGAAGACAAACCATGGAAAAGCTCAGAAAGAAATCTCATTGATGACTTTCTCAACTATCTTCTTGTAGAAAAAGGTCTTTCAGCCAATACGCTCTATTCCTATAGGATAGATTTATACAGGTTTGAAGATTTTCTGAAAAAAACGGGAATCAAAAGCCTACAAGAGGCTGATTCTTCAGTTATCCTTAAACATCTCATAAAGATGAGGGACTCTGGAATCAGCGCAAGATCAAGATCAAGGCATATGGTGAGTATAAGAGGTTTTTATAAATTTCTTGTACACGAAAAAATTCTTAGAAACAATCCAGCCCAGAATATTGATCTGCCTAAAAGCGGGCTGAAACTGCCTGATGTTCTATCGGTTCAGGAAATCACCCAGGTGCTTAATATGGCTGATCTCCAAAAACCGGCAGGCGTAAGAAATGCAGCCATGCTGGAACTCATGTATGCTGCAGGGCTTCGGGTATCCGAGCTGATTGCTGTGAAACTTCAGGATATTAACCTTGATCAATGCTGTATCAGGGTCTTTGGTAAAGGATCAAAGGAAAGAATGGTTCCTTTCGGGCAGCATGCGAGACAAAAAATCGATTGCTACATCAATTCCATAAGGCCACGGCTGCTTAATTCCCATGTAAGCCCTTACCTTTTTGTTGCAAGGGCAGGAAAACCCATGACAAGACAGGGCTTCTGGAAGCTTCTTAAACGGTACGCAAGATCAGCAGGCATAAACAAACCCATAACCCCTCACAGCCTGCGTCATTCTTTTGCCAGCCATCTTCTTGAAGGAGGCGCTGATCTGCGTTCGGTTCAGATAATGCTGGGGCATGAAGATATTTCCACTACTCAGATATATACCCACGTTGCAAGAGACAGACTTAGGATGATCCATGAAAAATATCATCCCAGAGGATAGACATGAAGGGACTATTGTTCATAGATGATGAAGAAGGGATAAGACGCTCCCTTGTGCGCGCCTTGAAGCATGAATCCTACAATACCTATACTGCGGAAAACGGCGAATCAGGAATAAGGTTCATTGATAACCGGTTCGCTGAAATTGACTTTGTAATTTCAGACTATAAGATGCCAGGCATCGATGGGCTTGAAGCTCTTGCTGTAATAGGAAAGATGAGTCCTGATATAACCCGCGTGATCCTTACAGGCTACGCCACAGTGGAAGCTGCAATCAAGGCTACTAACGAAGGAATCGACGGTTTTCTCACAAAGCCTTTTGACAACAGGGAAATCAGGGCTAAAATCCATGAAATAACAGTCCGGAAGCGCCTGAAACAATTTGTGTCAGAGCCTGTTTTCCATGAACTCACAGATTCTGTTGCAGCCCTCAGGCCAAGATTTCACGAGGTCACCATTCTTTTTTCAGATATCAGGGATTTCACTCGGATGACCTGCGGCGCTGAACCACAGGTCATTGCCGAATTTCTGAACAATCTTTATTTTACACCTATGGGAGAAATAATTTGCAGACATAATGGTACGATGGACAAACACATCGGAGACAGCATTATGGCTGTTTTCGGAGCACCCATCTCCCATCCAGACGATCCACTGCAGGCTGTGAAAACAGCCGTTGCTATTCAGGAGAAAGCAGGGCAAATAAATGAAGGCCTTTCCAATAATTGCCTGAGGCTCAATATAGGAATAGGCATCTCCACAGGCATGGTTTTTTCAGGAGTCCTGGGGTCTATCAGGAAAAAAGAATTTTCTTCCATAGGGATGGCAGTCAATGTTGCTTCCAGGCTCCAGGATCTGGCAAAGGCAGGCGAAATACTCATAAGTAAAAACACTCTGGACAAGGTCGCGGAAAAAATAAAATATGAAGCCGCTGCACCTGTCATCATAAAAGGCACGGAAGAGCCTGTAAGTATTTACAAGGTAACTGAAATACTGTAAATCAGGACGGCTTCATCTTGTTTTCACCACATCTCCTGCCTGAAATCCTCCTCCGGAAATCCCAACAGCCTCGACCCTGTCCGGGAATACATTTGTTACTCTTATTTCTCCTGCTTTTTTCCCGATCATCTGGTAAGTTTGCCCTTCTAATCCTCTGATGACGGTTCCTGAACTGTAAACATGAAGAATGCGGCCTGTGCCAAGACCTGAAATGCTTCCAGAAGAAATAGTCAGTACATCCGCTGAAACCTCTCTTATATATCCTTTCCAGGACTGTCCGGCAACAGACTTGCAGACTGCCTTTCCGATGTCTGTAATAATCTTCAAGGCTGCTTTTTCTACAGCAGGAACATGGCTTACGTTCCCTTTGCTTATTTCTTCAGCATCAGTGTCATTAATCCTGAACTGTTGCGTAAAAGCTTCATCCAGTATTTTTGCACCCGTTTCAATATCATAGATTTCAAGAGCAGCTTTAATCCAGACTATCTGATGTTTCTTTCGAAACCATAAATAGCCCCTGTCTTCTTTTCGCACCGTAACAGGCAAAAACTGGGTACTCACAACTGCAGAAAGCCCAAGTCTCTTGCCAATTTGAACAATTGCAACATTGTCCGTACTCCCGGATATTGTCTGGGGAATCTGGTTTAAATTGTCCGGAAACCCTGAATCCCCGGGTTTTATGAATTGGAGATTAGAACACGATGATGAAACAACTTCATGGTAGCTTTTATCAATTGCAGCCCCGATATCCTGTTTTGCTGAAAGAACAAGATTTTTAAGCCCTGCTATTGCTACTTTCTTCTTCAGGTCCCCGTCAGGTGATGTAAATTCAGGAATTATTTTCCGGGTGGATTCTTTTATGCTATTAAATGCGCCGCAACCATTCAAAAAAACAGATGCAGATAACAGGACAAGAAATAAAGGAAGTAAACCGGAAAAAGCCTTTTTTGTTTTATCTGTCATATCTTCCTCTCATAGACAGCAGTTACATGGGTTGTTATGCCACCCCTTGCAGTAAAATCACCTCTTACTTCCATTCTTTTGGGCTCTAAAGCCTGTACAAGATCATCGAGTATCTTATTTACTATGTGTTCATAGAAAATACCGACATTTCTGTACTGGAGCAGATAATATTTCAGGGATTTCAGCTCTATCAGTTTTACATCAGGAGAGTATTTTATGGTTATGCAGCCTAAGTCCGGAAGACCTGTCATCGGGCATACCGAAGTGTATTCAGGCTGGGAAATCACGATATCGATGTCACGATTGCTTCGATACTGATAGTCTATTGTATCTATTACATCAGCCCTTATGACCTCAGGTAAACTTATTGTATATGAAATTTTTTGTTCTGAAAATTTGGACATTTACGGTTCTCCGGGACAATATTGTTACAGAGCTTCTATTTCTGCAATAATGCGGTTAAAAATCTCTCCTGCCTTGCCCTTTATGATGTAATCGCTGACATCACGGGTAAGAGGTGTTGTCTCGGGATTAATTTCAATTACTTTTGCACCCGAACGCTTGGCGATAACAGGCATGTAGGACGCCGGCTGTACAACAGCAGATGTTCCGATTACAAGCATTACATCACAACTAAGAGCTGCCTGTTTTGAACGACTCAATTCCTGATGAGGAATCATTTCTCCGAAAAAAACACACTCAGGTCTCAATATTCCTCCGCAACTGCATCTTGGAGGAGAATTGCTCATGTCAATCTTTCTGGTCTCTATGCGGTTAAAGCACTTCATACACTGCTGCCATACAAAATTTCCATGAAATTCTATTACATCCTTGTTTCCTGCCATTTGGTGCAACCCATCAACATTCTGGGTAATAACTGTTTTCAGGATTCCCATGGATTCCATCCTGGCAAGCCCTCTGTGTGCGTCATTAGGAAGGGCCTTGTCAACCAGCTCCTTCATTTCGCGGATAAGAACATTCCAAACCTTCGCAGGATCCTTCATGAAAGCATCGATATGAGCATATTCCATGGGATCGATCTTTTCCCACACTCCGCCCTTTCCGCGAAAAGGCGGAATTCCGCTTTCCACTGAAATACCTGCTCCTGTCAGCGCAACAACGTGTTTTGCAGCGTTGAGATCGCCGGCCGCTTTCTTTATCTGTTCATCCATTTTATAAGTACCTGTATAGAGTCAATCTGTTTTTCACACTCTATGGTTTTATACGCATCCCAACAATCAAAATCAATACCTAAGTTAGGCTCTTGCTTCTGGTTAAGGTTGCTTTGATTATTCCCGATCATGAGTTTTGATATGATTTTGTCAGTGCCAGTGCGTTCCAGTCTTTTTCAGATTTCTCCCAGATGCAATCGAAATTAAAACCAGCAAATATTCTCTTTAATTCACTGGCTTCATTTTCCCTTATACCGGAAATGACTATAGCACCTTTGTTGCGGACATGGCCTGCCATGTAAGTGCTTAACCTTGAAAGGGTTGGATAGCGAAGATTGGCTGAAATGAGATCAAAACTCATGTTGATTTCTTCGGCAGGCTGGTCAGTTACTCTGAACCGGTTTAAAAGGCTGTTGATCCTGGCATTTTCCCTGGCTTCTGCTATTGCACATGGATCATTGTCAGTGCCGATTGCCTGACTGATGCCCAGCTTTAATGCAGCAAGTCCAAGAACTCCTGAACCTGTACCGATGTCCAGTATCATTGTATCAGGAAATATGTCTGATATCCGAAGGACTCTCATGACATGTTCTATTCCCTGAATGGAAAGTCTTGTTGTAGGATGATCTCCTCCGCCAAAGGATATTCCCTGCTGTATGATTACTTCAATTTCAGAGCCTTCAAGCTCAACATGCAGTCCAGGCGGGCTCAGTATTACCTGATGGCCGACCTTGACGGGCCTGCTGAAAGATTTCTCTATGAAACTCCTGCCATATTTATAGGTATAGGCCAGTTTCCTTTCTTCAACAAGGGATTTGAGGGCAGACTGGAAATCCTGACGCCTTACGGGAAATTGGCCTTTTATCTTTTTTTCAAGATCCCTTGATGTAATTTTATTCAATTCTTTTTCAACAGCATCAAGGATTGATCGCTTGATAGTTTCTTCATAAACCATTATACTTTAAGTCCATAACCGGACATGATCCGGCTTCCAGAGTCTTCAGAGATTAGCCTGAAATCGTTTCCTGACACCAAGAAGAACCCCGTGTTTTTCATCCTGTTATGAAATCAGCATCAATAATTGGATAAAGGGGAGAATTTTTTTCGGTCAAGAAAAAAACGATAAGCAACCAAATAAAGAGAAAGAGCCAAAAAAATGAGGTCCCTTAATATTATCCACCAGGATACCCCTGTTGTTGATGTCGCAGAAAAACATCCGCAGTAAAAATCGAGTCCCCTTGCGAGATTATAAAAAAGGGCCCCGATAAAGGCTATCATCAAAAAGCTTATCCCAAGCGCAGCTCCTGGCATCCATATGCCTGAAAGCAGGAGTATCCCCAAAAAAAGTTCAAGCCATGGAAGTACTATGGCTGTAATATTTATCAATTGGGGCGGAAGGATCTGGTAGCCGAAAACAGCCTCTGCAAAAGCAGCCGGATTCATGATCTTATCATAGCTTGCATAAATAAATACCCCTGACATTATCAGCCTTGCAGACACTGCTATGTACACTATCCATGGATTCATATCCGATAATTTTCCAGGATTCACAATATTCATTTTTTCATGTCCTTTTCAACCGGAAGCCCAGCCTCTTTCCAGACAGACCATCCATTTACAAGCACCCTTACATTTGTAAAACCCAGATTTTCAAGAAACAAGGCAAGCTCTTTGCTTAATTTACAGGCCTCTCCATCACAATAAGTAATTACGGGGGTATCATTTGAAATTGTGTTTATGACATCCATCACCAGTTGTTCGGCCTGCAACCAAGGAAGGCTTCTTGCCCCCTTTATGTGCCCCTTGTTATAGTCATCCAGAGATCTCGCATCAATAAATACAGCACCACTTCCGGATTCATAAAGCTTCTTTGCTTCTGCAAGGGAAATTGGCTTTTGTTTGTCTGATTCAGATTTCAGCCTGGCTTCCAGTGTCCAGTCGCCTATAAGGGGAAGCTTCGCAGTCCTTGAATAATTGGAGATCATGCCAGCAACAGAAGCCGCCAGAACTATGCAGGTGAGCTGAAAAAAAGATTTCTTGCATGAATAATAAAAAAAATTCTTCATATCAAATCCGGGTATTGTTATTTTTTACGAAGCCATCTTAAATTTTGACTTTTCATGATGAATTGAGCTTACTAATATACTATATTTTTCTTGCCATCTTTGCAAAAAGATTTTATTGTAAAGAAAATCTCAAGATAACATGCTTTAATCTCGCTATGGAAGCGGGGCATCTTGATCGTAGGAATCTACAGCTACTCAGTTTTTCAGGCGGGCTGACAGCCTGCGCTATGAACTCCATAGAGAGTAGTTTCCTGAATTGTTTAATTGAAAAACCAAGGCCATGAATGCCTTTGAACCTATAAAAGCAGGTTATAAGGCATTCATGGCTTTTCTGTTTGAAAGCCCATTTTGGTGGAACGGAAATTACCTTGAATACATTTGCTGTCTCGTTAATCCTTGTGTTTGTATCCTTTTTCATATGGCCCTGTGTTTCCTTTTCTGAAAATAAAACAGTGGAAATGGATTCAAAAAAAGACGGGAAAATAGATCAGAGAGCTCATTTTGACAAGGCAGGAAAACTTGTAAAACTGGAACTTGACACCAATGGTGATGGCATAATGGATCGCTTCCAGTTTTATGAGGGCGGTCAGATCATGCGTGTGGAAGCAGACAAAAATTTTGACGGCAGGATCGACTCCAAGGATTATTTCGAGGCAGGCAAAAGATCAAGAAATGAACAACTTTCTAATGAAACAGGGGCTGTCATTCAGACAATAAGCTTTGATTCCAGGGAACGCCCTGAAATTATCCGGAAAGATACCGCAGGCAAAGGAGTTTTTGACACTGTTTATAATTTTACCGAAGGAAAGCTTTCTCTGGTTACAATGGACACAAATGGAAACGGCAGGCCGAATGTCTGGATAACATACAGGGATGACAAGGCAGCAGAACGCCGTGAAGATGAAAACGGGGATGGCAAGATTGACAAGATCACATTATTCGATTCAGAAGCTCGGCCAAGAGAAAGCCGCCACAATCAAATCAGCGAGGGAAAGTTTGGAGAAATCCGGATCTACGAAAAAGGATCTCTTGCAGAGGTAAAAAAAGACATTGATTCAGATGGAAAATACAGAAATATCATACGTTATAAAGACAACCAGCCGATAGAGCAGCTACTGGATACAAATGGAGATGGTCTCTTTGATGCTGTAACGCGTTTTAAGAACTCAAAGCCCATCTTTCAGGAAAAAGATACGAATTTTGACGCAAAGATGGACACTTTCTTATACTATGATGCAAATGGTATGATAGAGAGAATAGAAGAAGATACCAGGCACAATGGGAAAATCGATAGAATCAAGTTGTTCCGCAATGGCGAACTTGTTAAAATCACCTATGATTCAGATGGAGACGGATATAAGGAAACAGAGATTCAGTACAAAAACGCAAAACCTTTTCTTCAGACAGAAGACAGAAACAAGGATGGCAAGCCTGATGTCTTAACCTATTTCAATGTCAGGGGAGAAAGGGAAAGAACTGAAATAGACTCCGGATTCAAAGGCAGGACAGACACCTGGGAATATTATCAGAACGGGGAATTAAGAAGAGTTGAAAAAGACGAAAAAGGTAACGGGAAAGTAAATCTCAAGATATTTTTTTCGGATTTCAAAAAAACCAAGGCCATCATAGATAAAAATGGGGACGGAAAATTCGAGACCACACAGTGGTTTGACAAGCCTCCCTGGTCAATGGTCATGGAAGTTGATGCAGACGGCAACGGACTGCCTGAGGTCCGTTTCTTCTATGAGAACAATGTCTTACGGATGAAAGAAATCGATGAAGACTCAGACGGCAAACCTGATCTTAAGGAATATTTTGATTCCAGAGGGAAATTAGTAAAGAGAGAAGAAAAAAGCGTGGGTTCAAGACGGCTCAACGTGACATGGTTTTTTGACGACAGGGAAGAAGCTGTCAGGATGGAAAGGGACACGATGGGCAAAGGCATTACAGATACATGGTTTTATTATAAAAACAATAAGATCATCAGGGTTGAAGAGGATACGAATGGTGACGGGAAGCCAGATGTCTGGGAGGAATACGATGATTCTGAAACCCTTGTCAAACGATTGAAAGACTTCAATTTTGACGGCAAACCGGATGTTGAAGAGAACTTCGGAAAAGAAGGCAGGTCAGGGGCGTCAAGAAACAGATGAATAGATATGGCAGCACCGCGAAAAAACAGTCATTTTGGGCTCAGGACATGCAGTTAAGCCCTGAGATGCTATACCCCAGCCGTGCCAAGGAGACTGTTCTTACTGTCAACATTATTATTCGAGGAGAAATATAGAATGTTTGAAGGAAAAACCATATGGGAACTGATAAATATGGGCGGAGTTACAATGTATGCACTCATGGCATGTTCCGTCTTGTCGCTTGGAATCGTTATAGAACGAATCTCAAGTTACAGAAGAAAAACCGTTGATCGCGTTCCCTTTATGGACAAGATAACCAAAAGCATTGAAAATGGCGAAATTACCGAGGCTGTAAAGTTCTGCGAATCATTAAATGCACCTGTTGCAGCAGTTGTGCTATCGGCTCTCAAGAAATTCGGCCACGAGGAAAAGATGATTTCCAACGCAACTGCAAGGGAAATCATGATAGAGACAAACAAGCTCGAGCGCTACACCAACATAGTAGGAACCATAGGAAATGTTGCCGTATATATAGGTCTCTTTGGAACTGTCCTAGGTATTGTGAGATCTTTTCATAACATGGCCCATGTAGGCTCAGGAGGAATATCAGTGGTCATCGGAGGGGTCGCTGAAGCTCTGCTGTGCACAGCAGCAGGGCTTTTTGTAGCTGTTCCGGCAGTGGTTGCCTACAATTATTTTCTCCGCAGGGTGGACGGATTCATAATAGAGATGGAATATTGTTCATCCGCAACAACTGATCTTCTGACATCAAGGGGAAATGAGCATGAAACAAGTTTCCAGACGAGGTAGAGTAATATCAGACATAAACATCACACCTTTTACAGACGTTGTCCTCGTGCTTCTGATAATATTCATGATTGCAACGCCTGTCCTTCTTCAGCCGGGCATCAAGGTAGATCTTCCAAAGGCAAAGGCTGCTGAAAGCACTACAGAAAAAAACCTCACCATAATAATAGGAAGCGGTGGAGAGGTTTTTCTGGATGATCAAAGAACTGATGTTTCAAGGCTAAGGTATGAAATTGCAACAAAACTTACTTCCGACCCGGCAATGGCAGTGATTGTAAAAGGCGACAGGGATGTCAAATATGATCTTGTCGTTCAAGTCATAGATGCAGCCAAGCAATCGGGTGCAAAGAAGTTTGCACTTGGTGTTGAACTAAAGGACGGAGCATTCGGACTCTGATCTGTTTTACGGGATAAGCTGATGATTTTTACCCTGAAAAATAACCGATGGCCTTTGCGCCACAGTAAAAAACGATTTGCTCCTTTACCTGGAGGTTCAATCCCTGGAGTCCTGTCAGATGAGGAGATCAAATCATCTGTATCCGAAAAAAATAAATCTTTAAGGCGTCTTGGCCTTAATATAGGCATTTCCATGGTGCTTCACTTCATAATCTTCACGGGATTCTCCCAAATTCAGATGTTTGAGTCCCATGTTGTAACTGATCTGACGTTTCATGATATTTCAGAACCACCTTCAAGGAGCATCCCAAGACCGCCGAGGCCAACATCAAAAGGGTTATCCGGTTCTGATGACATCATGGATATAAAAAATTACAGGGTAAGCGCGGCAAGCCCGATGCCTTCTGCTGCTGAATCGTCAAAGCCTGTCGGTTCAGGTCATCAGCACGGAGGAAGCATTTCTGGAATTTCAGGAATAACTGCTGGAAGCGATGGCAGCATCAGTATCCCGACAGTTCCGGGCATAGCAGTTGGAAACTACGGGCAAAATATTTCCCAGTGGAAGCAGGAAAAAATGGGCGATATTACAGCAGCAGCAGATTATTCAACTTTCCGGACTTATCTTGACATAGTCAAGCTGAAAATAGAAAAAAACAAGAAATATCCGGAATTTGCCAAAAGAACTCAGTTGGAAGGAACAGTAACCTTAAGATTCACCGTCACCCTGAACGGTGATGTGAAAAACACAGAGATAGTCAAGAGCTCAAGCCATCCTGTGCTTGATGATGCAGCCATGAAGGCCATCAAAGATGCAACACCATTTCCCAAGCCTCCTGCTCAGCTTTTCAAGGAAGAGATTCCCTTGCAGGTATCCATAGTATTCCAACTGACATAATATCCCTTCAAGAATATATATTTACATAGACTTACAATTAATATAAATGGTTATGAACCCTATGAATTGATGCCATTTCTTTGCTTTGGAATAGAATGAATCATTTCAAGCCATCAACTTTTGTGGTGCTCTTATGGTAC
>JBBIWB010000017.1:0-54438 GCA_037439445.1 Desulfobacteraceae bacterium | reverse complement strand
TTTATTTTATTTATATTTTTCCCAGCGATTTGTCAAGACTTTATTCTTTTTATAGGCACTTGTGGTTTCTTAAAGAAACATTCCCGATGCTTGCCTCTAGTGAAGAGGCGTTAATGAATTACTGAAATTTTCTGTAACAGTTTTGTTTCTGTAACTTCTTAAGTTGGTGTTGAAATTTAAAATTAATATATCTGTCTTTTCATTTGCTGAGCTGTCATGTTATAATTCATGATATGATTATAATTTTATTTTGAAATTAAAAGGCGCATTCAATTATGAAGTTTCTGGTTTTGGCTGCAGCTTTTGCACTTTTTTTAATTAATGCCGGATGCAGTGACAATCAGCCTGCTCAAAAAATAGATCTTGGTAAAAAAGAAGCCTCAGAAGTCATTGAAGCCAAAGATGATGTTCTTACTTACGCATATCTTCCGCAATATTCACATTCTGTTTCCTTAATGAGGCATAACCTTCTTGTTGAATACTTGAAAAAAGAAACAGGATATAAAATTAAACAAATATTTCCTGATTCTTTTGATGAACACATGAGACTGACAAGCAAGGGCAAGATCGATATCTCCTATACAAATCCTTATGTTTACATTAAAACCTCACATCGCTCAGGTGAGACAGCTTTTGCCCAGGTAATTGAAGTTTCCGGAAACAAGAGTTTCAGGGGTCAGATTATTTCCAGAAAAGACAATAATGCAATAAGGTCAATTGAAGACTGCAAGAAAAAGAGGCTAATTGCTGTTGATCCGACATCTGCCGGCGGGTATCTCTATCCAATGGGGCATTTTTATGAACACGGCATTCGTCAGCAGGACTTTGCTGAAATTCATTTTCCTCATGGCCCAGGAGGAAAACAGGAAAAAGTGATTCTTGCGGTTTATTCTGGTCAGTATGACATTGGATTAATAAGGGAGGGCGCTCTTAATGTTGTTGCAGATAGAATTGATGTGAGCCAGATAAGAATAGTTGCCCACAGCAAATATTATCCTGGCTGGCTGTATTCAGCAAGAAAAAATCTTGACCCGAAAATCCTTGCCAAAGTCAAAGAGGCTCTTTTTAAACTTTCCATGGATAATCCTGAACACAGAGTGATTCTTGAAAAAGCCGATTTCATAAGTGTGGTTGCTTCCGATGACTCCAAGTTCAATTCAGTCAGAGAACTTGTTGCGACCATGGGGATAGATCTCGATAAATGAAAACCATCAAATTTGGAATTCGTGGTAAAATCTATCTTGGCATGATTTCCATAGTACTTTTGACAGGTATCATGATTACTGCACCTGTAAGGATAATGGTTGAGCGCACGCTTGCTCAGGAATCAATCAACAAGGGGCTTTCAATAGCGTTATCCATTGCATCAAGGAGTCCTGATATTATGCTTGGCATGGATTTTTTCTATCTTAATGTGATGATAGAAAAAGCAGTCCGGTCAAGTAACGATATTTCATACAGCTTTATTCTAAATAACCAGGAACAGGTTCTTTCACATACTTTTCAAGACGGCTTTCCGGTCGAACTTAAGACTGTAAACCCTGTAGACCCAGCCGGTTCATCCAGTATCCGGCTGCTTGATACAGGAAAAGAGGTTGTTTATGATATTGCAGTTCCAGTCTTGGTAGGTGATATTTTCCTGGGATCAGTTCATGTAGGTCTGTCAAAAACCAGAATCAACCATACAATAAACCAGCTTCTCTGGATGATTGTTGTGCTTACAGGGTGCTCAATACTGATTGCCTGCCTTGTAGGAGCTGTTGTTGCCAACCAGTTCATCAGAAGGATCAAAAAACTGCATCGGGCTTCAGATCAGGTCATCAAAGGGAATTTGAATGTATTTGCTGCTCAGCCCACAGATAAGGTGTGCTGGAACATCATGGATTGCCGAAATGATATTTGTCCTGCATATGGCCAGATGCAACAGCGATGCTGGTATGTTGAAGGAACCCTATGTTCTGAGTGTAACACCGGTCAATATTCGGCTAAAAGCGATTCATGCAGAACATGCAAAACCTATAAAACTGTTTCTGGTGATGAAATCCAGAGTCTGGCTGAATCCTTTGATGCCATGACAATATCTTTGAAGCAAACAATTACAGAGTTGAATGAATCAAGGCAGTCTATTGAAGTATCGGAAGAAAAATACCGAAGAATTTATGAAAGTTCCATGGACATGGTTTTTGTAACAGACAGTAATGGTAATTTTCTGGATATAAACCAGGCTGGGAAAGAATTACTGAAGCTTGATTCAAGAGAGATTGCAGAATTTAAATTTTCAGATATCTTTGCAAATCCGTCACAGTATTCAGTTGCATGGGAGGATATGGTCAATCATGGATTCATAAAAGACATGGAAATTACATTGAAAGCCATGGATGGAAATGAACTTCAGGCACTTCTCAGCTTGTCATGCAACATGGAGTCTATCTGGAATCCAGGTGGCTGTGACGGCATGATTAAAGATATCACCCACCGCAGAAACATAGAACAGCAGCTCTTGCAGGCCGATAAACTGGCCTCTCTGGGCCAGCTTTCCGCAGGCGTGGCTCACGAGATCAATAACCCCCTGGGGCTTATTCTTGGATACACTCAACTCATGATAAGGGAAGAGCCCGATGACTCCCAAAAATTTGAGGATTTAAAAACCATTGAAAAACATGCAAGAAACTGTAAAACCATTGTTGAAGCACTTCTCAGCTTTGCACGCAAGACTGAAACAAAAAAAGCCCATGTTGATATCAACTCTGCCACAGAACAGGTTATCACAGTGATTCGTCATCAGTTTGAGCTTTCCGGAATCATGGTTGAGACTTCATATTGTCCTGTTCTTCCAAGGATTCTTGGAGATGCGGAAAAACTTAAACAGGTTGTCATGAATCTAATCATGAATGCAAGGCAGGCAATTTCTCAGACTGGAAAAATCAAAGTTTCAACCGGTTTTAACTCAACTTCCAATCAAATAGAGATTATTGTAGATGATACTGGTTCAGGAATTCCCGTTCATCAGATTTCAAGAATCTTTGACCCTTTCTTTACTACCAAACCTACCGGTCAGGGGACAGGATTGGGGCTTTCTGTAAGCTACGGAATAGTCAGAGAGCACGGAGGTGAAATAAAAGTCAGGAGTGAGCCTGAAAAGGGGAGCATCTTTACTGTTGTTCTTCCTGCTGGTAAAGATTTAAGTAATTCCTTACATTGACTTTCATAAGGCCAATTGGTAAGATGAAAAGTCATGGAACAGGGAAATATTGTAGAATTTATAGACCGCCAGAAAATATTCTGTGCTGTCGTGCAGGAAGTTAATAACCAAAGGCTTAGGCTTTTAACCGAGAACAACCGCGAGGTAAATCTTACGCCAAACCGGCTTTCCCATAAGAGCAAGATGGCTCTGGATCTGTCTTTGGGACGTATCAAGACTTTGGCCGCACTGAAGGAAATTGCTGATCGCAGAAAACAGTTGACTCAACAGGTCAATATCAAAGAGATATGGGATATTCTCAATTCTGAGCAGGAATGGATAGATCTTGAAACCATGACCGAATTCTGTTTTTCAACCCAGGTTACAAGCGACCATGAATCTGCTGTTGTGAGAGCCTTTTTTCAGAACAGACTCTATTTTAGGTTTGACTTTAAAAGGTTTTTCCCCATTCCTGAAGAACAGGTAGAAAGTAACTTTGCTCTGGAAAGGGAAAACGCGCGAAAAATCGAGTTCATCGAAAACAGTGCCTCATGGTTGAAAACACTGCTTCAAAAAAACAGTTTCCCCAAGCCTTCAGAACTGTCTTATGATGAACTGAAATGTCTCGATATCTTAAAATCCTTTTATATTTACGATCAGGCAAGTCAGCATCTCAAGGAAGGAAGAGAAATTCTTGCAAAGGCTGGCATAGATGACAAGGAGAAACTTTTTCCTTTGTTTGTCGATCATGGTGTTTTTGACATAAACGAAAACGTGGAGCTTTATCGTCTGGATATTCCCTTGGACTTTTCGGCAGAAGTTAAAGCCCATGAAGACTGTTTGATGAATAGCTGCCAGAATTTATTTCTTGACAATGGCCGAAGGGATTTAACCCATCTTTCACTCTTGACCATAGATGGTCAGTCCACCCTAGATTATGATGATGCCATAAGTTTTGAAGACTGCGGCAGTTCTTTTTGTCTCGGCGTACATATCGTGGATGTTGGGCATTATGTTAAAAAAGGGGATCCTGTTGATAAAGAAGCAAGGACAAGAGCAAGTTCCATATACATGCCTGACAAAAAAATATCGATGATCCCAACAGGTCTTGCAGAAGGTCTTTGCAGCCTGAAAGCAGGCGAGATACGCCCGGCGATCAGTGTTATAATTCATCTGAGTAAAACTGCAGATGTCTATGATTATGAGATTGTTTTAAGCTGGATCAGGGTAGAGCGACAGTTGACCTATTACGATGTGAATCAGATTTCAGAGACAAGCCCTGAGATTTCAGCTCTTTGCAATATCGCCTCAAGGTTTCGCCAGAAAAGGCTTTCAGACGGTGCAGTTCAGATCACTCTTCCGGATATAAATGTCTGGATAAACGACAGCGGAGAAATATCAGTCAACCGGGTTAACAGGGAAAGTCCGGGCAGGATGCTGGTTGCTGAAATAATGATAATGGCTAACTGGCTTATGGCCAGTTTCTTGTCCAGTCATGGAATTCCTGCCATCTTCAGATCGCAGCAGGGGCCCAAAGAACGTCTTTATAAGGGGAATGAAGGAACTCTTTTTCAGAATTACATGCAGAGAAGACTCTTGAGCAGATTCAGTCTCCTTGCGAATGCAGAACGACATTCGGGACTGGGACTTGATGCCTATGTAACAGCTACTTCTCCAATAAGGAAATATTACGATCTTGTTACCCAGCGCCAGATCCGTTCGGTTTTCGGTCTTGAACCCCCTTATACCTTTGAAGAAATTTCCAGGATTATCATGGAGCTTCAGGAGCCGATGTTAAAAGTTGGAAAGATTCAGCAGCAGCGAAACCGCTACTGGATATTAAAATATCTTGAATCCAGAATCGGCCATAAGGAAGAAGCAATAGTGGTTGGAAAAAGACGAAATTATTATCAGGTTTTGATGACAGAATATATGCTTGAATGCGATCTTGCAGCAACCAGCAGAATTGTCTTGAAGCCTGAGGATCATATTCAGGTGACAATTCAGCATGTCAATGCCAGAAAGGATACTCTTTCGGTATTCATGGGATAAATTTGATTGCTTCATTAACGATCATGATCGTATACTGATCGACCCGGCATATCAAAACGATTCAGAATCATTTACGAGATAAGATTCAAAGATATGCATTTTCATGTAAAAATCCATAGCATTAAAATTGAGTTACATGACAGAAATTAGAATTCAGGATCCTTTTCTCAGAAAAATCGTTTATACTCTTGGCATAATGTGTATCATTATTGCTGGTGCATATACATTTGCCCTGCTCAAGACAACAATTGCCCTTGTCCTTGATGTTCTTACCCCGTTTTTGACAGCTCTTCTCATTGCCTATATCATTGCTCCAATTGTGATGTGGCTTCAGCAAAGACTGAAGCTGGGGCGAATAATGGGGGCAATAGTGTTGTATTTTCTGATTTTTCTGCTTATTTTTTTAAGTTTGGCTTTTTTAATCCCAACCATTTTTTCTGAAGTTGCAAGATTAATCGAGTTGTTTAGAAATAAACTTCCTGACCTTCTTTCATCTTTACCTGATTACCTGAATCTTAGCAAAGAAAGTGTTCTTTATCAGGTCATTCTTGAAAAAATGAGGGAAATAGATATTGATTACCAGAAAATTGCAGCCTCGATTTTCCCAGTGTTGAAGCAGATTGCCCTGGGAGGAGCTTCAGCAATCGGTGAAACTGCAAAAGGGATAGTAAGTGGAGCAGGGGCAATAATTGGTTTTTTTTCTTTTCTTGCATTTGTAGGCATCATTCATTTTTATTTCATTCTGGATTGGGAAAAGCTTTACCCTGTTATTCAAAAAATGGTTAACCCAGGACACAGACAGCGCCTCTTTGATATCCTGAGCAAAATGGATCTGGCTATGGGGGGATTCTTGAGGGGGCAGTTGACAGTTTCTTTAATTGTGGGAGGGCTTTTTGCTGTAGGACTTTTCTTCATAGGTTTTGTAGGTTTTCCTGCTCTTAAGAATTATTGCGTACTTATTGGAACGATCTGTGCGATTGGTGGCTTTATTCCATATCTTGGGCCTGTTCTGGGTGTAACCCCTGCTGTTCTCATCGTTCTCATGACAGGAGATGCAACATGGGAAACAAGGGTTACGACATTGCTGGCTCTTCTTGGTCTTTTTACGATTATTCAGGCATTAGAAGGATTTGTGCTTCAGCCAAGAATTGTAGGAAGAGGAGCCGGTCTTCATCCTCTTGTTGTAATATTTGCCTTGGTAGTAGGTGCACAGTTCGGCATAGGGGGCATGGTTGTTGCCGTACCCCTTGCAAGCATTGTAAGAGTTTTGGTTCATGAGCTTTACTGGCTTCCAGTTTTGAGAAGAGAAGAATCTTTAAATTAGATTTTTTATTTGTTATGCAGAGGTTTTGAATGAATCATTATGTGTCAAGTGCTGTTGAACATCTATCCATAGATATAGCTGCTGTTGCAGATCTAATTGCCAACACTCAGTCCCCTGAAGGAGAAATTCCATGGAGTCCAGGAGATAAAACAGATCCTTGGGATCATGTAGAGGCTACAATGGGGCTTACGATCAGTGGCCGTATGAAAGAAGCAAGACTTGCCTTTGAATGGATGGCAAGTGTCCAGCTTGAAAACGGAAGCTGGTATTCATCTTACAGAAAAGGAATTCCTGAAGACATGACTCAGGACTCCAATCAGTCTTCTTATATTGCTGTTGGTTTGTTTCATTATTATCTGATTACAAAGGATGAATCTTTTTTAAGGCTCTTCTGGCCGGTCGTTCAGTCCGCCATAGACTTTGCTGTCAGTCTTCAGGCACCAGGCGGAGAAATCTACTGGGCTATAAGTCCTGAAGGAAGAATCGACCAGATGG
The DNA here is from genome assembly GCA_037439445.1 of Desulfobacteraceae bacterium. Lineage (GTDB taxonomy): Bacteria > Desulfobacterota > Desulfobacteria > Desulfobacterales > Desulfatirhabdiaceae > JBBIWB01. The sequence continues at coordinate 47,386 of JBBIWB010000017.1, read as the reverse complement.
CTCTTTTAACAGGGTCAAGCTCCGTATATCTGAGCCTTAAATGTGCTCTGGAAATTGCAAGGATTCTAAAAAAGCCTGCTTCATCCTGGAAAAAAGCACTTTCTTGCCTACAAGATGCAATTCAGAATAAACCCCATCATTTTAACATGACCAAGTCGAGGTATTCCATGGACTGGTTTTATCCTGTTCTTGCAGGAGCAATTACAGGAAATGACGCAAGAGTCAGGATTGACAGGTTCTGGAAGAAATTTTTGGTGGAAGAACAGGGTGTTCGCTGCGTATCGGATCATCCATGGGTTACTATTGCAGAAACCTCTGAACTTTGCCTTGCACTTTGTGCAATGGGAAACAACCAGCTTGCAAAAATCGTTTTCAACTGGATCTGCGACAAGCGCTACGAAGACGGATCGTACTGGTGCGGCCACACTTATCCAGATATGATTATATGGCCTGATGAAAAGATTACATGGACAAATGCAGTCGTTCTAATTGCAGCAGATGCCTTGTATTATCTTACACCTGCAAGCAACTTGTTTAATCACAGTGCATGGGGGGAGGATGGTTTCAAGTATTTGTCTGAAAGATAAATTCCTATGCTGAAAGACCATCGTCCCTACGGGATAAAAAAAGCCTATCTCAAATTTCAGAAAATCTACACAGAACATTTTCTAAAACCGCATTTTCATAAATACGGAAGAGGTAATGTTTTCATGGGGCCATGGAATGTTGAAGTCTTCGGGGGGCCTGTAGGGCTTGGAGACTTTGCAACAGTTGTTGCCACAAGGGATCAGAAGGTGCGTTTTTCTGTCTGGTCCGTACAGGATAAAGGAGGAAGTATTGCTCTTGGAAGTTATTGTCTCATAGCACCAGGGGTAAGGATAAGCTCAGGAGCTGAGATCGTTATTGGTGACAATTGCATGATGGCAAATGGAGTTTATATTACAGATGCCGACTGGCACGGGATTTACGACAGGGCAAGTCTTGGAAGGGCTGAACCAGTGAACATTTCCAGCAATGTCTGGATCGGAGACAGTGCAATAATATGCAAGGGTGTTTCAATAGGACAAAACAGCATCATAGGCGCTGGCTCTGTCGTGGTAAAGCCAGTTCCTCCTGATGTGATAGTTGCAGGAAACCCAGCCAGGGTGGTAAGGAAACTCGATTCTGAGACCGAAAGAATCACTCGCTCACAGTGGTTTACACGTCATGCATATTTATCAAAAGAGCTGGATGTTTGGGATAAGGCACTTTTAAAGGAAAATACTTTTTTCAAATGGATGCGCTACATTTTTTTCCCTAGAAGAGGGGATTAGAAAGGAAAGTCTCATGACCGAGAATTATCTCCAGATTCAGAAAGAATACCTTCTTAAGACCTGGTCACGCAGGACAGATGAGCTTACCGAGTGCCTTCCTGCACAATTTGATGGAAAATGTCTTCGGTTTAAGGCCTTTGGAGAACACTGCAAGATTTATCCTGATGAGATAATACTGGGTGACAAGTCCGTCATCGGGCCTGAAGGTATTCTTATTTCTCTTTATGCCCATTATGTTAAAAACGAGGTGGTTCAAACCCGGCCTTTGAAAGCCTTCAAGCAATTTCCGGGAGGGATGGGCTATCAGGGAGCCTTTATAACAAATGCCGAAAAAGCGCTTATTCCTCACGTTTCTGTTATTAAGAAACATAAGGAAGAAATCGCAGAAAGATTTTCAGGCCATATTAATTCAGATGCCCCAAGATGCGATTTTTCTTTTACACTGTATCCCCTTCCCCGGGTTGCGCTTTATTACATCTTTAATCTGCCCGACGATGAATTCCCAGCTTCTGTCACCTGCCTTTTCTCAGCCAATGCAATTAATTACATGCCTGTGGCAGGACTAGCTGATACTGCAGAATACACAGCCAAAAAAATCATTGGGCTGATATAATTTTTTCAGATTCTCTTGATTCTGATTTCAGATCCTATACAAAATAACCTGGCTCGTCCAGCACAAACTGATAAGCCTGTTGTTCACTGATTAAAATGCAGCTTTTTTAGTCGTAATTTTTTTCAAGACTGTCATTAAAGGAAGGATCGTTATCAGAAAATCAAAAAAAAATGAGCAGATATATACTGAAAATCAGAAAAGTGTAGTGAGCCTTTTTTACCGGTTGGAATAAAGAGATTTCAATGTTTCAGGGAAAAGTTCTTTGTATCTGACTTTCATGCTTCAATAATCAGCCTGAAAAAGAAGCCTTGGTGGAAGGATGTGATAAAAATGAGCCTTCTTGAAGATTTTGATAAAGAAAAAAATGAATTAAGAAAAAAAATTGAGATTGCCCCTGCTACAGATGATGTTGTCACACTGATGGATTCCTATTTAAGCAGAATCCATAGCGATATGGGGGGAATTAATTTTCAAAAATCAAGGAATCTTGGTTATCTGCTGGAAATTGTAAGGTATGCTGTAAAAACACTCGTCACTGTTGACAAAGACATTCATCATGATAATCTTCAGCCAGAAAGGATTCAAACTGAATCATCTTCAAGACATTTTGTTGCCTTTGCCAAAACAGTGCAGTTTGGAATATGCATTGCCCTTCTTGTAGCATTCTTTTCGGTTGCTCCTGTTCCATGGATTCTTGTTCTTCTTGTAATCATTCTAATGGGTATTGAGATTTATCTGCAGGTATTCAACAGAAAAGTAGGATCGAAATTCAAAAAACATCCTGGATTTCATAAGTCTCATGAAACCTTAGGCTTCTTACCAGCAAGAATTGATTCAAAGCCTAAAATATCCCGTCCTCAATCTTTTTTGAATTATTTCGCGGACTCGCTTTCTTATGTTGAAAAAGCCTTGAATGAACAAACTCCTGAAAAAAACGGCAGTTATCTTGAAAAAGAAATACAGATTCTCAGGCTGTTTCAGGATATGTTTGAGGCAAAGACATTTAATGACGGAGAGTGGGCGCTCAAAAAAGTTACCCAGATACAAGCTATTCTAAAAGAGAATGGGATTATTGTTAAGGAATATGATCCTGCTGAACCGTCAGATATTCATGATTTTGATGTTGAGCCTTGTGCTGATCCGTCTGAAAAAGAATACATAACCATAAGGCCTGCCTTTCTTAGAGGAAAACGCGTTATCCTTCGCGGGCGGGTGGCAGAGCCCCTTACATGAAGTCGTTAACAGTAAAAATTGAGTATAGTTTTACTCCTGTGGCTTCTATATTCTGTTTTCCGTTTTCTTCGCATCTGTCTACCAGAACAATGGCGCACAGGACATTTAATCCATGATCCCTTGCAACCCTGATGGCTTTTATAGTGGATTTTCCTGTTGTAACGACATCGTCAAGAATGATGACAGAATCTCCTTCTTTAACATCGCCTTCGATCTGAAGTTTCATGCCGTGTTCCTTAGGTTCTTTTCTTACTGAAAAAGCCTCTATCGGTTTTTTTTCAAGAAAAGATGTAAAAGATACGGCAATAGCCACGGGGTCTGCCCCCATTGTGAGGCCTCCTGTGGCTTTGGGCGAAAGTCCAAGCTCCTGAATCCTGTCAAACACTGCTTTTCCTATCAGAACAAGACCTTCTGGATAATAAGAAACTTTTTTCAGATTAAAATAAAAACAGCTCATCTTTCCGGATGATAAAGGTATGGACGGGGTTTCGGTTTTCTTGAAAGATCTTTGTCTGATTAACTCCATAAGTTTGTTCATTAATTGCCTTTTCCTGTTGCCTTAGATTTACGGTTCTAATGATTTTTCTCAAGCAAATTAATTTTAAATAATTTGTTTGAATCATAGCATACCATGATTGGTTGTCAACAATTGATCGTCAGGGCACAAGGATTCGGATTAGTTAAATATGTAACAGACAAGCATCAAAAAAAATACTTGACATATGATTGTATATCAGATACTTTGTATAACAAATATTAAGGATGTATGTTCAAGATTGTAGTAAATACATATTCAAATAAAAAAAGGGGGGCACAAAATGAAAAAAATTTTAGTACTGGTATTAGTTGCAGTGTTTTGTTTAGGGCTTGCCGGCACTGCGAGCGCTTTGTTAATACTTCCAGATCCTGCGGGGAAACCTAACGATAAGCCTGAAAATGTATTTTCAAACGGTTTTAATTTTAATTCAATTATCTATAACGGCTTTTATCAGGGAAATGATACCAATATTAAATCAATTGATAATAAAGAAGTCAGCGAAGTTCCAGTTACTTATTCACCGGTTAGCGGCGGTAACACTGGTACTTGGAGCAGTCATTTTCAAGTTGAATATTTAACGGTTAAGGCTGGCAATTATTTCATTGTTTGGGATGTTATGAAAACTTTATTTGACTTCGGAAACTGGGAAACTGCCGGTTATATAAAATCAGTGAATAAAAAACCCACATATAAAATTTTTACTCCTGAAATGTCGCATATTTCGGGGTGGGCGACTCCAAAGCAGCCTTCTCCTGTTCCAGTTCCTGCCGCTGTATTGCTACTTGGAAGCGGCCTTGGAGCACTTTATGGTGTAAGACGAAGAATAAATAAATAGTCCAATCAAACTTTTCTATTTTCAAAAAGCAGTGTCTGCAAAGACACTGCTTTTTTTATGGACATTGCCTCTCAAACCATTTTATTTTTCAATTAAATCGGATAGAATCTTTAAAAATCAGGATACTGTCCGAATATTTCAGTTTTTTCGGAATCATCAATTTCAGGCATATTGAGGATTTTCATTTTCAATGCCACATGTTATATGAAGGGAATGGAAACAGAGAATATTGAAATAGTAGGTATCGACTTTGGGCATGGTGAGACTGCACTCGCCAGACTGTCTTCATCAACAGATGATTACGAGCCTGAAATGATCGAAATTTTTGGCAGAAAAACCCAGATAACTGCTCTTGCCTATAAAGCTGACAGAGGTGATCTAATAGGGGACCAGGCTCTTAAAACAACTGGAATAACAGAACTTCACATAGGTTTTAAGCCCTTGTCAGGCAATCTTCAATCTTTTCAGCATCAAGGCATTATAAAACGGTTTATCAGAAAATACCTCGATATACTGGAAGAAACTGGACAGATCAGAGGACGTGAGCTTACGCTTTTTATAGTTGGAACCCCTTCAGGATGGTCGAATGTTGAACGCACCATCTATGCCGATCTGCTGAAACAGGCAGGAATGAAGCGGGTGAAGGTTGAAAAGGAGTCAAGGGGAGCGTTTCTGCAGATAAAAGAATCAAAAAACTCAGAAGTTCATTCCGAGATGTTGATGAAAAATGTTTTAATCATCGATATAGGATCATCAACAACTGATTTTACTGTGGTTTCAGATATGGAAGCCCGCCCTCTGGAGGATTTTGGTCTTGATCTGGGAGCAAGTCTCATCGAAGAAATGATTTTTGAAAGAACCATGATGAGAATGGAAAAGGAAAACCCTGACGAGAAGAAGAGGCTCGTTGATATTTTTGAACAATTCCCCCATTTCTTGAGACAATGCCTCATTGCCTGCCGCGAAGGCAAGGAAAAATACTTTTCAATTCCTGAAATCTATTTGACAAAGGATCAACCTGTTGATTGCAGCCTCAAATTCAGAACCATGAAGCCGGCAATTGAATTTGAGCCTCTCATCTACAAGGATGAAATAGAAAAAATACTGAACCTGCCCATAAAATCACTCGGCTGTAACTGGAAAGATGCTTTTCGACAGGCTTTGCTTGCTGCTAAAAAAAAACTTGGAGAAACTGAACCAAATCTTGTCATTCTGACAGGAGGGGCTTCCCGCATGTATGTGGTCCTTGACATAAGCCGTGAAGTTTTTCCTGAACCTCAAAGAATCACGAGAGGGTTAGAACCTGAATTTACAATTGCAAAGGGTTTGGCAAGAATAGGGCGCATTGACATTTTGTCTGAAGAACTGAAAAAATCAGTCGAAGACATTGAAAACTCAAGACACTTAAGAGAGCTTCTTGAACAAAAAATACCGGAGCTTATAGAAAGCATTGCAGAGCCTTTGGCTGACGAATTCATTTTCTACGCCATAGCTCCGTCACTGAGAGCATGGCGTGATGGTTATCTTAGAACTTTAAATGACATAAGACCGGACATTGAAAACTCTAAAAAAAGATGGCTGGACAGTATCAGGGGTGAAGAAGCAAGGAGAAGGCTCGACATATGGCTAAATAACACCTTGCTTCCAGGTCTTGCTGGCTATACTGATCCGCTTTGCAAAAAATTTGATATTCCACGAAGCGTTCTTGACCTGAGAAACCGCAACATTGCAGCAGGCGTGAACTCTTTCGAGCATCCTGCCTTTGACCCAGATCTTCTCATCAGAAGCGATGAAGTCATCATCATAACCAGTATGATCGCAGGAATTTTTGCCGGAATGGCATCAGGGGGAGCAGGTCTTGCAGTTTTTCATCTTCCGCTTGCAGGCCAGGTCATTGCCGCCATAGCAGGGGCAATAATTGCTGGCTTTGGAGTTGAGGCTGTTACTGAAGAAATAAAGAAGAGAGACCTTCCTGTTTTTTCGAGAAAATGGGTCCTATCAGATGATAGAATGGAAAATATCATTAAGGAACAAAGAGCAAAGCTCCTTAATACAATCAAGGAACAGATGTGTTATGATTTTACATGGAAAAAGAAATTGATGGAAGATATACTTTCCGAGCTTAAAAAAGTACTGAACAATCAGGTTGAAAAAGCCGTCATGTGGATCAGATAAGCTTATGTCAAGCTGATGTGAACTAAGACCGTATTTTTTATTTCACACGAACAGGCAGTGCCCTTATGTGAAGAAGACGAATTATATCCTGCCACTTTCATTAATAGTTCATGAGGTGTTTTTTCGGGAATTATGAAACCCGTGACTGAAATCCCGTTTTTCCAGTCATATTCTGAAGAAGGTGGCTCAAAGGTTTTGACCTCTGAGGGCCATGGCCTGGTCTGAAGACAAGTTAAATATCCCAATATGCTTTCCTGCCACAACAACGTGTTTTCGTCCAGATCATTACGGACAGGAATGCATTTGATTTCAAGTATTTTTTCTGTTCTGAACTCATCTGCCAGCAATTCTATGGCAGAAAGACTGGTGGTAACCAGTATGTTTTCTGCTGTTATTGTCTTCCCGTCATGAATAAAAAGCTCAGACCATGCCTTAAGCCTTGCTTCAAGCATGAAATCACTTGTTTCTTTTTGCAGGACAGAAAGATTTTCCAGAGGAAAATGTTCGTCACTTTCAAAATCATCCTTTAAATCTGTTAAAATCTGTTTTTCCATCAAATTTATTTTTTTAAAATCAGAATCAAGCTCTGACTGCCTGGCATCGTAATCAGCCGCCATTGCAAGAAAGAGCCTTGAATTGGACAGAAGATCAGGCTTTTGTTCTGAAGATGGTTTACTGTAGTCAAGGATGTCTGTTGAGATTTTAGATGAAAGAGCATCAGTGAAGGGTATGCCAGGATGCCCTGCCTTTAGTGAAGCAAGATCATTTTTATCATGAAGTCTTGCCCAGTTCAAAAATTCGTTTAACAACAAGTCTAGCCTGTCATCTGCAACAGGCATGAGGAATTCAAGCTTTCCTTCAGTCTCATCATTTAAAAAGGATTCAATACTTTTTTTTGAAGCAAAATAAATTGCCGTTTTTTGAAAAACAGATGTCAGGGCTTTAATCGTGAATTCATCTGCCCAGGTAAATGGAAAATATATTGCAGTCATTATTAAATTCTCCCGTCTCTAACAACAAACCCTCTTGCACGAAGGCTTTCTCTGATCTGATCTGCGAGAAACCAGTTTTTTTCGTTTCTTGCAAGGTTTCGTTTTTCAATCATATCCTTTATATCCTGTGGCAAGATTTCATCTTCTTTCCTGAGTATTGCCAAGACCGTATCAAGATGGCGTACAGCCTGAATTATCTTTGCAGCACCTTCAGTATCGATCATTTCATCCTGAATTAGGCGGTGGATCTTCTTTATAGTGGAAAAAAGGGATGCCAGTGCCGCTGAAATATTTAAGTCGTCATCCATGGCTGTTGTAAATCCATTCCGAATATCATAGACAATCTGATCTGTTTCAGGGCAGGGTTTTCCTGAGACCTGGCCAAGCCTTTCCATAAATATGTCAAGCCTGTTAAGGGCTTTCTGAGCTTCTTCCAGTCTTTCTCTGGAAAAAGTAAGAGTTTTTCTGTAGTGACCTGAAAGCAGCCAGTACCTTATTACCCTACCTGGATAACCCATTGACTCCAGATCTTCTAGGGTAAACCTTGATTTTTTCTCATCCACTTTTTTCCCGTCAATCAAGACCCTGTCACAGTGAATCCAGTATCTTGCAAGGGGTCTGCCATTTAATGCTGCTGCAATTGCTATTTCATTTTCATGATGCGGAAACATGAGTTCTCTACCGCTTGTGTGAATGTCAAAGGAATTTCCCAGATATTTCATTGACATGGCAGCACATTGAAGATGCCACGACGGTCGTACATTTCCCCATGTGGTCTTTGTGTATATGCCTCTTTTAAGCTCTGAGAGGCGGGATCTCTTAAGAAGGGTAAAATCCCTTGGATTGTCTTTTTCATACTCATCAAGATCAACTGTAGCCCCCAGGCGTATCTTTTCAAGATCGACACCTGAAAGACTTCCGTATCCACTGAATCTGGATATGTCAAAATAAAGAGAGTGAAGTTTTTCATAGGCAAAACCTTTTCTTGCAAGCTGATCAGAAAGATCGACCATGTCCTTGATATGCTCGCTTGCCTTTGGATAGACTGAAGCAGGCTTTATCCCCAAGGCTGAAATATCCTTGTAAAACATGTCAATATATTTCTTGGTGAAGTCCTTAAGGCTTTGTCCTGCTGCCTCAGAACCGTCTATTGTCTTGTCGTCAATATCTGTTATGTTTATGACATGAGTGACATCATAGCCTCTGAACTCTAGATAACGGCTTAGAATATCAGAAAAAACAAATCGCCTGCACTCTCCTATGTGCATTCTGTCATGAGCTGTGGGGCCGCAGGAATACATGGAGACTTTTCCAGGCACTAATGAGTGGAAGGATTCTTTACGGCGAGTGAGTGTATTGAAGAGATTCATTTCAATTTTTTCACGGACAGCAAAAAGAGATGTGCTTAGATATCGCTCACCACCGTCCGGGAATATCGCAACAATGATTCCTTCAGAGATGTTCTGAGCGACATTTCTGGCAACAGACATTGCAGCACCGCTGCTCATTCCAACAAAGAGGCCTTCTTCTCTTGCAAGCACCCGGCTCATTTCGTATGCATCTTCATCGTCTATGTTGACTTTTTGATCCAGAAGTCTCTTGTCATAGATTTCAGGCTGATATGCTTCCTTCATGTTTTTAAGCCCTTGAATCTTATGTCCTAGATAAGGCTCGACTCCTATGATGGAAATTCCCTTATTGTATTCCTTTAGTTTTCGGGACATCCCCATGATTGTTCCGGATGTGCCCATGGTTGCAACTAGATGGGTAATCTGTCCTTTGGTCTGTTCCCAGACCTCAACTGCTGTTCCATGGTAATGAGCCTTCCAGTTTGCAGGTGTGTTGTACTGATCTGCCATGAAATAAGCATCAGGGTTTTCTCTTGCCAGTCTGTAAACTTCTTCTATTGCCCCGTCTGTTCCAAGATGACCGGCGGTAAGCATTATTTCAGCCCCTCTTGCCCTTAAAATCTTCTGCCTTTCGACACTGACAGCCTCAGACATGGTTAAAAGAAGTTTGTATCCTTTTACAGAACACACAAGAGCAAGGCCTATTCCTGTGTTTCCGCTTGTAGCCTCAATGACTGTTTTACATGGTGTAAGTTTCCCTGATTTTTCTCCTGCCTCTATCATGTATAACGCTGGTCTGTCCTTGACAGATCCTCCTGGGTTAAAATACTCAAGCTTTGCAAAGATTTTAACACGAGGATTTGGATTCAATTTTCTGATTTCAACAAGAGGGGTGTTGCCGATTGCATCGAGTATGGATGAATGCATTACCTTATTTCCTTTTCCAAAACATTTCTTATCTGAGATTTCACTTCAAGCTCGTTTAAAGAAGCATCTATTATTCTGAATCTTTCAGGCTCCCTTGCAGCTATTTCCAGATATCCTGCTCTTACTTTATGGTGAAATTCCAGTGCTTCTTTTTCGAAGCGTGATTCAGCATCAGGTCGTGCACCAGAGTTCAACTGGTTCCAGGCCCGCATGAGACCTGTGTGAGGTGCAAGGTCAAGAAGAAAGGTTAAGTTAGGCGTTAGATTCCGGCATGTGAGTTTATGCAGGCTTAAGATCATCTCTATATCAAGCCCCCTTGCATAGCCCTGATATGCAAGAGTTGCATCGAAATATCTGTCGCATATAACAGTTTTGCCTTCTTCCAGCAGGGGCCGAATTGTTTCACTCAGGTGTTGAGCCCTGTCTGCAGTGTAAAGAAGAAGTTCTGTCACTGGGTCCATATTTCTGCTTTCTGGATCTAGCAAAATAGATCTTATTTTTTTCCCGATTACTGTTCCGCCGGGTTCTCTGGTAACCGTACAGCTTAATCCCATATTCTGTAGCAGATCACAGATGTGTTTGATCTGGGTTGACTTCCCGGAGCCTTCTATTCCTTCAAGTGTAATGAACATGTTTTTGCGTATTATACCTGATTTGGTTCCTTTTTTCCCAGATAAAAATGGCGCTCAAGGAGCTTGTGATAAGATGTCCAGCCCTCATTTGATTCTTCTGAAGTCATGAATTCACGGATTCCCTTAACCTTGGAATCAATTTCGTCTATATAGTTCAACAGGACTGCTTCAATGGTCTTGGGAAGTTCAGGAGAGCCAAATTCACGTACACCGTGGTGGCTGACCACAAGATGTTTTAAAAGCACTGCCTGCTCTTCAGGAAAATCAGGAATCAGCCTGATTTTTTCATCAATTATTTGAATGCCTATAACAATATGACTCAGAAGCCTTCCTTCTGTAGTATAATCTATGCGGGAGCTGTATTCAAATTCTCTTATTTTCCCGATATCATGCAGTATGACTCCTGTGAGCAGAATATCCCGATCGACTCCTGTGTAGTGGCCTGCAATCTTATCTGCGAGTATTGCCATGGAAAGAGTATGTTCCAGAAGGCCGCCTAGATAAGAGTGGTGCATTTTTTTTGCAGCAGGAGCTGTCTTAAAGAGGCGCACTAGTTCCTTGTCTGACCAGAACAAGCTGATCAGCTCTTGAAAGCACGGCGTTTTAATGGTTTGGGTAATCTGATGAAGTCTTTCGATCATAATATCTACATTGCGGTTTGTTGCAGGAAGAAAATCCGCAGAGTCAAGATTTTCAGATTCAGCCCTGTTTGCACTCTTTACCGGCAGTTGAAGGGTTCCCCTGTACTCTGAAAGTATTCCCTTGACTCTCACATAATCTCCTGAGGCTATCTGATTCGATATTTCATCAACATTGTCCCAGACGACTGCCTTGAATGATCCTGTTTTATCGGCAAAAGTCAGATTGAGGTAATTCTTTCCGTCTTTTTTCTGTGACACTATTTTTTCAGATAGAATAAAAATGTCATCAACTGCTTCGCCTGGCTTCAGTGCACTTACAAACTGTTTCTTGGGCATATGGACCTCATGAGTCGTCTATGATGATGGAAGAGGTGGTTGCAAAATTCTATATTAAAATGTTCCATGATTTCATCATGTTTAATGTCTCGCTATCTGTAATGTCGCATTTCATCGGGGTTATGGATATGAACTCGCTGCTCAGAATTGCTCCATCAGTATCATTTCCTCTGAAATTATTTGCAGAATCTATTCCCTGCCAGTAATATATCCCTTTTCTTGGATCGGTCCTTTTCTCGAAGCCTTCACGAAAAACGGATATTCCATGGCGGCTTATAGAAACTCCTCTTAGCGACTTCATTTCAATATCCGGAATATTGACATTAAGAAATACGCCGACAGGAAGACCTTTTTCCACAACAAGACCTGCCAGCTTTTCTACAAAAACTGCTGCATCGTCATAAAAGACGGGTTTCGGGCTGTTTACTGAAACTGCCAAGGAAACAAGATTCAAGAGAGCTGCTTCGCGGGCTGCCGCAACAGTGCCTGAATAATGAACATTAGCTCCTACATTAGCTCCAGGATTGATACCAGAGATTACTATATCGGGTTTTGTCCTGAGCAGTTCCAGGGTACCAAGCTTTATGCAGTCGGCAGGAGTGCCGTTGACGGCATATCCTGTTCCTTCGCCATTGACATTTATCAGTGTTGTACGAAGTGGCTGATGAAGTGTTATTCCATGCCCTACTGCGCTGCGTTCTCTGTCAGGGGCTACAACTGTTACGCTGTGTCTGGCAGAAAGGCGTCTGTAAAGGGCCCATAAACCCTGTGCATGAATTCCATCGTCATTTGTAAGTAAAATATTCATGTCATTATCATTATACCAAGTTGAAAAAAATTAAAAGCAGGGATTTCCGAACTCTCGTCTTGACTTTTTATGATAACTTCGGTTTTATATGAGTCATGATTATCCCTTTTTTCAAATACATATCATATCGGATATCTTAAGTGCATCTGAACCGACTTCTTGCCTATACCCTGATCATTCTGAGCTTGCTGAACGGATTTTCATCTGAAGTTTTTTCAGGCCCAGACAAGGCTTCGGTATCTCCTGATACTCCATGGCACATAATGGCTGATGAAGTTTCCTATGATCAAAAAAAAGATCAGTATATTGCCATTGGCAACGTGACAATCACAAAAGAGGCAAGAAAACTGTCTGCTGATTTTGTGCGTTTTGATCACAAGGCAATGATGGCATATGCCAGAGGCCATGTCATGATGACAGCAGGTGAAGATCTTTTAACCGGATCAAGTCTGGAGATGAATCTTGCATCTGAAACTGGTACTTTATATGAAGGCACGATTTTTATCAAAGAAAATCATTTCTATATAAGAGGAAATAAGCTCCGGAAAACCGGAGAAAAATCATATGCAGCCGATTCTGCAAGTGTATCTAGCTGTGACGGAGATAATCCAGACTGGAAAATTACTGGCAGAAACCTTAATATTACCGTAGAAGGCTATGGTACTGTTCAAAACGCTGCACTATGGGCAAGACAAATCCCTGTAATGTATTCGCCGTATCTTGTTTTTCCCGCGAAAACGAAGCGTCAGTCTGGTTTTTTGATGCCTGAAATGGGTTATTCCGAACGTGACGGAGTGATTTTCAGCCTGCCTTTTTATTGGGCAACCAATGAACATTCGGACGCTACTTTTTATATTGAACATATTGCAAGGCGGGGGGAGAAAATAGGCGTTGAGTACAGATATGTCCATGATCCTGAATCCAAGGGCATGATGGTTATGGACTATCTTGGTGACAGCCAGGATGATAAAGGAACCCAGCGCACAAATTCTGAAAGATACTGGTTCAGGAGCAAGCATAACCACAGCCTTCCTTCAGGATTCAATTTAAAGCTTGACCTTGATATTGTAAGCGATCAGGATTATCTTCGAGAATTTCGTAGCATGTACATGGGTTATAACGACAGCAACCGTAATTTTTACCAGTATTTCGGGAGGGAACTCGATGATTATACTGACCAGGTACGTCTTAACAGGCTTAATGCAAGCAGGTACTGGCCTGGATATGCCCTGAATGCTGAGACTCGTTGGTATGATAACGTAATTGCCCGTAATGCTGGAGGAGTAGATACAACCCTGCAGAGACTTCCACATGTTCAGTTTTCAGGGGCAAAAAAATACTTTTTACAGACCCCTTTTCTCGTAGATTTCAATTCGGAAGTTTCAAATTTTTACAGAAAAGACGGGGTAAGGGGACAAAGAGCTGATGTATATCCAAGAATCTATTATCCCCTGAGGTACAAACAGTATTTTACAATAGAGCCGTCTGTAGGCATTAGAGAGACAGCTTGGTATTTTGAAGAAATAGATAAAACTTCTGGTACTGGCAAGACCAGAAGTATCTATGATGCAAGGCTCAATCTTTCGAGTGAAATGTTTAAAGTCTTTCAGATAAACGGTGAAAGTGTTGAGAGGATCAAGCATATGATACTGCCTAAAATCACCTACAGTTTCTTGCCAGAAAATGACCAGAGCTCTTATCCGTATTTTGATCAGTTAGATAGAATAAGGGAAAGAAATCTTATTACAGGCTCCCTTACCAATACTTTTGTTTCAAAGCATAAACCATCAGGCGGTATTGAAGAAAAAAACACAGATATTCCTTTGTTTCATTCTTATAGGGAATTCCTGCGTTTCTATATTGAGCAAAGCTATGCCATACGTCAGGAAAATATCACTAAAAACGAGCCTTTTTTGCCTTTATATGCTGAAGTCCAGTTTGAGCCCCACCAGTATCTCATGCTTCAGGCAGACTCGGAGTGGTCACATTCCGCAGGAAGCCTTATAACCAGAAATGTCGGGGCAATGATATCAGATTCACGCAACAACAGGCTGTTTATTGAATACAGATATGATATGAATTACACTGAATCGATATACACTAATGTGATGGGGAGCATAACAGACAGGGTTAAGGCATATGTTGATCATGAACATAATATCAAGGAAAACCAAAGAATACTTTCAGGAGTTGGTTTGAGGTACATGTCCCAGTGCTGGTCTGTTGATTTCCGCTATCTTGATGAAGTGGATGACAGAAAATACCTTTTTTTAATAAGCCTTTCGGGTCTAGGAGGATTTGGAACAGGTTTCAGGGCGATGGAAAGTTACGGCTCTCGCTATACTATTTTTAATGTTCCGTATCAGGTAATAAGATATAACTAAAGGAAATGGAGCAGGTGTAATGGTAATTGTTAAAACGCCTCTGAGGATAAGTTTTGTAGGCGGAGGATCTGATATAAAGGATTTTTATAAGGAGAAAACTGGCAAGGTAATATGCACTGCAATAGATAAATTTGTTTATGCTATTGTTAAAGAACGATTCGATGAAATGATCTACATCAATTATTCAAAAAAAGAATGTGTGGAGAAAGTATCTGATATCCGCCATGATCTTGTGAGAGAAGCCATGAAGATAACAGGTATCACCCGAGGTGTTGAAATCACCACACTTGCAGACATTCCATCGACAGGCTCTGGTCTGGGTAGTTCAAGCTCAATCACGGTTGCACTTCTTCATGCTTTCTATGCCTATAAAAATGTTCTGGTGACAGCAGAGAGGCTGGCGCAGGAAGCCTGCACGATCGAAATAGACATTTTAGGTAAACCAATAGGAAAACAGGATCAATATGCTGCTGCATACGGAGGGGTGAACAAATTCATATTCAATCCAGATGACAGCACTCAAATAGAGCCTGTTATAATGACAAATACACAGAAAAGAAAGTTTGCTTCATCTCTTTTACTGTATTTTACAGGTATTACCAGAAATGCCGATGATATTCTGGTAAGACAGAAGGACAATTTTCAGAAACCGGAAAAAATGGATACAATGGTCAGGATGGCTGCACTGGTTGATCCGTTTTTTGAAGCAATTAAAAAAACCGATATTATTGCATGCGGGAAGTTGCTGGCAAGAAACTGGGAGCTCAAAAAGCAAATGGCTGAAGGTATTTCAAGCCCTCATATCCAGTCCATGTATGAAACTGCCTTGGGTGCAGGGGCTCTTGCAGGGAAAATCGCCGGAGCAGGTGGTGGCGGTTTTCTTCTTCTTGTTGTTCCGAGAGAAGATCAGAATAATGTCTTTGAAGCCATGAAAGCTTACAGGGAATTGCCGTTCATGATAGAAGACAGTGGCAGCAGGGTCATATTTGATGATACATCGTACTCGAGCAAATAAATGAAAGTTTTCGCCTTTTCAAACGGTTGTCAATAAGCAACGGAAATCAGGACAATTTATGAATATACTCATTACAGGAGGAGCAGGATTTATAGGGTCTCACACAACAGATGCGCTTATAGCAAGAGGCCATAGAGTAAGAATACTTGATAACCTTCATAAGACGGTTCATCCTAATGGAAAGCCAGATTACCTTCATCCTGACGCCCAATTTGTTCAAGGTGATGTCTGTGACAGAAAAACCGTTTCAAAAGCACTTGAAAACATTGATGCAGTCTTTCATTTTGCTGCGTATCAGGATTATCTTACTGATTTTTCAACTTTCTTTCAGATAAATGCTGTATCCACAGCCCTCATATATGAGATTCTGGTTGAAACAGGAATGGCATCAAGAATAAAGAAAATAGTTGTAGCAGCAAGCCAGGCCGTGATGGGGGAGGGACGCTATAATTGTGATTCATGCCTGAATGATGTTTTTCCAAGCATACGCCTTGATGCAGAGCTTTCAAGAGGACTATGGGATCATCTTTGTCCGGCATGTGGCAAGGTCTTACAATGGCAACCTTCAGATGAATCAGTGGTTAGGCCATGTAACCCCTATGCAATTTCAAAGAATGCCCAGGAGCTTATTGCTGTTCATTTAGGGGCAAGATACAGCATTCCTTCTGTTGTAATGCGTTATTCAATAGTACAGGGACCAAGGCAGTCATTTTATAATGCCTATTCAGGAGCTATGAGAATTTTTGCCCTGAGCCTGTTTCTTGGAAAACAGCCCTTAATCTTTGAAGACGGAAAACAGGTGAGAGATTATATAAACATAATGGACGTGGTTCGGGCAAACCTTCTTGTTCTTGATGACAGCAGGGCAGACTATCAGGTTTTTAATGTTGGAGGAAATAAAGCCTGGACTGTCAGCGATTTCTACAATACCATGCAAAAGATTGTAAAAAAGGAAATTCCTCCAGAAATTGGAGGATATTACCGTTACGGGGACACCCGTCACATTTTTTCTGACACCAGCAAGCTTAGGCTTCTAGGATGGAAAACTCATTACTGCATAGAAGACAGTATTGCTGATTACTGGGCTTACCAAAGTCAACATGACAGAAAGGCGGACATCCTGGATTATGCCCAGAAACACATGAAAAATCTTAAGGTCATCCGAAAAACAAAATCCTAACAGAGAATTAACCACTTGGAATGATAAAACGATGAAGGTATTTTTGCTGGCAGCAGGAAAAGGAACAAGACTAAGACCATATACTGAAAGCATTCCCAAATGCCTGATTCCTGTGCATGGCAAGCCTCTGCTCGAAATATGGCTGGATCTTCTCATCAGGCATGGGATTGATGATGTGCTGATAAATACCCATCACCATGCAGATCAGGTAAAGGCCTTTGCTGGCATCTATAAGCACAGGAATGAAATAAATATTGTAATCAGCTACGAGCCAAGACTTCTTGGAAGTGCAGGAACGATATGGCATTGCAGGGATTTTGTTGACAGAGAAGATGATTTCATGATTTTTTATGCTGACAATCTTACAAACATGAATATAGAAAAATTTGCGGAATTTCATAATCATACGAAGAAAAAAAACGGAATTTTGAGCATGGGCCTTTTTCATGCAGAAAATCCCAGTGCCTGCGGGATTGCCCGGCTTGATTCCGAGCTTAAAATAATATCGTTTATTGAAAAACCTGTGTGCCCTGAAAGTCATCTTGCAAATGCAGGAATTTATATGGCTACGAGTGAAATTTTTGATTATTTGGCCATGTTATCACCAAATCTTAATAATGGTATTCTTGATTTGGGGCATGATCTGTTGCCGATTCTTTCAGGGAAAATGTATGGATACCTCATAAGCGAATATTTGAGAGACATCGGAACCATTGAATCCTATCATATGGGAGTGAAAGAATGGGAAAATGAGAATTGAGAAAGGGTTTACCGCAGTGAATATTTATGATTTTGCAGAAGATTATCTTGAAGAATTAAATTTCCTTATAAGAAATTTTGACAAAAAGAACTTTGAAACGATTGTAAGCAGAATTCTGGATGCATACAGCCTTGAAAGACATATTTTTGTGATGGGAAACGGGGGAAGTGCTTCAACAGCATCTCATTTTGCCTGCGACATAAACAAGGGCTGCTGTTTGGAGCTTGAGAAGAAATTTAAGATGATTTGCCTCAATGACAGCATTCCCACACTTCTTGCCCTTGCAAACGATCTGTCATATGATGATGTTTTCGTGGAGCAGATGAAGAATTTTTTTGTTCCAGGCGATCTTGTAATAGGGATTTCCGGAAGCGGGAATTCTCCAAATGTTCTCAAGGCAATTGAGTACGCAAAAAAACACAATGGAATAACCATAGGAATTACTGGCTTTTCAGGAGGAAGACTTGCCGATGTTGCTGATATTGTCTGGATAGCCGCTGTCAATGACATGCAAAAAATAGAAGACATGCACATGATTGTTGTTCACATGATCATGCAGATAATAAGAAAAAAATTAAACGATTCGAAGGGCCATGTTTCATGCTTATGAAAGATTTTCCACATTATTGGTATGCCGTTCATACTAGAAGCCGTTTCGAAAATGTAGTGCATGATGGTTTGGTGAAAAAAAACATCGAGGTCTTCTTGCCTAGGATTCTGATAAGAAGCAAGCGTATAGACAGGGTAAAATTGATCACTGTGCCCATGTTTTCAGGATATCTTTTTGTTCAAACTGATCAATTGCAAGAAGATCATCTAAGAATCTTAAAAACCGCTGGTGTTGTTTCACTTATCGGAAATACGGACGGGCCGGTTGCGATTCCTTCCAAATCCATTGAGTCATTGAAAATAATGGTGAGAAGCAAACAGGAAATCATGACTGATCTTAAACTGAAGAGAGGAGATATGGTAATTGTTATGAGAGGCCATTTTGCAGGAGTAGAAGGCATTTTCGCCAGATACAAGGGCAAGGGCAGGGTAATTGTTAACATCGATGCCCTTGGACGCTCTGCATCAGTAGAAGTAAACCTGGACGACGTAGAAATGCTTCATCAGGAAATGGTTATAACTGCTTGACTTGTTATCTTTAATATGTTTTATAAAATTAATGGGATACTATTTTTCTTTATACCTTGAGGAGGTTTAATGAATAAACTTGAATTGATATCTGCACTGAAGTTAAGAGCCGACATTTCAAAAGCAGATGCTGCAAGAATAGTAGAAGCTTTTTTCAACAGCATGGCTGATACCATGATTAACGGGGACAGAGTCGAGATTCGTGGCCTGTGCAGTTTTTATGTAAAAGAATATAAGAGTTATACGGGAAGAAATCCTAAATCTGGAGAAAAAGTGGTTATTAAACCAAAAAAACTTCCTTTTTTCAAATCAGGAAAAGAACTCAAGGATCGGGTGAATTATTAGACTAGAGTCAGGGTTTCAAAATATCATTGGTCAAAACCAGGCCGTTGAAATACTTACCAGGATGCTTAAGAGTGGCCGTATTCCTCATGCACTCATGTTTACAGGCATTGACGGGGTAGGCAAGAGCAAAGCAGCCCTTAGTCTGGCAATGGCCTGCAACTGTCTGAATCCTGATGTTTCTTCAGGGTATTCATGTGGGCACTGCAGTGCATGTTTAAGGATTTCAGAAAAAATTCACCCTGATGTGACTGTGATTCATCCAGAAGGTGGCGTAATAAAAATTGCCGCAATAAGGTCTCTTGGTGAGATTCTTTCAATGAAGCCATTTGAAGGCTTTTTGCGTGTTGGCATAATAGTAGATGCTCATCTTATGAATGCATCTGCTGGAAATGCGCTTTTGAAAATTCTGGAAGAGCCACCTGAGAAAACTCTTATAGTCCTAACGGCAAGACAGAACACAGACCTTCTTCCAACTATTGTTTCCAGATGCCAGAATATCAGATTTAACCCTGTTCCAAGTTCCATGCTGGCTGATGCCCTGATCAAGAGGCACGGGTTCGGACAAGATGAATCTTCTATTATTGCAGCAATGTCTGGTGGCAGTTTTTCAAGAGCAATTTCCATGAAAAAGAACTGGATAAGCCGCAGAAACTGGATTACAGATGAAATCATGAGGCTCAAAGAAAACCACTTTAATATGCTTCTTGCATTTTCTGAAAAACTTGCAAAGAACAAGGATATCCTTTTGGAGGATCTGGAAATCATGTTGTCATGGTTCAGAGACATAATGGTTTTTATAAGCGAACCGTCCAAAGTCATTAATCGTGACAGGCTCGAAGCTATAAAAGAAGTTTCAGAAAAATATACATTCGAAAACCTTATCAACAGCATGAACGCCATCAGGGCTGCTCAGAAAAATATAGAGTCAAAAGCCAACCCGCGTCTTGCAGTCGACAATCTGTTGTTTCTACTCAGACAGCACCAAGCAACAGGCAGTTTTAGCTCTGCTCAGGCTGACTGAATCGGGTTATCTGCATTTGGGAAAATGAAAATAAAGATCATATATGAAAAATAGAATTATAATCCATAAACAGCTTTGTGTAGTATTATGAGAAAAAAAGTAGGTATCAGGTTCAAGGCTTTGGGGAAAATTTATGATTTTGATCCAGGAGCATTTGTTCTGAAGCAAGGCGATTCAGTCATTGTTGAAACAAAGCAGGGACTTGGATTGGGTATTGTTGCAGTGCCGCCTGTAGTTGATGAAGGCATGAAGGATGGTTCTGTCTTGAAAAAAGTCTTCAGGCTAGCAACTGAAGAGGATTTCGCTCAGCTTGAGCAGAATATTGCAACTGAACAGGCAGCCTTTGCATATTGCCATACATTCATAAAAAAACTAGACCTCAGCATGAACCTTTTTTCAGTTGAGAGTACTTTTGATGCCACTAAACTCACTTTTTTCTTTACATCAGAGGGTCGTGTTGATTTCAGGCAGCTTGTAAAAATGCTTGTAAAAGAACTTGGAGCAAAGATTGAGATGCGCCAGGTAGGAATACGCAATCAGGCTAAATTATGCGGAGGAATCGGAAGATGCGGAAGAGAAACATGCTGTTCCACTTTTCTTGACAAATTCGGACCTGTTTCCATCCGTATGGCTAAAGAGCAATGTCTTTCTCTTAATCCTACAAAGATTTCAGGTTTATGCGGAAGGCTAATGTGCTGTCTGACTTATGAGTATGAAACCTATCGTGATATAAGCTCAGAGCTTCCCAAAATCGGAAGGATGGTTACAACGCAGAAGGGAAAAGGAAAAATATTAAGACATAATCCTATCTGCTACAGGATTGCCGTCAGATTGGAAGATGGAACCGAGATTGAAATCAGGCCAGATGAAATTGTGAACGAGAGTCAAGAGGAAATTTTACATGCCTAACCCTTTTTACATTACCACACCTATTTACTATGTAAATGCAAGGCCTCATCTCGGCCATGCTTATACGACTGTTGTTGCAGATGTGGTAAGCCGTTTCAACCAGATGATGGACAGGGAAGTCTTTTTTTTGACAGGAACTGACGAGCATGGAGATAAAATCATCAGGGCTGCTAAAAATGAAAACATGACTCCCCGTGATTATGTTGACAAGATTAGCGAACAATTCAGGCAGTTGTGGCCAAAACTCAACATCAGGCATTCGGCTTTTATCAGGACGACTGATCCATATCATATCTCTGTGGTGAAACAGATTCTTCAGAAAATCCATGATTCAGGAGATATTTATTTCAGTCAGTATGAGGGACTCTATTGTTTTGGTTGCGAGAGGTTTTATACTGAAAGGGAGCTTGTTGATGGGAAATGTCCTGATCATGAAACAGCCCCTGAGGTTATAAGGGAAAAAAATTATTTTTTCAGAATGAGCCGTTATCAGGACTGGCTGATAAATCACATAGAGACAAATCCAGATTTCATAAGGCCGGAGCGCTATCGTACAGAAGTCTTGTCATTCTTGAAAGAGCCTCTTGAAGATCTTTGCATTTCAAGACCAAAGAGCAGGCTGTCATGGGGTATTCCCCTGCCTTTTGATGATAATTATGTTACATATGTCTGGTTTGATGCTCTTCTGAACTATGTTTCAGCGCTTGGCTATCCAGACGGCAATCTTTTTGAAAAATTCTGGCCGCACGTTCAGCACATAGTAGCCAAGGACATACTGAAGCCTCACGGGATTTACTGGCCAATTATTCTGAAGGCCGCAGGAATTCCAGTCTATAAGCATCTGAATGTTCATGGATACTGGAATGTGGATCAGAGCAAAATGTCCAAGAGCCTTGGCAATGTCATTGAACCTCTTGAACTTAAAAATGTTTATGGGCTTGATGCCTTCAGATATTTTCTCATAAGGGAAATGACCTTCGGACTTGATTCAGGATTCAGTGAATCAGCCTTGGTTAGCAGAATCAATGCCGATCTAGCAAATGATCTTGGGAATCTTTTTTCAAGGGTAGTAGTAATGGCCCAGAAATATTTCAAGGGAATTGTTCCTTGTGTCAACTGTCTTACCGATGAGGCCCTCACTGTGGGGATACAGTCTGATGCAGTTCTGGCTGTAAGCCAGTTTGAAAAAGCCATGACCTCTTTTGCCCTTCACAAGGCCGTGATCGCAGTGTGGGATTTCATAAGTCAGATGAACAAATATATTGATATTACTGCCCCTTGGGTTCTTGCTAAATCCAAATCTACTGCAAAAGAGCTGGAAACAGTCATATACAATATGCTGGAAGGTCTTAGGATAATTTCAGGACTTGTATATCCGATAATGCCTGATACATCTGCAGCAATGCAGCGATTTCTCGGGCAGGATCCGGAAAAACCCTATTATCTGATGTCTTCTCTGTCTAATTGGGGAATGCTGCCGTCCGGTTCTGTGCTTCCAAAATCTGCCGCCTTGTTTCCAAGAATTGAAATAAAAAAAGATATGGATTTTAAAGAAACAGGGTTAGAAGCCAAACAGCTGATGTTGAAACCCGAAATTAGCCTCGATGAATTCAAGAAAATAGATCTCAGGGTTGGCAGGATCATAAAGGCAGAGGCTCTTCCAAAAGCAAAAAAACTTCTCAGGCTTGAAGTTGATCTTGGACAGATACGCACTGTTGTTGCAGGTATTGCCGGATCCTATTCTCCTGAAAGTCTTGTAGGAAAACAGGTAATTATCATTGCAAATCTTCAGCCTGCAAAGCTCATGGGAATTCTCTCGCAGGGCATGCTTCTTGCGGCGGTTGAGGATGGCAGCCCAATAATTGCAACCGTGGATGGCGATGTCACACCAGGAACACCTTTGTCCTGATTCATAGCTATCTGAACTGCCAGTGGAGTCAGGCGCTGAAGACTACTTTACAGACTATATACCTGAGGAATAATGAGGAGTAAATGAAAAACGGATATATATTAGGCAATTCTGCTGACAGGATGGACTGGAGAGATTATCAGACCAGGCTGCACAGGATAGCTTCTGCCAGAAGGCGAACCCGACTTTTTCGCTTATATGCTGTTACACTGTTTTTTTTAATCCTTCTGGGTTTTGGCATAAACGAGAGTAAAAACTTACTTTCAAATATATACAGCCGGCTATGTGATCCTGAAACCCATGTAAGAACAGACACTGTTGCACAGCAGATGCTTCCGAAAGAAAAGATATTCGACAAGAAAGATATTCAGGAAATTCTGGAAGGGGTAACACTAATAAATCTTCCTCAAAGAAATTTCGATATTTCTCATGAAGGTCATAATTATCGCATAACTACTACTCTCGATATGACTCTTCAGAATTTCATGATCAAAAACTTGACCACTTCAAATGTCAGGCATATAGGAATAGTTGCAATGGAACCATCGACAGGAAGGATTCTTTCAATGACGGGATTCGATAAAACGAATTCTTCTGCTAATCCCTGTCTTGACAGTATTTTTCCTGCTGCAAGCATCTTCAAAATAGTAACTGCAGCAGCAGCAGTAGAAAAAAGCAGGTTTTCCCAGGAGTCAACTGTTTCATTTACCGGCGGGAAATATACACTTTACAAGTCCCAGTTGAGTGAGAAACATACTAAATATTCAAACAACATGACTCTTCTTGACTCTTTTGCACAATCAGTGAACCCTGTTTTTGGGAAAATAGGAGCCAATTCCTTAGGTAAGTTCACTCTGGATCAATATGCATCAGCATTTGGTTTCAACAAGAAAATTGATTTTGAAGTTCCCGTGAACCCGAGTACGATAACAATAGAGGATAATCCATTTCACCTTGCAGAAGTTGCAAGTGGATTCAACCGAACCACAATTATATCGCCTCTTCACGGTGCACTCATTGGCTCGGCTGTTCTAAACAAAGGGGTCATGCTTGAACCCAGCCTTATAGATACTGTACAGGATGATAAGGGAAATGTTGTCTACAAGCGTAAAATTGAACAAATGAGCCAGGTTATTTCCCCAAAAGCCTCTGAAATTCTTACCACCATGATGGAAGCTACAGTGGATTCCGGTACTGGACGAAAAGCCTTTAAAAACTATCAGAAGGACAGCATACTGTCGAAATTAGATATTGGAGGAAAGACAGGTTCAATAAACAATGATACACATGAAACTCATTATGACTGGTTTGTCGGATTTGCTTCAGACAGAACGAGCGGAAAAAAAATTGTGGTTTCAGTAGTCGTTGCTCATGAGAAATTCATCGGAACCCGATCAGGCCAATACGCAAGAATGCTCATGAAGCAATATTTCACCGAATATTTTGCATCAAGTGCAAAGAAGCAGGATGCTACGAAACTTTGATAGGTCTTTTCATCTTGAGCCTAACCACCTGAGCAGTGATTGTATAAAAGGAGATATGATGCCCGGTTTTGAATGGTTTGGAGACGAAGAACGAAAAGAAGTACAGGATGTGCTGGATACAGGTGTATTGTTCCGTTATGGTTTTGATCAAACCAGGCAAGGTCACTGGAAAGCAAGATCCTTTGAAATTGAACTGGCAAATCGTATCGGAGCAGGTTACTGTCATCTTTGTTCAAGCGGAACTTCTGCTCTTAGCGTTGCTCTTGCAGCCTGCGGCATCGGTGTTGGTGATGAAGTCATTGTTCCCCCGTTCACTTTTGTTGCCACAGTTGAAGCCTTGCTTAGTGCTGGTTCCATTCCGGTTTTTGCAGAAATTGATGAGACTCTTTGCTTAGATCCATCTTCAGTTCTTGCTGCAATCACATCCAGAACCCGTGCTGTAATGCCTGTGCACATGTGCGGTTCAATGGGAAGAATCGATGAGTTGAAAAAACTCTGCGATGCCAAAGGCTTATTATTGATAGAAGATGCATGTCAGTCCATAGGTGCTTCATTCAGAGGTAAATTTGCCGGTACCTTCGGACATGCAGGCTGTTTTTCATTTGATCCTGTAAAAACAGTTACCTGCGGTGAAGGTGGTGCTGTTGTAACA
Organism: Desulfobacteraceae bacterium; assembly: GCA_037439445.1. Lineage (GTDB taxonomy): Bacteria > Desulfobacterota > Desulfobacteria > Desulfobacterales > Desulfatirhabdiaceae > JBBIWB01. The sequence goes on along the minus strand of JBBIWB010000017.1, from coordinate 22,198 downwards.
AATGAAGAAAGAATTTATTCCATTGCCCATAGCTTTGCAGACCATGGCCATGATCACATTGGAACGGACAGGGGCCTGGAAAATCATCCGATACTCGGAATGAATTACAGGATAAGTGAATTGAATGCAGCAGTGGGGCTTGCGCAGCTTCGAAAACTCGATAGGATAATTTCAACCCAAAGATATCATAAAAAAATTCTTAAGGACGTACTTGGCGGTTTTTCAGGCATAAGATTCAGAAGCATTCCTGATGAAGAAGGAGATTCTGCAACTTTTCTGTCTTTTTTCCTGGATGATGAAAATCAGGCAGGACATGTAAGCCGCAGTCTGAGCTCTGCTGGAATAGATGGATGTTTTTACTGGTATGACAATAACTGGCACTATATCAGAAAATGGAATCATTTTAAGAAAATGAACTCTGCTGGAAGGCTTCCCATAGCATTAATAGACTGTTTACCAGATTATTCAGGCATAAGTCTTCCTCAGTCGGATAAAATAATGAGCAGTACAATTTCTCTTCAGATCAAATTGTCATGGACACATGAGATGCTCCAGAAGCGTGCTGAAACAATTGAAAAAGTAATGAAAGATGCCGGTTTTTAAAGGATAAATCATGAATTTCCGCAATTTTAAGGTTGTTCCAAAGATTGTATTTGGGAGGGGCTGTTTTAATCAACTCGATGAAATTCTGTTCAGACAGCGAAAGTCTGGTTTTGTAGTATTCGTTATAGATGATGTTTTTTTGAATAACCCTCTGAGACAGAGAATTCCCCAGCATCCAGGTGACATGCTGCTCTGGGTGAATGTGGCTGTTGAGCCAAAGACCTCCTATGTTGACAGATTGACCCAGGAGGTGAGAGAATTTTCACCCTGTATTCCTGATGCGGTGATAGGTATAGGGGGTGGAAGTACTATGGATCTGGCTAAGGCCATATCCCTGATGCTTACAAACCCTGGGTCATCTGCTGACTATCAGGGCTGGGACCTGATAAATACACCGGCTGTGTATCATGCTGCTGTTCCAACTCTTTCAGGAACAGGTGCTGAAGTATCGAGAACTACAGTACTAACAGGTCCTCAGAAGAAGCTGGGAATAAATTCAGATCATACGGTTTTTGACCAGATAGTGCTTGATCCTGAGCTCACAGCTTATGCCCCGAAGGACCAGCGTTTTTATACAGGTATGGATTGCTATATTCACTGTGTTGAATCACTTTGTGGAACCTTTCTTAATACTTTCAGCCAGTCTTATGCTGAAAAAGCCTTAGAGCTTTGCAGGGAGGTTTTCTTGAATCCTCAGAAAGACAGCGATGACAAACTCATGATAGCTTCATATTTCGGAGGCATGAGCATTGCTTATTCACAGGTCGGAGTTTGTCATGCTCTTTCTTATGGACTTTCTTTTGTACTTGGGCTTCATCACGGCATAGGCAACTGCATTGCTTTTGACTACCTTGAAGAGTTTTATCCCGAAGGAGTCAAAGAGTTCAGGAGAATGATGGAAAGACAGGATATCATTCTTCCCAGAAACCTTACATCAGGGATAGACTCCGTGAAACTGGAAAAGATGATTGACGTGGCTCTGGTTCTTGAGCCTCTATGGGAGAATGCTCTTGGAAAAGACTGGAAAAAAGTCATGACAAGAGATCGCATAAAAGAGCTTTATCTTAGAATGTAGATGGTTTTTTTCACAGGCCTGTGTTTTGACGATATTAAGGGATAGTTTGATCTAACCTTCTATAGGATGTTTACATGAAATGCTTGGATTATCTTTGTAAAATCTGTCTTGTCGCCAGAAAAATTTTTTGTTTCATATTTTCAAAAATCTATATCGGTCGCCATCTTTCATCTGTTCCGGAAGGATCGGTTGTTTTTTTCCCGATCAGCCCGGGGTTTCTTTTTTGCGGACTGGCAGGTGTTGTTGGATTCAAATCAAAAGAAACATATCGTCTTGAAGATATTGCTGCAGTTATAAAAGATTCTTTTCTTGAAGTCTCGTCAAAAAATTACCGGACATGCAGGGAAAAAGAGCTTGATATTTACAACCATTATCTTGGAGGAGAGCAGGTTACCGAGTCTTTGCTTGATAATGTAAACAAGTTGAAAACTTCCAGTGGTTTTTGTCTTCTATACAAGGATATAGTTTCAAGGCAAATAATAGAAGAGGCTTCAAAACAGATGTCAAGTCTTATCCAGTCTGAAGCTGCCGCACTAAAGAAGGATCTTGGGTATCTTTCTCAGGATTATGTCGAAATAATGACAAGAAGGATAGAAGTCTTAAAAGATGTTGAATGGAACATAAGAAAAGAAATTTTTGAAAATATGTCAGGAGTAGATAAACTCATCAATCTAAAGGAGTCAATGCCTTCAGATGAGGTTATTAAAATATTTAAAAAAATCAATACGGTTTTAAACAGCATAGATTATCTTGAAGTCAGGGGAAGAGATTCTGCCGGAATATCGCAGATGTTCATTCTGGAGGAACCCCATTACGAGAAATTTCTTAATGGAGTTAAAGAAGGGGGATTATCCTCAGAGATGCAAGAGCGTACTGACAGGGAAGTTCTTCTCAACAGAGGGATAAGCATAGGAAAAATTCAACAGCAAACTGAACCACTCCTTTTTTCGGTTACTTTTACTTATAAGGTTGCAGCTGAAATCGGACATCTCGGGGATAACATTTCATTCATCCGTCAGGAGATCAGAAACGACAATATTCTTCACATAATTTGCCAGATTCCTTGCAAATACCACACCATTTCAGCCCATACGAGATGGGCTTCAGTTGGCGCCATCACTCCTTCCAACTGTCATCCAGTTGACAACAGGACTTCTCAGGTTGATCTTCAAAATGACTTCATAATACAAGCAAGCCTCAATGGTGATATAGACAATCATCAAAATCTAAAGGAAGAACTTGAAAAAGAAGGATTGATCATTCCAGCAGATATCACTACAGACACAAAAATTATTCCTCTTCAGGTAAGCAGGTTCATTAAGAAAGGCATGAAAATAGAAGAGGCTTTCCTTACTGCTCTGAACACTTTTGAAGGCTCACATGCCATTTTTATGGTTACGGATCTAGCGCCCGGGAAACTCTTTCTAGCTCAGAGAGGAAGCGGACAGGCTGTGTTTGTGGGCCTTGCCCGGGACCACTATCTGGCTGTTTCAGAGGTTTATGGTTTTGTTGAGGAAACAAGTCGTTATTTAAAGATGGATGGGGAAAAAATCAAAGAAGGTTCAAGAGGCAGTATTCAGGGTCAGATATTTATACTCGATCAGAATTCGGATGGAAAAGTATCTGACATAAAGGCTATGTATTACGATGGAGAGCCCATTTTTCTGGGTGAATCTGATGTAAAGACGACTAAAATAACTTCCAGAGATATAGACCGGCAGGATTTCCCCCATTATTTTCTGAAAGAAATATCTGAAGCTCCTGTCTCTGTTGAAAAAACTCTGTTGAACAGATGGAAGGTGAATCCTGTTACAGGGGTGAAGAATGTAGAACTTGATGAAAAGGTTGTTCCCCTGGAAATACGGGATGCATTTATTAAAAAATCCATAAAAAGAATTTTTTTTGTAGGCCAGGGGACCGCAGGCATTGCAGCCCAGGCCTGTGCCGATATTCTCAATTATTATTTTGATGACCCGGCCATTCAGATCTTGGCGATGAAGGCCTCAGAACTGAGCGGATTCAAGCTGTCTTCTGCCGGATCAGGAAACATGGAAGATACTCTTGTTGTTGCCATAACCCAGTCCGGAACAACAGCAGATACAAACCGGACAGTAGTAATGGCAAGAGAAAGAGGTGCTTATGCCATTGCCATTGTCAACAGGAGAGACTCTGACATTACCTTTAAGGTTCATGGAGTCATGTACACAAGCAGCGGAAGAGACATTGAGATGTCTGTGGCTTCTACCAAGGCTTTTTATTCCCAGATTGTTGCAGGCTCCATCCTGGGGCTTTTTCTGGCAGGTCTGCAGGGCAAAAGAAGTCCGCAGTTCATTGCTGAAGAGCTGCAAAACCTGATAGATATACCCCGGCTTATGCAGGAGATTCTGTCTCTTAAAGATGAAATAAGGGAGTCGGCAAGAAGGCTTGCACAGACCAAGACCTACTGGGCAGTGGTTGGAAGTGGGCCTAACAAGTCTTCTGCAGATGAAATAAGAATAAAACTGAGCGAGCTCTGCTATAAAACTATTTCATCTGATTATGTAGAGGATAAAAAACACATAGATCTGTCCTCTGAGCCTCTGATCATAGTTTGCGCTGCTGGAACCAGAGGAACGGTAATAGGGGACATAATCAAGGATACTGCAATTTTTAAGGCCCACAAGGCTTCAGTCGTTGTTATTGCAGATGAAGGGGAATATCGTTTTGCATCTTGTGCCGATGATGTGTTTCATGTGCCTTCGGTAGAACAGCATCTTGCCCCTATTGTTAACACAATGGCAGGACATATCTGGGGATATTATGCTGCCCTTTCTATAAATGAAGGCTCCAAGTTTCTATACAATTTCAGGAAAGATCTCCTGGAGATTGTTGACAGCTTCATTCATCAGGGAATGGATGTATATGAGCTAGTACTTGAAAGGTCTTTCCGTGAAAAGATAGCAGAATTTTATTATGACTTGAAGAATAAAAATCAAAAAAAAGGACTCTGTGCTGCAATCGGTTATCATGCAGGAACAGATCTATTCATTTTATTGAAATATCTGGCAGGAAGGCTTCCTGTGTCTGATTTCTTTCTTGATTTTGGGGTCAAGGGAACTGCCCAGAACATGCTTAACACCATTTTTGAGTCTCTTGGTGAGGCTATAAACAACATGGCTAGGCCGGTGGATGCCATAAAGCACCAGGCCAAGACAGTAACTGTTGGGACATCCCGTCTGCTTGATAAGGTTGAAGGTGTTATTTTTGATGTATTGGAAAAAAATGATTTCGGACTTTCTCAGTTGACGGGAAAAAACCTCCTGGTACTAAAAAATCTTCAGCAGATTGTTTCAGGCATTAACGGTCATATTATCTATAGTATAGAAGGACTCAATCTCTTGGGGGAACTGACAGACAAGACCACAATCTCGATTAGTTATAAATCAGGCTCTCTTGCCGGTCTGACTTCACGGGTGGAATCTGACAATCGTCTTCAAGGCACGAAAAGAATCATTGTCAATGAAGGGAATGTATTTATTGGAAAAGGCAGAAAAGATGAAAGAAACATCATAATCATTCCCATTTTATCAGCAGATTCCATAAACAGGATTAGCAACCTGCTGCTGCTTCACATTGATTTTAAAGACAATATCTCGCTTTCTGTAAAAATAAAGGCTCTTGGCGGCAAGCACGAAAGAATTAAAAACATTGTCCAGGAAAACAGTCTGGCCTGGAAAGATGATTATCTCGAGCTTGTGCCTGTTGAAAATCTTTTTGGGCAGTCTGCTGAAAAAACAGCAGAATACATAGGTTCAAAGGTGTCTTGAATTTTGATGATATCGCAAAGAGCCAAAATTCGGACACCGAATTAAAGAGTTCCCATACCGCTCTATAATTAATTCCCCTCTCTTTTCAGCCACATAATACTCTTTTTTCTTGACACGTCGGAAAATATTTTTTATATAGCTATACTATAGCTAAAATATAGCCGAATCATTGAAACACAGAAGATCAGGAGGACAATGTGAAAATTCTCACAACAGTTAAAAAAGTAGTTGATGTGGAATTGAACATCAAAGTGGAAAATGGTGCAATTGTTGAAGACGGGCTTCAGTATGTAATGAATGCCTGGGATGAGAATGCTGTGGAAGCCTCTGTCCAGCTCCAGGAGCATTATGGTTCAGAAACAACACTGGTAAGCATTGGCGCAGGAGAAGACAATGACAAAATCATCCGTAAAGGATTTGCAATGGGTATTGCAAAAGGAATCCAGATAGATGATTCTTCACTTGCCAGGGCGGATTCCTTCATTTTTGCCAGGGTCCTGCAAAAAGTTTACGAAAAAGGCAATTATGATCTTGTTATTACAGGAAAGCAGGCTCAGGACACAGATAATGGCCAAACCGGAATCATACTTGCCGAGTATCTTGGGCTTCCGTGTGTAAGCAATGTGGTTTCAATCGAAACATTGGATGAAAGGCATATCAGGGTAACCAGACTCGGGGATACGGGTAAAGAAATTCTTGAACTGGAGTTACCTGCAGTGGTTACAGTCAGTGACAGCATTAATGTACCAAGACTGCCTGCAATGAGGGGCATAATGATGGCAAAGAAAAAATCCATAGAGGTTATGGATCTGAATGCACTTGGTACATCGGTTGATGAAGTCGGGAGTGCGGCTCCAAGATCGGAAATAGTTGAATACATGACATCTAAAACGCGTCAGGCAGGCAAGAAATTTGAAGGCGATGTGGCAGAAATCACATCAAGGGTTGTATATCTTTTGGCCAATGAAGCAAGGGTGTTATAATGAATTCATTATCTTTTGCCTTCTTGTCTTGGCTTTGAGCTTATAAATATAAGGAAAACATTATTATGGCTAAAGTACTTGTAGTTGCAGACATCAGACAAGGTGAGTTGAAAAGCAGCACTGCTGAGCTTTTATCAAAAGCCAGAGCCATCGGAGCTCAAACCGCGGTGGTGGCGATTGGAGCTGATATCGAATCTTTGATCCCTGCTCTTGTAAATGCCGGTTCAGATATTCAGTATATTGCAGATGATCCAGGACTGGAGCTTTTTTCAGCATCTTCATATACATCCTGTGTTGTTGATGCGGCAAGACAGTTCGGGGCCAATCTAATATGGTTCGGTTTTTCTGAAAGCGGCAAGGCGGTTGCACCGAGGGTTGCAACCAGGCTGGATGCTTCATGCGCAACTGATATTACAGATATAATTCTAAGTGGGGACAAGGTCGAAGTAATAAGACCTGCTACTGCGAATAAAGTGGTGCAGCGCGTCGTTGTAAATGCCGAAAGACTCGTGGCGGTTGTTAGAGCCGGTGCTTTCGAAGCAAAGGCAGTTGCAGGAACACTGAATGTGGTAAGACTTTCTCCTCCCGCACGTGATTTAAAGGCTGTCATAAAACAAATCGTTTCTGATGCAAGTGGAGACATAGATCTGGCTGATGCAAAAATTGTAGTCTCTGTAGGCAGAGGCGCAAAGGATGAAGCAGGAGTCGATCTTATCAGGGAGCTTGCAAACGATTTAAAGGCAGGTTTCGGCTCTTCCCGTGCAATGGTAGATGCAGGGTTCATGGCTCATAACAAACAGGTAGGACAAACAGGTAAAATTGTAGCCCCCGACCTTTACATGGCAATCGGCATATCCGGGGCAATCCAGCATCTTGCGGGAATGAACGGCTCAAAAGTCATCCTAGCCGTCAATAAAGATCCTGAGGCACCCATATTCAATGTAGCAGACTATGGCATAGTAGGAGATCTCTTTGAGGTGGTTCCAATTCTTCGCAGAGAGATTAAAAAAATAAGAGGATAGAAAAAACTCTCTGTCTGTTTGCAATCTTCTGCTTAAGTGATGAGGCAACCCATTATGAATCCTGTTCTAATGTCTGTTCTTCTAATTGTTGCTCTGACAGTTTTTGGCTATACGATGTTTCGCAAGGTTCAATTGCTGAAAGCACTCGATCCTGCTGACAGAGCCAATCATCTGAAGGAGCGTCTCATAAACTTGGCTGTTCTTGCCATTGGCCAGAAGCGTCTTGTAGGCAGAGAAAAAGAAAGAAGCTCCGGTATCATTCATGCTTTAATTTTCTGGGGATTCTGTATTTTATTGATAAGAAGCCTTAACCTGTATGGCCAGGGCTTTTCCGAAGGATATAACCTGCCTTTTTTCGGGGAAGACTATTTGCTTGGCTATCTTTATATCGCCTTGAAAGATATAATGGAAGGTGTCGTTTTGTTGATGGTCATCCTTGCAGTTTACCGAAGGGCGTTTTTAAAACCAAAACGTATGCACAATACATTTGAAGCCTATCTTGTACTTGCCCTTATAGGAATTCTGATGGTTTCAGATCTTCTACATGACGGTGCAAGGTATAATTTAATTCAATTATTTAACAATCCTGACGACATTCATTATTTTAACAATCCTGATTATGGCTTTGAATTTTACTGGACTCCTGTTAGTCTTGTAGCTGCTTTGCTTATCTCGGGACTTAGCGCTGAAGCAAATACAAACATCATGGTGTTGATGTTCTGGACCCATATCTGTACCCAGCTCATATTTCTGAATATTCTTCCCATGGGGAAACATTTTCATGTCATTACTGCTCTTCCTAATGTTTTTCTGAAGAGTCTTGGATATCCCCATGAAAAAACAAGATTGCTTGATCTTGAAAACGAAGCAGCCTGGGAAGAAGAATCCCTTGGAATAAAACATATTCATCAGCTTAACTGGAAACAGGGGCTTGACCTTTATACTTGTACGGAATGCGGCAGGTGTAAGGAAGTCTGCCCTACTTATATCACTGAAAAACCATTAAATCTCTTTGAATTCAATGACAAACTGAAGCATGAACTGCTGGAAAATGCTGACTCCATAATCAAAAAAGCAAGGATTTCGGCTGCAATCAGACTGAGCAGTGATACAGAGCAAATAATAAAATTAAAAGAAGAGATGAAGGGGCTTGACAGCAGAAAGAAACTGATTGGTGAAGTAATCGCAGAAGATACGCTCTGGGCATGCACAACCTGCCGGGCATGCGAAGAAGTCTGTCCTGTGACAATTGAGCATGTCCCAAGAATCATTGCCATGAGACAGGGACAGACTCTCATGGCGGAAAACTATCCAAGGGAGCTTGACAAGGCTCTCAAAGGGCTTGAACGGAACGGCAACCCATGGGGGATAGGATATGATAAAAGGGCTGACTGGGCAAAAGGGCTGGGTATTAAAACGATGTCAGAAGACTCCGATGTGGATTATCTCCTTTGGGTCGGATGCGCCGGATCATTTGATGAAAGATATAAAAAAGTCTCCAGAAGCCTTGTCAGGATTCTTCAAAAAGCAGGAGTCAGCTTTGCGATCCTGGGTATTGAGGAAAAGTGCACAGGAGATTTTGCAAGACGTGCCGGAAGTGAAATGTTTTTCCAGATGATGGCGCAGGAAAACATTGAGACACTCAACGGCTATAATGTCAAAAAAATAATAACGGCCTGCCCGCATTGCCTCAATTCCCTTAAGCATGATTATTCTCAGATGGGTGGAAATTATGATGTGATTCATCATTCAGAGCTGATAGGTAAGCTGGTCAGGGATGGGAAAATAAGACTGAATAAATCTCTTGAAGGTGTTCTTACATATCATGATCCGTGTTATCTTGGCAGATACAACAATATTTACGATCAGCCAAGAACAATTCTTTCAAAAGTTTCCAATGGCGGTTTCATAGAACTTGACCGGCACGGCAGGGAAAGTTTTTGCTGCGGTGCAGGAGGCGGCAGGATGTGGATGGAGGAAACAATCGGTAAGAGAATAAACATGGAACGTGCAGAAGAAATAATTGATCTTAAGGTTTCAAGTGTGGCAGTAGGTTGTCCCTTCTGCATGACCATGATAGAAGACGGTATGAAAGAAATGGGGAAGGAAGAAGAGATCAGAACCTTCGATATAGCTGAACTTGTAGAAAAAAATATTGAGTAGGGATGAAAGATTACTACTCTCTTGTCCAGGTGTCTTAATTTACTGGACTTTTGGAAATCCAGAATGGAAAGTTACAGAGTTATCAGTTGGAAACATGGTCACTGCCATGAAAGCAACCAAGGGCTGATTCAGGAAGAGCCGCTTTTAATCCGTGTTGAGGGCAAGCCCTATTCTGTTGTCATGAGGATGCCAGGTGAAGAAATATCCCATTCAGCGGGTTTCTGTCTTGGTGAAGGGCTTGTTGACAGCTTCAGTGATCTTGCTTCAATAGGTTTTTGTAAAGATCTTGACCCTAATGTAGTGGATGTTAGACTAAAGCCTGAAAGAAGGGAAAAAGTCCTTGATCTTCTTGACAGAAGGGGTTTTATCAGTCAGACAAGCTGCGGTATCTGCGGCAAGGAGATGGTAAAGGATCTTCACCAGATACTGTCGCCTTTGGAAAAAAACTTCAAGATCAGCATTGACAGAGTTTTTTCATGCTTCCAAAAACTTGCAGAAAACCAGCTCCATTACAAGCAAACCAGAGGGTCACATGCTGCTATGATTTTCGATCCTATGCTGAACAGCCTTTCTTTTGCAGAAGATGTTGGCAGGCACAATGCCCTCGACAAGGCAATTGGAAAGCTATTGCTTGATGGAAAACTAGGTAATTCAGCTCTGTTGGCTCTTACTTCAAGGATAAGTTACGAGCTGGTGCAAAAGGCGGCAAGAGCAGGAATTCCTGTCATCTCAAGCATGTCCCGTCCTACTGCCCTTGCTGTTGAAATAGGGAAAATCCTCAACATGACACTTGTTTGCGCTTCAAAAGACTCAGAACTGATAATCTACTGTGGCGAAAATCGCGTTCTTCCAGAGCATTTTTTTCTTGACACATAGTTATAGCGTAGCTATATCATAACTACTTTGATAGGCTATTCTATGATAAGGTTTTCTTTCATGATCTTATCATAATGATTTGAATTATGGTACGCCGCAATGACGAAGGATGCAGCGCAACGCAGCATCCGACCTTTTTACGATGCCGTCAAGCTTAATTGAGCAAAAAAGTTTAAAGTCTTCACCTGAGGAATGTAAAATCTTTTTGATTTAAACTGCCTGTAACCCACTACAAAGAAAAAGCTTGTAACGGATTCAGGTATAAGGGGAAAAATATGAGATACGCAGAGACAGGGTTTAATTTGGAAATAGATCTGACCCGAGGAAACATAGAGAGGGTAGCTACTGACCCAAGAGATACTGAACTGTATCTCGGGGGTCTGGGTACTAATGCCAAGATCATGTGGGACAGAGTTCCACCCGAGGTTGAGCCCTTTTCTCCTGACAATCTCCTCATATTCGGTGCAGGTCTTCTGTGTGGCACTCCTGCTACTGGCTGCAACCGTACCATTGTTACAAGCATTTCTCCTCAGACAAAATTCATGGCATTTTCAATGATGGGTGGGTTCTGGGCCCCTGAATTGAAGTATGCAGGTTATGACAAGGTGGTAATCCGGGGCAAGTCCCCTGATCTGGTTTATCTGTGGATAAACAATGACAGGGTGGAAATACGTGATGCAACCCATTTGAAAGGAAAAGGTGCTGTCGAGACAGCAGAAATCATAAAAAAAGAGCTGAAGGAACCAAAAGCCCAGGTTGCAGCAATTGGCTTAGCAGGTGAAAACAGGGTCTTTTTTGCTTCCATAGAGCAGGGAAGATCAAGTGCAAGCCGAGGTGGAATTGGTGCTGTCATGGGAGATAAGGGGTTAAAGGCGATAGCTGTCAGGGGGACAAAGGACATTAATGTTGCAAGGCCTGATGAATTCATGGAACTTTGCAGGGAAGTACTTGAATACATAGAGTTCAGAAATGAGAATCCGGTTCCAGGGGTAATGCCCATCCTTGCCGGACTTGGATCTCCACAGGAGATGAAGGTTCACGACGAGAAGTGGCACACTGAGAATTTCATGTGGGGAAATTCGCGCACTAGGTTAAAGGATTTCTGGAACGATGAGATAGCAGCAGAGTGGATGAAGACACTGAACAGTATGCGAAGGCGGCTCATCAGTTGTTATAACTGCCCCATGACTTGCGGGGCAACTATTCAGCCCCCAGGACTTCCAACTTACATGATGAAATGCTTCACCAAACTTACCTATACGATGGCTGCCTATTCAGACCTTGAATTTGGTCTGAGCATTGCTCAGAATGCTACAGAGTACGGGGTTGACGGGTTTTCCGCACCCCAGGTCATGGCATTTGCACTAGAGCTTTACGAGGCAGGTATCTTGACTGACAAAGACTTTCCAGGAATGCCTCCTGACAGTAACGGAAGATTTTACTGGCTACTGGACAGAATAGTTCGAAGAGAAGGCATAGGCGATGTTCTTGCAAATGGCACTTACTGGGCAGCCAAAGAGATAGGAAATGGTGCTGAAAGATATGCCCATAACAACATCAAGAAACACGAACAGCTTCCACTGAAGCTCTCAATGCTTAATCCCATATATTTTCTCATGTACTCTACAGGTGAAAAGATAAACATAACTCAGATTGAAGGGCAGTTCCCGCAGGCTCCTTTTCCGACAAAACAGGAGAGGGAAGAATTTGTGAAGGACTGGTTTCAGGTTCCTGATGAAAAGTTCAAACAGTATTTTCTGGATTGGGAACTGAGAGGAGAAAAATCCCTGCCTTTTTACCCGACTGTTCAAATGTGCTGCGACATCGTGGACTGGCAGGAGATGATGCACTACATTGATGATGCTTTAGGGATGTGTGCAGGTCTGTCGTCATTTCCCCTGAAACCACCGTATCATATACACAATTACCCTAAATTCATCTCGTCAGGGGCTGGAATCGACATGGACGAGGAAAAGCTGAAGCAGGCAGCAAGAAGGTACAGGACCTTGGTCAGAGCCAATAATATCAGAAGGGGGATGAGCAGAAAAGATGAAAAGCCTCCTGAGAACCACTGGAAGAAAAGATTCCCGGAGCTGGAAAAAGAACTTCTTGACACTTATTACAAATTCAAGGGATGGAACGATGATGGGATTCCCACCAAAGAGTTCCTGCATGAACTTGGCCTAGATTATGTGAGTGAAGATTTTCTGAAGAGAGGAATCCTTGCAGATGCCTAAGATTGCTGCTTTAAAGAGGTGGACTAAGGAAAGGAGGCTGGGTTATGGCTGTAACGGGTCAGAATAAGAAGAAGAAAGTCAAGACAATAAAGATAAACGTGGATAAATGCAACGGATGCAGGGCATGTGAGGTAATATGTTCGGCTTTTCATGCTGCACCCAAATACAGCAGCAATAATCCTGCCAGATCCCGCATCAGGGTCATCCGTGATCCTCTTGCAGATATTTATGTTCCTGTATATGCAGGGGAATATGCTGTGGCGGAATGTGTAGGCAGGGACAAATACACGATTGACGGAAAGGAATATGACGAGTGTGCATTCTGCAGGGCATCCTGTCCGTCCAGAGACGTTTTCAAGGAACCTGATTCCGGCCTTCCCCTGAAATGCGATATGTGTGAAGGAGAAGAAGAACCGTTGTGTGTAAAATGGTGCCTGGTGGATGCCCTGACTTATGAAGAAAGGGAAGACGAAGCTGAAGAACAAGAAAAGCCGGAGGAACTGGAGACAAGCCTTGAGTCGCTTGCAAACAAATACGGGTTGAAGAAAGTAATGGATACGGTTACCCGTTTGTCAAGGAAGGATTAAGACAGTGGAAACTGCAGCTCCCTTCAAAGAGGTAATAGAAGAGATTAGAGATGCCGGAGGAGATGCCTTCAGGTTTTGTTTTCAGTGTGGATTGTGCGATACTGTCTGCCCCTGGAACAGGGTGAGAAAGTTCAGCATCAGAAAGATAATAAGGGAGGCTACCTTCGGTCTGACAGAAATAGAAGGGGAAGACATATGGCGCTGTACTACCTGCGGAAGATGTCCCCAGCAGTGCCCCAGGGGAGTTAAGCAGATAGAAGTGGGGGTATCTATCAGGCGTGTTGCTTCAAATTATGAGGTTTTCCCGGCATCAGTTCGTTCTGCAAGGACTGCAAGGGCAAGCCTCATTTCAGAAGGAAATCCCTTGCAATTCGACCGCAGAAAACGCTCTGAATGGGCAAAAGGCTTGCCTGTAAAACCGTTCACGGAAAAGATGGAAATTCTTTATTTCGTAGGCTGCTATTTTAGCTTTGATCCCAGGATGAAGAAGGTGGCAGTGGCCACAGCCAATATACTTAACAAGGCAGGAATCAACTTTGGCATCCTTGGTGAAAAAGAGAACTGCTGCGGAGAAAGCATTAGAAAGACTGGCAGCGAGGAAGTATTCAGGACTCTTGCAAGGGAAAACATCAAAACTTTCATAGACAAAGGGGTCAAAAAAATCCTGGTATCATCTCCACATTGCTACCACACATTCAAAAACGAGTATCCTGAATTCATGGTAAATTTCGAAGTGATTCATATATCGCAGTATCTTTCAAGACTTTTGGATGATGGAAGGCTGAAGCTTACTGGAAAATACGAGAAGATAGTTACTTATCACGACCCGTGTTATCTTGGAAGACATAACGGCATATATGAAGAACCTAGGGATGTGCTCAATAAAGTTGCAGGCCTGGTGCTTGCTGAGATGGCAGATTCGCGCAAAGACAGTCTTTGCTGTGGTGGTGGCGGCGGCAGAATCTGGATGGATACGCCAAAAGAAGAAAGATTTTCTGATATTAAACTTGAACAGGCAAGAGAAGCAGGTGCACAGGTGCTTGCAACATCATGTCCATACTGCATCACCAATTTCGAGGAAAGCAGGTTAAACCTTGAATATGATGAATTGCTTGAGATAAAGGACATTACTGAAATCATTCAGGAAGTGATGGCTTCGTAATAAGTTAGGATGTTGCATGCCTTGCCTGCGAGCTTTTTAACTTGCCGTCTAAATAGTTATTTTTTACGAGCTCATAAGGAAGCGATTTAGAAAAAAAACCGGTACTGATGATGGTTACAGGAAATAACCTGAAAATGGAGTAAACAATGGAAAACGAACTGTTGCCCGTAGATATAAGCCAGCTTTGTAAATCTTCGGCAGACAGCTATTTTGGAGATGTAATGGTTGTAGGCGGAGGTGTAAGCGGTATTCAGGCTTCTCTTGATCTTGCTGCTGCAGGTTTCAAGGTTTACATTGTCGAGAAAGCTGCAAGCATAGGAGGCCATATGGCCAAGCTTGACAAGACATTCCCGACCAATGACTGCTCCATGTGAATACTCGCACCCAAACTGGTCGAGGTCGGCCGGCATCCAAACATAGAGGTTTTAACTTTCACAGAGGTTGACAGTGTAGAAGGGGAAGAAGGGGACTTTGATGTAACACTGGTTAAAAATCCAAGGTACATCATAGAGGATAAATGCACGGGTTGTACAACCTGTGTCAAATATTGCCCTGTTCAGTATCCTGACCAGTTTAATCAGGAAATATCACAGAACAAGGCTGTTCACATATATTTTTCCCAGGCAATTCCTCTTGTTGCCTATATTGATGAAAGCTGTCTGTATCTGAAGGAAAAGAAATGTCTTATCTGTGAAGGAGTCTGCAAGACCGGGGCCATTGATTTCAAGCAGACTGTTGAAAAGATCAGGGTAAAGGTCGGGGCAATAATTCTTTCATATGGCATCGAACCGTTCGATCCAAGGGTCAAGGATGAATATGGTTACGGGAAGATGAAGAATGTTGTAACCAGCATGGACTATGAAAGGCTGTTGTCTTCTACAGGACCTTATGCCGGCGAGGTTCTTCGAGCTTCAGACAGGAAGCACCCTAAAAAAATTGCCTGGATTCAATGCGTAGGATCAAGACGAGTTACTCCAGGCGATAACAGCTATTGTTCAGGAGTATGCTGCACCTATACCCAGAAACAGGTCATATTGACAAAAGACCATGATTCAGAGGCAGAGTGTACAATATTTCATAATGACATCAGGTCATTCGGGAAGGATTTTGAAAGATATTATCAGAGAGCAGAGAAGCTTTCAGGGATCAGGTTCATAAGAAGTTATGCATCCATAGAAAGGGAAAATACGGTAACAAAAAATGTGGTTGTAAAATATGCTACCCCTGATGATGGAGTAAAGGCTGAAGAATTCGATATGGTGGTTTTATCGGTCGGGTTGAATCCTCCTTTAAACAACAGGAATCTTGCCGATAAATTTGGTATAGAGCTTGATTCTCACGGATTCTGCAGGGCAGTTTCTTCCAATCCCATAAAGACCAGCAGGCCTGGTATATTTGTAAGCGGAGCCTTCCAGGGGCCTACGGATATTCCTGAATCTGTTTTTACAGCAAGTGGAGCAAGCACACAGTGTGGTGAATTTCTGAATTACAGGAGGGGAAAACTTGCCAGGGAAAGGATATATCCGCCTGAAAAAGATGTCTCAGGAGAAGAGCCTAAAATCGGAGTCTTTGTCTGTCATTGTGGTGCCAATATTTCAAGTGTTGTAAATGTTCCTTCAGCAGTAACGTATGCTCTTTCACTGCCCTATGTTGTTTATGCCCAGGAGCAGATGTTTTCATGTGCGACAAATGCTGCAAAGGAAATAACAGACCTTGCAAAGGAAAAAGGGCTAAACAGGGTGGTGATTGCTGCATGCTCGCCAAGGACACTCGAACCCCTTTTCAGGGATACTTTAAGGGAGGCAGGCCTTAACCAATACTACTGTGAAATGGCAAATATCAGAGAACACTGCTCCTGGGTTCATTCCAAACAAAAGGAAGATGCAACCGCAAAGGCAAAGGACATAATCAGGATGTCTGTAGCGCGTGCACGTTATCTTGAGCCCCTTCAGGAATTCGACCTTCCTGTCAACAAGGCAGCTCTCGTGGTTGGAGGAGGCATAGCGGGGATGACCTGTGCCCTTTCCATCGCAAATCAGGGCTATGAGATTCATCTTGTGGAAAAGGATAAGAACCTTGGTGGAATGGCAAGAAGGATTCATACCACGCTTGAAGGACTAGATGTTCAGGCATATCTCAATGATCTCGTGAAAGCTGTTTACAGGAATCCCCTCATTCATGTTTATCATGAAGCCATTATCACGGAGGTATCCGGTTATGTCGGAAATTTCGTGACAACGGTTCAGGCTGAAGGCAGGATAAAGAAGATAAGGCACGGCGCCTCGGTAATAGCAATAGGTGCAGATGTATATAAACCTTCAGAATACCTTTACGGGGTCAACAGTAATGTTTTCACCCATATCGAACTTGGGGAGAAGATAGAGCAAAGGGAGACAAAGGTAATTGATGCAAACAGCATTGTGATGATACAGTGTGTCGGCTGCAGGAATGAGGACAGAAATTACTGCAGCAGGGTATGCTGCAGCCATGCTGTCAAGAATTGCCTGAAGCTAAAAGAGATAAATCCTGAGATGGATATCTATGTTCTCTTCAGGGACATGAGAACCTACGGCTTCAGAGAGGATTTTTACAGGGAAGCATCCGACAGGGGAGTCAGGTTCATACGCTATGAGCCTGATAACAAGCCACAGTTACGGGAAGTAAAAGAAGGCCGAAGGTCGCTCTTAAGAGTGAGTGTTCCTGATTCCATACTGGGCAAGATGCTTGAGCTGGATGCAGATGTAATTTCTTTGGCTGCTGCAGTCATTCCTTCTGCTTCAACACAACAGTTTGCAGAATTATTCAAGGTTACCTTAAGCCCTGACGGTTTTTTCAAGGAAGCACATGTCAAGCTTAAGCCAGTCGAATTTGCTACAGACGGAGTTTATCTTTGCGGAACGGCTCACTATCCCAAACATATCCCAGAAACAATCAACCAGGCTTACGGAGCTGCAGGAAGAGTCCTTACCCTTCTTTCAAATGACACTGTCACAGCCTCTGGCTCTGTCTGCGGTGTGATTGATGAATACTGTGTGTCGTGCGGCGCATGTATAACATCATGCACTTATGGCGCAATAGAGTTTCGCGAAACGCCTAGGGGCAGGAAGGCCTGGGTTAATCCTGTCCTTTGCAAGGGTGACGGGGTCTGTAATGCAAAATGCCCGACAAATGCA
Organism: Desulfobacteraceae bacterium; assembly: GCA_037439445.1. Lineage (GTDB taxonomy): Bacteria > Desulfobacterota > Desulfobacteria > Desulfobacterales > Desulfatirhabdiaceae > JBBIWB01. The sequence continues at coordinate 4,511 of JBBIWB010000017.1, read as the reverse complement.
ATTGTGCTGAAGCATTTTACAAATGAAGAACTGATAGGCCAGATAGATGCAGCAATCGGAAAGAGGTGAGAACTTATGGGTACAGGCATAGGATTTAAACCAGGGATACTGGGCTTTGTATGTCACTGGTGAGCATACGGCGCTGCTGACCTTGCTGGAGTTTCCAGACTGCAATATGCTAATGAAATGAGGCTTATCAGGGTCATGTGTTCAGGCAGAGTTGACCTGGATTTCATACTCAGAGCCTTCTCGAACGGGCTTGACGGTGTCTTTATAGGCGGGTGCCGCCTCGATGAATGCAACTACATTACACATGGGAATTATGATGCATTAAGCAATACTTACATGTGTAAAAAAATAATGGAAAACATAGGCATTAACCCCGAAAGGCTTACGATAAAATTCATGTCAGGGGCTGATGGAATCCTGCTGGCCGAGGCAACTGACGATTTTGTGAAGAAGATCAGGAAGCTTGGCCCCCTTGGAACAAGCGAAAAACTGGAAAGAAATGTTCTGGAATCAGGCATTAAAGCTGCTACAAGACTAATTCCTTACATAAAGCTTATTGAAAGGGAAAAACTGAGGGTGCCTGTTAGAAGTAAGGATGCTTATAATAAATTTTTCGAAAGTGAAGAATTCAGAATATTATTTTCTGAACTGGTTCTGGATAAGCTCACAATAAGCAAAATCATGTTGCTTCTTGAAGAACGCCCCCTTTCTACGGCTGCCATTTCAGGGATTCTGGGGCTTAGCCCGTCTGAAGTGTCAAGGCACATGAAGAATTCATCAGTGCATGGACTGGTAAGATACGATATAAACCGGAAAAGCTATGCCCTTGCATGACTCTCTTCGCTGCGCAGCTGTAACTTGTGCTTTTCTTAAAGATTAGGACAGTGTTTATGGATATTGAAAGAGTAGACAGGATAATTGACAAACATCAGTGTAAATCAAGCTCACTCATTCAGATACTCCTTGAGATTCAGGGTGAAAACCGCTGGCTTCCAAAGGAAGCTCTTGAGAGGGTAAGCCTGAAACTGCAGGTTCCCATGACAAGAATCCAGCATATTGCAACCTTTTACAAGGCCTTCAGTCTTGTTCCTAAGGGACGTCATGAAGTTCACATATGTGTGGGCACTGCCTGTCATGTTCGCGGAGCCTCCCGAATACTTGATACCGTGCAGGATATTACAGAAATAAAGCCGGGTGAAACCGACCTCGATCTGAAGTTCAGTCTTGAGACAGTAAACTGCCTTGGCTGCTGTGCCCTTGGACCTGTCATGGAAATAGACGGGAAAACCCACGGAAAGATGGCCCCGGCGGCGACTGCTGAAGTTATAAAAAAATTGAATAAGGAAAATCATGTCAAGGATAAAATCCCCTGAAGAGCTGGAGAAAAAAAGGCAGGAAATACTTTCAAGGAGAAACCCGGACTCGCCCTGCATCTCAATCTGTGCGGGATCAGGCTGCATTGCCTCAGGTGCCGATGATGTTATATCAGCATTCAAATCCGAGATTGAAAAACATGGCCTGAGTGCTGGTGTGGAAACGAAGGGAACAGGTTGTCCAGGGTTCTGTGAAAGAGGACCGGTTGTGGTCATTTATCCTGAGGAGACATGTTATCTTCAGGTAAAACCGGAAGACGTTTCCGAGATCATCACAGAGACAATAATCAATAAAAAAATTGTTGAGCGCCTTGTCTATGCAGATCAGTCTTCGGGCCGGAAGGCAATCCGGGAATCTGATATCCCGTTTTACAGCAATCAGGTCAGAAACGTTATATGCAATAACATAAAGCTTGATTCAAAGAGCATTGATGACTACCTGGCCCTCGGCGGCTATTCTGCTCTTGCAAAGGCACTTTTTCAAATGACAGACTTTGAGGTACTCGAGGAAGTCAAAAAATCAAATCTCAGAGGAAGAGGGGGTGCTGGTTTTCCGGCTGGGAAAAAATGGGAAGGATCCAGGAATGCTCCGGAAAAAATAAAATATGTGATTGTGAACGCAGATGAGGGTGACCCGGGAGCATTCATGGACAGGGCTCTTCTTGAAGGAAATCCCCATTCGATACTAGAGGGCCTCATCATAGGAGCTTATGCGGTTGCGGCTCATGAAGGCTATGTTTATGTTAGGCAGGAATACCCGCTTGCAGTGGAAAATATAACACTGGCAATCAGGCAGGCTGAAGATTACGGCCTTCTTGGCAAGAATATTCTGAACTCAGGCTTTGATTTCGAGGTTTTTGTGCACCAGGGGGCAGGCGCTTTCGTCTGCGGTGAATCAACGGCTCTCATGACGGCGCTTGAAGGTAGAGCTGGGGAACCAAGACCAAAGTATATACGCTCCAATATCAAGGGCCTCTGGGAAAGACCAAGTGTATTAAATAATGTTGAGACATGGGCAAATGTGCCGCTTATAATCAATAAGGGGGCTGACTGGTTTACCAGTATCGGTACTCCCGGAAGCAAGGGCACGAAGATTTTCTCGCTTGTAGGCAAGATAAACAATACCGGCCTTGTTGAAGTGCCAATGGGTATTGCTCTGAAAGATATCATCTACAAGATAGGTGGGGGAATCCCGGGAGGAAAAAAATTCAAGGCGGTTCAGACAGGAGGGCCGTCCGGAGGCTGCATCCCAGAGGATCTGCTGGATCTGCAAGTTGGCTTTGACGAGCTTACAAAGGCCGGATCCATGATGGGCTCTGGCGGAATGATCGTTATGGATGAAGATACTTGCATGGTTGATGTTGCCAGGTATTTCATAAACTTCCTTACTGACGAGTCCTGCGGCAAATGCGTTCCCTGCCGTGAAGGACTGAGACAAATGCATAAGATTCTTTACAATATAACCCGGGGCCATGGGAAAGAAGGTGACATAGAGCTTCTGGAAGAGCTTTCAGAAACAGCCATGGAAGCCTCCCTATGTGCTTTGGGGAAAAGTGCCCCCAACCCTTTTCTAAGCACCATAAGATATTTCAGAAACGAGTATGAAGAACATATAAGGAATAAGAAATGTCCGGCTTTCTCATGCAGGGAACTCATTGCCTTCCATATCGATCCTGGAAACTGCCAGGCATGCATGATATGTTTCAGGAAGTGCCCTGCAGAGGCTATTTCAGGTGGAAAAAACCAGATTCATGTGATTGATCAGGACAAATGCACAAAATGCGGAACCTGTTTTGAGGTCTGCCCCCCCCGTTTTAGTGCTGTAAGAAAGATATCTGGCGACCCCGTTCCTGCACCGATTCCCGAGGCACAAAGAATCATAATCAGAAAGAGCAAAGAAAAATGAGTGAAATCCTTTTGAATATAGATGGAAACACAGTTTCGGCAGAAAAAGGTGTTACTATTCTGGAGGCAGCCCGAAGTGCTGGAATAGCCATTCCCACGCTCTGTTACCACGAAAAACTCGAACCTTTCGGAGGCTGCAGGCTTTGTATCGTTGAAATTGAGGAACGTGGCTGGGCAAGTCTTGTTGTTTCATGTGTTTATCAGGTCGAAAAAGAGCTTGTCATAAGGACAAGATCAGAAAAAATTGACAGGATCCGCAAGATGATCATAGAGCTCTTAATGGCTCATGCTCCTGATTCTTTCGAATTGCAGAATCTGGCAAAAGAATATGGTGCAAAAAAGGATCGTTTTGAAAAAGAAGCGTCTTTTTGCATACACTGCGGCCTTTGTGTTAGATACTGTGCAGAAATAAAAAAGAAGAACGCAGTTGGTTTCATAGAAAGAGGCATAAGAAAAGAGATAAACTTTATTCCGGAAATTGCGGCAAAAGAATGCTGGGACTGCAAGGAATGTTTCCCTCTTTGTCCTACATCGGCATTGCAGGCAGCTTTTGTTCTTACAAGAGCCATGAGATGATGAATGGCCTGTAATGGGTCTGGAGTAAAGGAGCCGGGTTGTCCTCTGCCAAAGCCATTTCCAACCCGAAAAGGGAAGAGCATATGACGGCGGCAAAGTCGTATGAAATTCCGAAACGTCTGGTATGGGAGGCATATCAGCAAGTCAAAGCAAACAATGGAGCAGCCGGAGTAGATGAACAATTTGGAACTTCATCTGATCCGTGGATGGATCAACTATGCTACAAGAGAGCAGGCATTTAGAGAGATCACAGAATACATAGAAGTTGTTTATAACAGACAGCGCAGACAGGAACGGCTGGGATACTTATCACCCACTCAGTACGAGAGGCAGTTCTATGAAGGAAAGATGGTGGCATGAAAATACTTCGTGTTCACTATTGACATCAGGGGTCAATATCACCTATTTCAACGCATTTCGGCTTCATTCGACCCTGGGGGATAAAACCCCATTTGAATATGAAAAAGAACAGTGCCGCTTTGCGGCCTAAACGGTGTCCGTTTTTAATTGACCATTACATATGAGTGTACAATGAGGAGGTGCCAAGATGAGCACGATCGTAGGTTTAGCGAGCAAAGGTTATAAAGTTCATACGGGGCCTGAAGCCTATCTATCGCCGGCGGCAGCGACATTGGGCGTGACTCTCCC
>JBBIWB010000016.1:0-55000 GCA_037439445.1 Desulfobacteraceae bacterium | reverse complement strand
GTGTTTCAGTTCCAGTGTGGCTGATCATCCTCTCAGACCAGCTAACCATCGTTGCCTTGGTAGGCCATTACCCCACCAACTAGCTAATGGTACGCGGGCTCATCCTTAAACAATAGCTTATATATAGAGGCTATCTTTGATCCCTATGACCTAAGCCAACAGGATGTTATCCAGTATTAGCACTCCTTTCGAAATGTTATCCCGAATTCAAGGGCAGATTACCCACGCGTTACTCACCCGTGCGCCACTTTACTCTCTCCTGCAAGCAGAAGATTTCTCGTACGACTTGCATGTGTTAAGCACGCCGCCAGCGTTCATTCTGAGCCAGGATCAAACTCTCCAATTAAAATCTTCCCCGCTCTTACACGAGGTTATTAACCAGAGTCCCTAAACTCACAAGCTGTCACTATCTAGTTTTCAAAGATCAAATAATTTGGATTTGATCTCTCATCCAAATTAGATTAGTATATTTTCATTGGCTTGCTTTGTCAAATGTTTTTTTTGTTTTTTTTTAAGTCTTTCATCCGGCAAAACAAGAGGCTTCCTTGCAAAGTTGTGTCTTTTATATTCTTGGAATGATGTTGTCAACTTTTATTTTCAAATTTCCGATTTTTTATCAAAGAGACAACGGTACTGAGAATCATAGCGGACTGAACATAAAACTCAGACCTTCCGTCTTCTGAAAGCCTGAACTGAAGCTCTTTGATCCAGTCGTGCATATTGTCACCTGCAAACAAAACAGCTTCATTGATGAATTCATCCTGGGTTTCCATCCATCCAGTGTTCAACAGATAATACAGATACTCTATTTCAATTGAAACGTGATCCTGGGGTTCATTTCCCCGCAGTGAAACAAAAAGCCCGTGTGATTCGAGCCGATTTTTCATCTCTATTGCAGAATTCCCCATCAACTGCCTTCCGGAAGAAGAATAACATGATTGGTAAAGAGGGGCAGGAATCCCTGCTATGTCATTGATAAAAAGTGCTACATAGCTGTCTGTTAAATGTTCGCAGAGACTTTCTTCATTTTTATGCTTATATGCAATATCACTTACAGTGCTGACTGCTGAAGAAAGATCAACATCGAAATTTTCGGATACATCCTTTACTGCCTTTAAAAATCTGCCACTAAAAACATCCTGGCAAAATTCATTGTCAGGCCCCCAGAATATCCTGCACATGTATTTCAGGATATTTAAAATGGAAGTGTGCTTCATCTTCTGTACATCCCCATCATGCCCCCAAAGACCTCTCTTTCTCTCTGGCCTGCCTTGATGAAAAATTCAGGAACAACTTCTTTCCTGCGCACAAGCCAGTTGGAAATCTTGACGGCATCGTAAAAAGGTCGGATGCTGCGTTGCGCTGCATCCTTCGTCATTGCGGCGTACCATAAGTACGCTTCATTCCTTACGGATTTGAGCGCCTTGCCTGCGGTCTTTTTACAACGCCGTCCGACGGACTTTTTACGAATTCATCAATCTTGGCGGAGTCCATAAAAACTGGCCAGACGCCTGGATTCCTGGTCAAGTTTAAAATAACGGTTCTTGTTTGTTTGCATATCCGCGGTCAATCAGTATGATCACAGAATTAAGTTGAAATAAGTTTAACCCTCAAGTATATGTTAAGAGCCTGCTGGGTATTTTATTAACTGTCATTTCGGTTTTTATCAACCTGAAAGAATCAATCCGGTACCATACATGTCTAACATTACAGTTTGCGGCAGAACAGAAGAGTTCTTTCTTCTTGAAATTGAAAAATTCCATGGATGGAAAGCCCCTGGACTTGTGTTGGGCGCCTATATGGTAGATCTCGCAAGGGAGTTGATAGGGCATGATGTGGAGTCAGATGCGATAGCAGAAACACGTCACTGTCTTCCTGACGCAATACAGCTTTTTACTCCCTGCACAATTGGCAACGGGTGGCTTAAGATACTGGATTGGGACAAATTTGCGATCTGTCTTTATGACAGGCACACGCTGCAAGGCTATCGCGTCTGGCTCGACTTGGCAAAAACAAAAAACGTACCCGATCTTTACAACTGGTATATGCGCCTTGTTCCCAAAGACTCTCTTCCCCTTGAAGCCATGATCAAGACCATACTCGATGCAGGAAACTCTGTCCTTTCTTCCAGGGCTGTTACTGTAACCCGTTTTTATCAGCGCGCTAAAAAAGGCAACATTGAAATATGTCCCGACTGCAATGAAGCCTACCCCGCATCCCAGGGAACATGCTGCACAGCGTGTCAGGGTGACGGGTATTACATATGAACTATGGCTTTGAGGTTGATATTCGGCTATAAAACATCAACGATTACTAAAAGGAGGCCTCATGTATTTACCTGGAATCTACCAAAAATTTTCTGCTAAATATCCGGATGTTTTCAAAGATTACAACCAGCTTGGCCTCTCATGCCGTGATGCAGGGCCTCTTGATGCAAAGACTCAGGATCTTGTAAAACTTGGGATTGCCATTGGATCGAATTCCAGGGGTGCCGTCATGTCCCATACAAGAAAAGCCCTTGCATCAGGTGCAGCCCCCGATGAAATCCTGCATGCAGTACTTCTGTCCCTTACGACAACAGGATTTCCCAACATGATGGCTTCCATGACATGGGTAAACGAAGTTCTTGATGGAAAAGAAGCAAAATAAACAATCGATAAAGAGGCGCTGTGAAACAAATAGGAAAAATTTTCAGCCTTTTTACTGCAATTGTCTGTTTTATGGGTTTTTCTTTGCCTTTTAATGCTGGAGCAGACGGTGACATCAGGATTGCGGCAATATATGCGATTTCAGGCATCGCCGCAAAATCACAAGAAGGTTCAGTAAGGGGGGTAAAAGCAGGAGTGGATGAAGTAAACTCATGGGGTGGAGTTCTCGGAAAAAAGCTTTCGCTCATTTTAATAGACAACAAAAGTACGCCACTTGGCTCAAAAGCAGCCGCAAAAAAGGCTGTGAGTCTAAAAATTACGGCTATAATAGGATCATCATGGAGCTCACACACCATACCTGCCGCAAAAATTGCCCAGGCTGAGGGCATTCCCTTGATTACCAACATTTCTACGCTTCCTGAAATTACTCAAATAGGAAACTACATCTTCAGGGTTTGCTTCAATGATCTGTTTCAGGGCAAGATCATGGCTCAATTTTCAAGACTTGATTTAAAAACCTCGACTGCTGTTGTGTTTGAAAATATAAACAGTGATTACAGCATGAGCCTTGCAAAAGAATTCTGCAGCAATTTTGAAAAACTCGGAGGAAAAATTCTGCTAAGATTAAACTACAAGGAAAAACAGGAAGATTTTTCACAAATAGTCTTGCAGGCAAGACAGGTTAGCCCGGATGTTCTTTTCATTCCAGGATATGATGAAAGCGCCTTGATCATTCAACAAGCCCATTCTGCCGGGCTTAAGGCCATTCCCGTGGGAGGAGACGGATGGGATATGCCGGGTTTTCTAAGCAAATCCAACGGCAAGGCTGCAGGAGGCTATTATTGCACGCACTGGGCAAAAGACATGCAAACCCAAAGTTCCCGAATTTTTCTCAACAAATTTTCCCAGCACCATCAGAATATTACGTCAGACTTTGCCCTTGCCTATGATGCTGTGCTGCTTCTTGCAGACTCCATAAAGAGAGCAGGCTCTCTCGACACTAAAGCCATCCGCGACGCTCTTGCAAGAACTTCCAATTTCGATGGGGTTACAGGAAACATATCGTTTCAAGGAGGCGGAGACCCCAATAAATCAGCGGTCATAATGAAAATAACAGAAAGCGGTGCCTTTTTTGTGAAGAGTATTCATCCTGAATGAGCTTTGCCGTCAGACTGTGAGGACATATGAAATTTTTCAGGTTTAATATCACCGCTGTACTTGTTTTCTTTATGTTTTTTCCATCTATGGCCTGCTCCAATAGCCCCCAGCCCATTAACATAGGATTGATCCTGTCAAAGACAGGAATTGCAGCTTTAGATAACCTGGCAGGAGCAAAGGGAGCAGACCTGGCTGTAAAAGAGATAAATGATATTGGGGGGATTCTGGGACGACCCTTAAAAATCATCGAATTCGACAATTTGAGCACTCCCCTGGGATCGGACAGTGCAGCAAAAAAGGCTGTCCTTAAGGGCGTATCTGCTGTCATAGGCCCATACCGGAGTTCTCACGCTCTTTCTGCAGCACCAATTCTTCAGTCTGCATGCATTCCCATGATAGCTCCGACTGCCACAGCACCCGAAGTTACACTCGTTGGAAATTATATATTCAGGATGTGTTTTACAGATAATTTTCAAGGACAGTTCCTGGCTGATTTTGCAAGAAACGGGCTTAAAGCTCAAAGAGCTGCTGTAATAATCAATGCCGGTGAACAGTACAGCTTAACTCTGGCAGATTTTTTCAAAACGGGCTTTACCAGAGATGGCGGAGAAATTGTTCTGGAAGAGCATTACTCGAGAAACGCAGTTGATTTTTCAGATATTCTGACAAAAATAAATAAAATTCGCCCTGATATCTGTTTTATCCCTGGATATTCCAGAGACAGCGGACTCTTTATCAGGCAATCTGCAAAGAAGGGAATCTTTCTTCAATTTTTAGGCGGGGACGCCTGGGACGATCAGATTCTTGACTACGCAGGCAACGCCCTTGAAGGAGCCTATTTTTCAACTAACTGGCATCCGGAGATAACCTCTGAAAAGAATGATCATCTTAAGAAATTATATTTCAAAGTGTATTCAAAAACAATTGAAAACAACTACCGAATACCCCTTACCTATGATGCAGTGCATATTCTGGCTGATGCCATCAAGCGCTCAGGATCGACTGAACCGTCAAAGATTCAGGCTGCTCTTGCCAGAACATCCGGCTTTCAGGGCGCAACCGGCACTATCACTTTTGATATAAACGGAGATCCTGTCAATAATAAGGCTGTCATAATGAAATGCGTAAACAATAAATGGACTCATTTCAAATGAAAACCAAAAGCCTAAGGCTGAAGGTCAATACTGCCATATTAGTATCTTGTGTAATAATTGCCGCATGTTCTGCTGCCATTTTATACCCTGTTGAAACCAAACGGCACCTGACCCAACTTGAGCAAATCAAAATCTTGTTAAACGCTGTTTTTGAACAGAATAAAGAAAACATCGCAAATGAAATATTTTCGGGCCAGGAAAAAGCGCTCAGCATGACTTTGCTGTCTTTTCTGAAAGTCAATGGAATAATTGCCGCCGCCGCCTTTGATGCAGACGGAAAATTGATAGAGACAACAGATAGTTCGGTTTTATCAGAGCGTTCCGCATCTGACCTGGATGCTTCAGGAAATCAGTCTTTTTTTAAACAAAAAACCGTTAATAACCTGTATGTTGCCGAATTCGGAGTACCAATAAGGGTTGCAGGAGAACATTTCGGTTATGTTAAACTCTTATTCGACCTGAGCAATATGAAAAGAGAATTTTTTTACTCTTTCGTAATGTTCTTATTGATGCTTCTGACAACCCTTGCAGCAGTTTCAGTTTTTCTGAATTTATTTTTAACCAGGATGGTCACAAAACCTGTTGCCCATCTTCGAGATGCAATTCAAAACATCCAGCAAGGAAGGCTGGGAGAACAGATTGAAGTCAAGGCAGAAGATGAAATAGGGCAGATGGCGATAGCATTCAATGCCATGTCACAAAAATTGAAAGAACAGCACCTGAAAATGACAGAAGCCATTAATGACAAAGAAGATTATTTGCAGGAAATTAATAATGTCAACATGGAATTGGCGCAACTCAACTCCGCCCTGGAAGACAGGGTAACCAAGAGAACCATGGAACTGATTGAACTAAACGACCAGCTCAAGCACAATATCGAAGAAATAGAGAATGCTGCGATGGAAAACAAGGGATTGCAGGAACGCCTTTTGCGATCTCAGAAAATGGAAGCCCTGGGTCTTCTGGCAGGAGGAGTTGCCCATGATCTGAACAATGTACTGTCAGGAATAGTGAGTTATCCTGATCTGCTGCTGATGGATATCCCATCAGACAGCCCTCTTCGAAAACCGATCCTTACCATTCAGTCATCAGGATATAAGGCGGCAGCCATAGTTCAGGATCTTTTGACTCTTGCAAGAAGGGGGGTAACCAACCTCAGAGTCATGAATCTGAACACAATTGTTATGGAATATCTCAATTCTCCTGAACATGAAAAACTAATGTATCATAACAGAGATATTCAGGTCATAACAAGCCTTCATCCGCAATTGCTCAATATAAAAGGTTCTGAGATACACCTGAAAAAAACGGTGATGAATCTTGTGTCTAATGCTGCAGAAGCCCAGCCTGAAGGCGGGAAGATCATAATATCGACAGAAAACCGCTATCTTGACGTTGTGCTGAAAGGGTATGAAAACGTAAAGGAAGGCGACTACGTGGTATTATCCATAGAAGACACAGGAACAGGCATTTTACCTCAAGACCTTTCAAGGATTTTCGAACCATTTTATTCGAAAAAAGTGATGGGCAGAAGCGGCACAGGTCTTGGAATGGCGGTTGTATGGGGAACTGTTCAGGATCATCAAGGCTATATCAATGTTGAAACTGCTGAAGGAAAAGGATCAACATTCGAGCTGTTTCTTCCTGTTTCAAGAGAAGGCTTGACACTGACAGATAAATTGGTTCAGATAGAAGACTATATGGGAAAAGGTGAATCAATACTCGTAGTTGACGATGTGCCGGAGCAAAGAGAAATAGCTTCAGGCATTCTTTCCAAGCTTAATTATTCTGTTTCAGTGGCTTCAAGCGGAGAAGATGCTGTTTCTTACCTGAAAACCCATAGTGCTGATTTAATAATCCTAGATATGATCATGGAACCTGGAATCGATGGACTGGAAACCTATCGCAGGATCATTCAGATACACCCTGGTCAGCGCGCAGTAATTGCTAGCGGATTTGCTGAAAACAAGCGTGTGAAAGAAATACAAAATCTTGGCGCTGGTCAGTATATCCGAAAACCTTACACCATAGAGAAAATTGGTCTTGCTGTTAAAAAAGAATTGGAAATTTAGATAGTACTCATGATGAACCCATAAAAGTCAAACACAGGGCTGATTTATGGTTAATGACAACAAAAAATTCCACCGCCTCCGGGAAGAAATGGTAAAACGGCAAATAGAAGCCCGCGGCATAACTGATACCATGGTCCTTGAGGCTATGCGAAAAGTACCTCGCCATCTCTTTGTAAGTGAAGCCCTCATGGATCAGGCTTATGGGGATTTTCCTCTCCCCATAGGAGAACAGCAGACCATATCCCAGCCTTTCATAGTGGCGGAAATGACACAGGCTCTTGCCCTGAGTAAAAATGACAGGGTTCTTGAAATTGGAACAGGATCCGGGTATCAGGCAGCAATCCTAGCCGAGATCGTCTACAGGGTATATACTATCGAAAGAATTTTTTCGCTTTACAAAAAAAGCCGCAGGATTTTTGATGTCCTTCAATATCACAATATAGTCACTCTTTATTCTGATGGCACAGTGGGCCTGCCAGGAGAAGGTCCTTTTGATGCAATCATAGTTACTGCAGGTGCCCCTGGCATACCAACTGCTCTTGTCAACCAACTTGCCATTGGAGGCCGCATGGTCATACCGGTCGGCAACCAATATTCACAGGAACTCATCAAACTCTATCGGGACGAAAAAGGAATTCATCAGTCAGTTCTGGGGGGGTGCCGTTTTGTAAAACTGATTGGGGACCAGGGATGGAAAGAATAAAATAAATCATGATTAGAAAATTGTATGACTGGGTTCTTCACTGGGCAGGAACCCCTTATGGATTATGGGCACTGATTCTGGTATCATTTGCAGAATCATCTTTTTTCCCCATACCGCCAGATGTCTTGCTGATAGCAATGTGTGTAGCAAACCCCGAAAAATCTTTTAAGTATGCTTTTTATTGCTCATTTGCTTCTGTTTTGGGAGGGTGTTTCGGATACCTTATAGGATGGCAGTTCATGAGCATAGCAGGCGAAAAAATCATTGCATTTTATGGTCTTACAGCAAAAGTTGAACATATACAGGAACTTTTTGTCAGATACGACGCCTGGGCAATAGGAATTGCAGGGTTTACCCCCATACCCTACAAACTTTTTACTATTGCCGCAGGAGCTTTTGATATTAATTTTTTTGTGTTTATTATTGCCTCTGTTGTTTCAAGGTCTGCAAGGTTTTTTCTGGTAGGCGGTCTCATATACACATTTGGAGCTGGAATTCAGCGCTTTATCAACAAGTATTTCGACATGTTGGCAGTTGGATTCACAGTTTGTTTGATAGGTGGATTTGTACTGATAAAATATTTTTTTTAAGGAGGGGATTGCCGTGAAACCCTGTCATAAATCGAATGAGCTTTTTCACCTGGCCGCAAAACTGATTCCAGGGGGAGTTAACAGCCCAGTTAGAGCATGCAAATCAGTAGGAATGCTTCCATTGTTCATTCACAATGCAAATGGCTGCATGATATCAGATATGGATGGAAACTCCTATATAGACTATGTTGGATCATGGGGTCCCATGATCCTGGGGCATAACCATCCAGCAGTCAAAGAAGCCATACAAAGAGTGCTTGAACGCGGAACAAGTTTTGGAGCTCCGACTGATCTTGAAACAGAGCTGGCACAGCTTGTAATCGATGCAGTGCCATCAATTGAAATGGTACGAATGGTGAACTCCGGAACCGAAGCTGTCATGAGTGCAATACGTCTGGCTCGCGGGGTAACAGGAAGGGATATAATCATAAAATTCGACGGCTGTTATCATGGCCATGCAGATGCAATGCTTGTTTCAGCAGGATCAGGGGTAGCCACCCTTGCAATTTCAGGAAGCCCTGGAGTGCCTGATTCAGTGGCATCCCAAACCCTTTCCCTTGTTTATAATGATATAGAAGGTTTCATGAGAATAATGGAGAAGACAGGGGATAAAGTGGCTGCTGTAATAGTTGAACCTGTGGCAGGGAACATGGGGATGGTTCCTCCTGTTGATGGCTTTCTTGAAACCCTTCGGTCTGAAACAGCCAGGAAAGGAAGCCTTCTCATTTTTGATGAAGTCATGACAGGATTCAGAGTGGCTTATGGAGGAGCACAGTCTGTTTATAAAATTTCACCAGACATTACCACTCTCGGGAAAATCATCGGGGGCGGGCTGCCTGTTGGTGCTTACGGCGGAAAACGCGATATAATGGCAAAAATAGCACCTCAGGGCACTGTTTACCAGGCTGGAACACTTTCAGGCAATCCTCTTGCCATGGCAGCAGGTATTGCAACTCTTAAAGAGATAAAGCAGCCAGGTTTTTATGAAAAACTGAATGAAATATCTGCCATGTTTGCAGATGGCATTGATTCTGCCATAAAAAGAACAGGTATAAAGGCAAGTGTAAGCAGGGTAGGTTCCATGGCAGGGCTTTTTTTTACAGATAAAACAGTAAGAAATTTTGATGATGCAAAAACATCAAATCTGGAAAAATTTTCTGCGTTTTACAGGGCAATGATAGAGCTTGGTGTCTATCTTGCTCCTTCACAGTTTGAAGCCATTTTCATCTCTTCTGCCCACAGCAGATATCATATAGAAGAAACTGTCAGAGCTGCTGAAACAGTATTCAAAAGGCTCGTTTAGTGAACACTGGACTCAATTTCATCCCCCAGGATGTCAGAAGCATTTATCTTATTGCAATTGCAGGAACAGCGATGGGTGCTCTTGCATGTATGCTGAAAGATCTTGGCTTCGAGGTTTCAGGCTCTGATCTTAATGTTTATCCTCCAATAAGTGTTCTTCTTGAAGAAAAAGGGATCAAGGTTCTTGAAGGTTTTGATCCGCTTCATATTCCCCGTGGCATTGATCTTGTCGTTGTTGGAAACGCAGTACGCAAGGACAATCCAGAAGCTTTAAGAATGAGAGAGATGGGGCTTGCTTATTGTTCAATGCCTCAGGCAATAAATCATTTTGCCGGACACAACAAGAAATCCCTGGTTATTACAGGCACCCACGGAAAAACCACCACATCTTCCCTGCTTGCATGGATACTTTTTCATGCCGGGCTGGATCCTACATATGTCATAGGAGGCATATTAAATAATTTTGGTACAAATTACAGGTTGGGCAAAGGCCCATTCATTGTTTTAGAAGGCGATGAATATGACACTGCCTATTTTGACAAGGGGCCGAAATTTCTGCACTATGATCCGTTCATCGCCATCTTAACAGGTGTGGAATTCGATCATGCCGATATTTTCAGGGATGAAGATGCAGTAAAAAATGCCTTCAAGTCTTTTGTTGAAAAAATATCACCTGAAAACAAGTTGATAGCATTTGATCAGAATCCAATAGTTCGAAAGCTTACCCGAGACATTCCTTGCAGGGTCTATTCTTATGGCCTTGAAACAGGTTCTTTCTGGCGATTGGGGAATCATGAGATTAATCAGCCATGGACGCATTTCGATGTCTTAAAGAACGGCTCTCTTTGGAAAAGTTTCAAAACCAGGATGACCGGTCGGCACAATCTTTTGAACGCTCTTTCTGCAATTGCAGCAGCAGACAACACTGGAATTTCAGCAGATTCCATTGGATCAGCACTGGAAACTTTTGAAGGGGTCAAGCGGAGGCAGGAAATAAGGGGATGCAAAAACGCAATAACTGTAATGGATGATTTTGCCCATCATCCAACCGCAGTCAGGGAAACCATAAAAGGGCTCAGACCATTTTACTCGAAAGGGCGCATCATTGCCGTATTTGAACCACGCACCAACACAAGCATGAGAAAAGCCTTCCAAAAGGACTATCCTCTTTCTTTCGATGGAGCAGACATAGTCTGCATAAGAGAGCCTTCACTTTTGCACAAGATTCCTGCTGAAGAACGTTTTTCGTCGCAACTTCTCGTAGATGATTTAATAAACCGAGGCATAAATGCCCATTTTTTTCAGGATACAGATTCAATAATCGATTTTCTGACTACATCAGCAAGACCGGGTGATCTGGTTCTCATCATGTCAAACGGCAGCTTTGACAACATTCATGAGCGCCTTCTTGAACGCCTATAACTGCCGTATGCCTTTGGCAAGAGTTATAATGATTTCGAGAGATTGCGGACTTAAGCCGCCTGGGTTTTCCTGTCTTGTTGAAATTCTGACAGATCGTATATTTCCTAATACTGAAAACACCAATGCATTCAACAGTAAACCTCTAAATCAGTTCCAGGCGCAAACCGGCTATTTTCTGCATCATGTCACTTGCAGTTTCACGCCACATGCTTTTCAAACCGGTCAATAAAGATAGTAAATAAAACACTTACAATAATTTTCTCTTAAACAGCAACCAGGGGCACAATTTTTTGTTAATGAGAGGCAGAGTTTTCAGTCAGTTTCGCTCCGGAGTTCCAGTTTGAAAAACGAGTACAAGAAAACTGCACAATAGATGGCAATTGATTGCAAAACCGAAACTGTGTAAAAAGAATCGAAGATAATAAAAAATCGATTTAAAAAAGATAAGCTGGGAAAAGGAAGATTTGATGCAAAAAGGGATTACGCGCAGAGACCTTCTGAAGATCATGGGGGCAGGCACTTTTCTGACCATGATGCCGACACATGGACTTGGAGGAGATAAACCCATTTTTAATAAATACAATGGACTGGGACTTATCCTTCTTGTAGGAGACGGGATGCCGACAGGCGTTATCCGCGGAATGCATGAAATAAGTACTTCAGTCTTTGGAAACTCTGATTCCAACATATATTCGATAATGAAAGATCCCCTGTCGTCAACAGGTTACATGGGAACAAAAAGCCTTACCAGCATTGTAACTGATTCTGCCTCTGCCTCCACTGCATGGGCAACAGGTGTAAAAACAGCAAACAGGATGCTCTCCACACTTCCTGACGGAAGACCTCTTAAGACAATCATGGAAATATTAAAGGACAAAGGTTATGGATGCGGAATTGTTACCACCACGAGAGTTACGCATGCAACTCCTGCTGCCTGGATTTCCCACAGGCTTGACAGAGATGATGAAGAAGGCATTGCACTCGATTATCTGTCTTTTCTTCCTGATGTTATTTTAGGCGGGGGCTCAAAACATTTTGACCCATCAGAAAGGAACGACAAAAAGAACCTTTTCGATGAATTTACCAGAGCAGGCTATGAGGTTTTCAAGAAAAAGGATGAATTGTTTGCTTGCAATATGGACTCTGGTAAAAAGCTTCTGGGAACATTCAACCCATCTCACATGAGTTATTATCTTGACAGGATAAACAATTCCTGTCTTGGGGAAAAAGAGCCGTCCTTGGTTGCCATGACAGGCATTGCATTGCAGAAACTTTCAAGAAACCCTAAAGGCTTTATCTTGCAGGTAGAAGCTGGAAGGATTGACCATGCCAACCATTCCAATGATGCATGGAGTTCTCTCATGGATATGTATGAAATGGATCTCACAATAGGCGTCATTAGGGAGTTCATTTCGAAAAATCCCAGGACTCTTCTCATCATCGTTTCTGACCACGGAAATGCAGGATGGGGAATCAACGGCACTGGAAGAGAATACAAAGATTCAACAGAAGCTCTCAGGAAATATTCTCCCATCAAAGCTTCCTTCGGGATCATGGGGGCAAAAATGAGAGGTAAGACTCTTTCGGAAATAAAAAGCATATTTGAACATTACACAACCATGAAACTTTCGGATGCTGAAGCCAATATGATTCATGAATCCATTCAGCCAGGTTACAGGCCATATCCAGGTGATTTTGGTACTTTCCCGGATGCAATGCTTGGCAGGGTACTCTCCCACAGCGAGTATAAAAAAGATGGCAACAAAGCTGTCTCTGTTGTCAGAAGAGGCAATGTAGGGTTCACATCAACCAGCCACACTGCTGAGGATCAGCTGGTAGTAGCCTTCGGTAAGTCTGCCAGGCAGCTTGGCATGAACGGGTTCATAGAAAATACAGATATTTTTGAAATAATAAGCCGATATTTCGGAGTTAAATACAAGAACCCAGCCATGACTGCAGTTGAGGCTGAACCACTTATCAAGGCCATCACCAGGGCACAGTGGGAAAGACACATGAAGCTGCATGTTTCCTGATATTTTGCAGAAACTTGACTTTTATTCATATCATGGCCGGTTCAGGGGCTGATCTTTATTGTTTTACATTAAACGATGCAGTTAAATAAGCGAATCCGTATAAAAAAAGGGCACAAAAAATTACAAAAGTAAAGCCTAAGAACATGGCAAGAATTATTGCAAGTATAGAGCTGATAACAGAGGCACAACCATTGATGCCCCATGCCCATGGTATGGCAGCAGGGGCAAAGTCACTTATCATGCGCAACCCAAGCGGAAAAGGCATGCCCATGAAATAAGCAAGTGGGGCAACTGTCAAAATTGCTATGCCTGTTTTCATGACATTGCTGGAAAATAAAAAATAGTCAAAGATTACTGGCAGCAGAAAGATATAAAGGAACGCAATGATAATTATGCCGCTTACTCCAAGCCGTATAGTTCTGATCTCCGGCTTGTTTTTGACGCTTGCACTTCCAATGCCTGCAAAAACAAGAAAGGCGCAGATGACCACTGCAACAGCATAAAGCGGATGGTTCAGAAACAAAATGAATCGCTGAATATAGGCTATTTCAATGAACATGAATCCCAGTCCGATCGAACAGAAATAAGAGAAGATAAAAAGACCCTGTTTTGAACCTATGCGCTGATCCTGTTTCCGGTAAAAAATCCACAGCGGCAAAATGATAAAAACAAGGCTTGCCATTGCCGCCTGGACAAGAGTGATCGTGACAATGATGAACCCCCATTCTATCAAAGGCAGACCCTGATTGGCTGACAGGGATATCAGTTCTCTGAATGTTCGCCATTTAAAAAAATGAAAGAAATAAGGCTTATCGTCTGTTGCCGGTCTTATGTCAAATTTGTATTGGGCTAAGAAGTTATCGCGCTGATCTCCAATTAATGATTCTATCCCATGATAGAAATAGTCATGATCAAGGATGTTGAACTGATTTGCCTCTTCTTTCTTCATTTGCGGGTAATATGCCAGATCAAATGACCGCTTATTTGAAAAATCACGCATTTTTTGAATTTCCACTTTTGTGAATGGAGAAGCCTTGAAAAGCAATGTAGTAGTATTCCAGCCCCTTATAGAGGCTATGTGCTTATCAGGAGAGTCAATGCCTTTTTCTTCCATTGCTTTTACGGCTGTAGCGGCAAGCTTCAAGGAGTCTCTTGGGGGCTGTCTTGCCCATCTGGTGAAGGCTATCATCCCGTCAGGCTTGAGATGAGAAAAATATTCAGAAACTGCCTCAACAGTATACAGATAACTTTCATTGAGGGAGTGAGTTCCTGCTGATGCAGCGTTGAATGAATCGATCATGGCAATCTGAATCAAATCATATTTTTTATCTGAGCCTCTAACAAACGAGCGTGCCTCGTTTATATGCACTTTCACCTGAGGCATGCTGTAAATGTACCCTGCAAAATCAGCATATTTATTCTGAACCATATCTATGACATGAGGATTTAATTCCACTGCATCAATATGTCTTGCCTGATGATAAAGAGCCTGCAAAACATCCATCCCGCCTCCTGCACAAAGAACCAGAACTTCAGGTTTTTCAAGGAGTTGATAGGGTAGTGACGATGTCATCTGATCAAGGAACTCCAATTTATTAAAACTGCCGTCAAACCTGGTAATAACACTTATCCCTTCACCGTCTGTAAAAATGCCAAGCTGATCAGGTATCTCTGCGCTTGAATTTATGCTCATACCAGGTGCAAACCGAAAAGGAGATTCATGGTTTTCCATGACAGTCAGAAGTCCCAGAGGTCCGGAACTTTCATGGATGATACGAGAACCTTTAACATTGAGATAATGACTGAGACTCTTATAAGGGGAGATTTTTGGTTTCAACCATTCAACAGGAAGAAACCAGACAATGAAAGCTGAAAGGAAAAGGGCGATTGAGGCGCGAAAAGACATTTTCAGTTCAACTACTCCAATGGAAGCCGCAAGAAAGCCCATACCGGAAATAAGAAGCAAAGACTCCTGTGCAGACAGAAGAGTCAGCAACCCGATTACTGAAACTGCACCTGTGCCTGCGCCAAAAAGATTGACAGCATATAAAGTATTAATATGTTCTTTTAACCAGAAAAAAACCAGTCCCGTACAGTTGGCAGCACAAAAAAAAGGAAATATGAGACAAACATATGTAAGCAGAAGCCAGTAAATCTGATTTTTGTCCCAGAAAAGCTCAAGCGGGTTAAATGGCAGATTCTGTATCATCCAGAAGTTTACGACGCTAAACACCCCGAACAAGACAGCATTGACTACAAACAACAGGCGTTCTCTTGTCTTTATCCAGGATAATGCAATAACCAGAAAAGCCCCGCTTGCTCCATAACCCAGCAAGGCTATGCTGATAATCATATAGGCAAAATGATGCCACTGGATTATTGAAAAGAGGCGCAAGAGAAGGACTTGATAAGAAAGCACAGCAGCCGAAAGCAATGCAATAGAAAAAAAAGGCGCTCTCATAAGTGATGATTTATGATTATGTACTTTCATAACTGGTTTGCCGTGACAATTCTGGAATATACATATCTGCCCTTTCAGTGTTTTCCCGTAAGCGGAACAAATACGACAGGAAGTATCTGTCTTGTCCTTACGCTTCCATCCTTGTCTTTTGTCACCAAAAGCAACTGCTGAGTATAAAACTGGGCACCTACTGGTATAACCATCCGTCCTCCAGGCTTTAGCTGCCTCACAAGAGGAGGTGGTATGTGGCTTGCCGCAGCAGTTACGATTATGGCATCAAAAGGGGCATATTCCTCCCAGCCGTAATAACCATCGCCAATCTTTACTTCTACATTGCTGTAGGAAAGGAACTTCAAAGCCTGCCTTGCCCTCAGTCCCAGAGGTTCAACGATCTCCATGGTAAAAACAGATCTGACCAATCTCGCAAGGACAGCAGCCTGATAACCTGAACCAGTGCCTATTTCCAGCACATTATCATCTTTTCCAACATTTAATAATTCCGTCATCAATGCAACTATGAATGGCTGTGAGATTGTTTGGCCGTAGCCAATCGGAAGCGGCCTGTTTTCATAGGCGTTTTTTTTGACATTATCAGGAACCATTTCATGCCTTGGAACACTGCCAAGTGCTTCCATAACCATTGGGCTGAACTTCTTAATCCCTGTAGCAGATTCTGCCAGTGCTGCATCGTGGCTTATGGCATCAATCATAGCCTTACGCTTGATTGCATAATCATCAGCAAATGAAGCTGAAATAAAAAAGCTCTGAAACATCCAAAATATCAACACTGCAAAAAGACTTATTTTATATGACAGAATAAACTTCATCTGAGCCCCCTCTCCAGAATACCTGTTCACAATCTCTGAATTCAAGGTTTGTACCATAACCAAACAATGGCTTGAAAACGTCTGACGGCATTTAAATCCGGCATCATGAGCTTACATGGACACTTGTAACGATATCTGTTATTTATTAAGAAATTTAACAATAATCAAAATAAATCGAAGCTGCTGCTTATCTTGTTCCAAAAAAGGGGGCTCTGAGAACAAGAGCATATATTGCCGGTTGACCAGTCAGCCGCTTCAGGTTATAAAGCTGAAGCATTCGGGCATTATGATTAATAGATAAGACAAAGGTGTTTTTTTGAATCAAACCACTAATTGCGTTATTATTTATATCTTTGCTTTTATGGCAATATTCGGTTTCTGGTATGCTGCCGGCTATCCCCGCTTCATACCTGAACCTGAATTGAGAACTGATCAAAGACTGCAGTGCGTTTCATATGCTCCGTTTGACAAAAATCAGTCGCCATTCGATTTTAATAAAGGCCTAATCATCTCTGAAAAAAGGATTGATGAGGATCTTGCCATTTTATCGAAGCATTTTGACTGTATAAGGACTTATTCAGTCTCAGGGCTTGAGGCGATCCCTGCCTATGCTGAAAAATATGGATTGAAGGTTTTTCTTGGGGCATGGGTCGGAGCAGATCCATTACTTACACAAAAGGAATTGCAGAAAGCAGTTGAGCTGGCAGTAAATTATTCATCCAGCATAAAGGCAGTTGTGGTAGGAAACGAGGCTCTTCTTAGAAGCGAGGTGACAGGAGCCCAGCTTGCTCGGTATATCAAACAAGTAAAATCGGCATTACCCGAAATATCAGTAACTTATGCCGATGTATGGGAGTTTTGGCTGAAACACCCTGAGGTAGCGCCTGTTACTGACTTTTTGATGATTCACATACTTCCTTACTGGGAAGATGACCCTGTATCAATAAATGGCGCAATGGATCACATAAAAAAAATCAGGGAAAAGATGGCTAGTAAATTTCCAGGAAAAGAAATAATCATAGGTGAAACAGGGTGGCCATCAGAGGGAAGGATGAGGGAGTCAGCTCTTCCCAGCCGCGAAAATCAGGCTCGTTTCATGAGGGGTTTTCTTGCCCTTGCTGAAAAAGAAAACTGGCAATATAACCTCATAGAAGCATTCGATCAGCCGTGGAAACGCATAAAGGAAGGGGCTGTAGGCGGGTATTGGGGCCTTTATGACTACAACCGTGCAGATAAAAATGTGCTTTCAGGTCAGGTTTCACATTTTCCGAATTGGATGAATCTCTTCTTTCAATCTTCTTTCATTGCCATCCTGGCATTTTTCATCATTAGAAGCCATCCACCAATGAATCTTTCCGGATGGCTGCAATTTTCATTAATAATGACAGCAGGAGCCATTATTATTGTGATGCAGGGGCATCAGTTTTCAGTTATTTCACGTAATTTATGGGAATATTTATGGGCAGTCATTGTTCTTATCCAGTCTTTCACTGCTTACATGCTGATTCTTTACTCTGTTTCTTCAGGAAATAAACCGATATATGCAAGCCTTGGAGATTCATTCAGTTTCTTCAGAAAAATGTCATCGCCTACACCTGAAATCCTCATGGGAATCTTAAGACTTGCTGTCCTGGCATCAGCCTTGATTGCAAGCCTTGGTCTGTTATTTGATGCAAGGTACAGAAGCTTCAACAACACCGGTTTCATAATACCGGCCATTGCCTTAGCATGGTTTTCCCGCAGTGGGGAAAACCACCAAAAAGCTCTTGAGAAGCTGATTGCAATTTTTTTATCGATAAGTGCAGCAGGTGTTTTTATTCATGAAACACCTCTCAACTGGCAAGCTGACATATGGGTCGGCATATGTCTTCTACTTGCTTATCCGCTTTGGCAGGAAAGCAAAGACTGCTCTCTTAGGCCCCTTCTTTCCTGCGGCATTATTGTGTTTGCTGTTTATGCAGCCCTGTTTGTCGTTCGTCACATCATGATGGACTCAAGCGCAATGGCTTTAGTGTGCTCGGACAGTCCTGACGATTTCTTTTGTCTCCTGAAGTCTTTTCTCGGCAAAATGATGTACAATCAGGTCTTTGGGTTAACAAGCCTTGTTCTAGCTGGCCTTGCCATATGGCTGAATAAGGTTAGCCTGTTCCTCATAGCTATTCTTGCAAGTCTTTGCTCTTTTATGTTCTATAATGTAAGCATGGGGGCAATTGCATTTGTTATTGCCGGTCTCAACCTTGTTCACAAAAAATTATATTGATAGGATAAACTTAATGATACCTGTTGTGATGTTTGTCGGGCATTCAGATTCCGGGAAGACAACCCTTCTGGAAAAACTCATCCCTGAATTGAAAAAGAGAGGTTATAGGATTGGAACAGTAAAACATGCATCTCATGGCTTTTCTCTGGATCAAAAAGGGAAAGACACTTATCGTCACCGGGCAGCAGGGGCTGATACAGTCATTGCAGCATCACCTAAAGAAATTTCTATAGTAAAATCGACAGCATCCGACAATCTTGATAATTTGATGATGTATCTTCAGGACATGGACCTGGTGCTGGTTGAAGGGTATAAAAAAGAGAAAAAATCCAAAATCGAGGTATTCAGATCAGAAATCGGCCAGAAATCCCTTCTTCTGGAAGATGAGAATCTCATAGCCATTGTTACTGATCATCATTTTTCAGCCAGAATTCCGGTTTTTCAACCGGATGATGTCTCAGGACTTGCCAATCTTATTGAAAAACACTGCAAAGAGCTCATGCTGAACTAGGCTGATGCTGAAAATTTTTGGAGCAGATCGTTATCCACTACATATATACAGATTTCCTTTGCACCTTGCTGAGTATAGCGATGCTTGTTGCAGAGATTGTTTATCAGAAAGCTTACATCGTTTCTAATCCTCTTGTCATATGTCTTGAAATCTTCATTTCCAAAATCTTTAATGGCCATCCGGAAATTTTTGTTTTCTATAAATGGATCCAGTACTTTTTCCTTTAGGTTGAAAATATAACGCTCATGAAGGGCATTGTATAAAAACGTCTCGGAAATCGGCTTTCCCTCCATCAATATCTCCTGGGTAAGGGTACGGGATGCATATTCCTTTTGCACATCCTTTCGAAAAGACAGGCGCTTGGCATTTACAGTCTTGGAGCCGAGCAGATGGTTTTCTATGCTTCTGAAGAAATCCTCTGTTATTTCAAGTCTGTCACCTGTATATTTACATATTTCCTCTGTGTTGGGTTCAAAATTGACTGCAAACATGTAGTTCTGAATGTCTTGAGAAATCTTATCTTCATTGAAATAATAGAGAGCTTCCTTTACTTCCTGCAAAACAGTGTAGTTATACATGTGAAGAAGTGCATCTATGAATCCCGAAGGTATTGAGCGGCTCAAATCCTTTCTGACATTTGTGAAATAGTTATTTAAAGCACTCATATTTATCAGGCTGTCTTCCTTCGAACAGATTGAAAAAAACTCATTGAAAATCTTGATCGCATCCCTCCCGGAAAAACCCGCATTTCCTTCATTTTCTGATTCTGCTATGATTTTTCTCCTGCGCTGGGCAGTGAAGGCTTTGCGGTCTTCTTCGCTGAGCCATGGAGGAATGTGTCCAGTATAGATTTCCATTTTAAGCAATTGAAGGTTTTCGTCGCAGTACTGGCGATATTTATCAGGGCTGCCTATCCATTCGAGAAGAGCTTCTGATCTGGTATTAAGCCTTGATGAAATAATTACCCTTGCAAAATTATGAAGAACCCGCGGCAAAAAACATTCATTTATGCGTTTTCCGAAAATATTCCTGTAAATATTTACCTCGGTTTGGATATCCAGAACATAAGGGATATTGATATAGACTATACGGTCAGAAAAAGACTGAAAGTCCTGAATGTTTTTTTTATCTTCAGGATTCATGAGAGCAATGAACAGGGAATTAACGTTTTCCTCGATATATTCAACCTTGTGAACAGCCTCGCTTACTATATTGTGAAGCTCAATCAGACGATCTATGTTGTGGGATTTTATATCCATCAGGGCATAAATCCCATTGTTTGTTTTTGCATACTGGGAAAAAATATACCGGACCTGATTGCTGTCCTTCAATATACTGTTTATACGTCCCTGAAGCATCGGGTTTGCCAGAACGATCTGGCGCATGGGCGCATCCCCAGGGTTAAACACAGTGATCCCTTCTCCGAGCCTGCGGTTAAACTCATAGTGGCGAGCATAAATCATCTCAAATACTTTAGTCGGACTATTAAGCTTATTTAACAATGCATCGTATAGTGAACTGCATATGGTGCAGGAAACATCATGAAACACCCATTCATATTCTTTTTCTGTGAAGAGCTTCCATTTGAATTCGTCATTCTGAAACAGATCATCAAGAAAACTTCTTCTGTGTTCCTTCGGCACCATGAGAATCGGATGATCATGGCTAGGGCATGGTATTTCAATATAATCCTCTTTAACATAATCCGGATGATATAAAGTTAAGTAACTCTCTAAATTTTGTTCCAAAGATGAGTTGAAGGCCCCTGAAGAATCAACAGGCTGCTGAGGAGGATGGCTCAGAAGATTCATCATCCTGTTCATAACAGAATTGGTTTCAGATCCCTTAACACCCTCTAAATCCTTATATTTAAGCCTCCATACAGTTTCATATCTGGTGCCGTTTTCTGTGCTGGCATATTCTTCGAATTTTCTCAGAAGATTATTTAGAAACGTGCTTTTCCCGCATCCGGGGGGACCGTCAAATATGTATATTTTGTTTTGCTGCGCACCCACCTTAAGTGCATCTACATGTTTGATAAAACGATTGGCAAACAGACGGTCGGCAAAAAAAGGATGGTCAGCACCTTCGACAAAGAGTTTGGTGCAATCATAATTGATGAAATTTATTGACTCTGGATCATCAGGATATTCATCAAAGCCTTCTCCGACATAGGCATTGACCATGTCATTAAACACCTGGAATATATTTCTAAGAACCCGGGACGGATTGCTGTACATGAGGTTTATAAAATCCTGAAAAGAAAACGGAGCATGCTTATTTTGTTCGCTGATCCTCTTGTCAAGGAGCTGAAGGGCTTTTTTGATTTTTTCCATAACCACTTCCTTATGGACCTGGTCTATATCATTTTTTTAGAGAGTTTTCGCTTATCCATTGTATAAATAACCCTCTGCCAATTTATTTCCGGCACCTCGATTTCTTCTTTTTTAGGCTTTAAAACTGTTGAATCTGTTTTTTGAGCCTGAGGCGACAATGAAACGACTTCGCTTGTTTCCAACTGTACAGGGCCACCCCACAAGAATTCTATGCCCATTAGAGTGGTCGCGATAAATTCTTTGACAAGCGGTTTTTCTTCAAAACGGTGATTAAGATAAAGGGTATTATTAATACGTTTTTCAGGAATAATTTCTATAAAAGGGGGGTGATAAAGCATATCCATCATCATCTTGCGATAATCTGCCACTTTTCTGCTCTTGACATAATATTCCCACACCATCTTCTGTTCATTGAGCCTTCTTCCTGCAACGAAAAGATTGTTTGACTGCATGAAGTCCTGATCGAAAAAAGAATTTATGAATGTAAAATCGCTGAAATTTTCACGCACATGAAATATTGCCTCTTTCCCTGATCCTTTTTTGGCATCAAATTTTTCCCGCTGGATTTCATCCAGAATTTTTTGAAATTGAAAAGAAAACCTCCCCTTATTTGCCATTTCTTCAATATAATAGAAGAGGCGCATTCCCAAAGCATAAGGATTAAGCCCGACACGAGGCATTGACGTAACTCCTGCATTGACTCTGGCAAATTCCACTTCATGGCTTTTAATCCTTTCGTCAACAAGATAAAGCTTTTCATGCCAATAACTTGCCCAGCCCTCATTCATGATCTTTGTTCTGATCTGGGGCTGGAAAAAAAGAGATGTGTTCCGGACAACCTGCATTACAAGCTTCATCCAGATATTCTCATCCTTGTTTATAAAATCTGAATGATCCATGAGGTACTGAAGTAAATCAGTCCTGCGATCCGGCGCATTATCCTGATTCTTCGTATACAGCGCCTCGAATTCCGGATATTTTCTGGAAATATCGGAAAAAAAAGTTTCCTCTCCTATGTCTCCATTTATCCTTACGCTTGAGTTATAATCTTCTATCTCCCTGATATATTCGCCAATTTTTACTTTTTTGACTTCCTGGAGAAATACATCGAAATAATAATTCAAGCGAGAAGTCTGCTGGGCAGCAGCCGGCCTGTGAATATTCGACAGAGTATCGAAATAACCAACCAGATTATCTATACCTCTTGAAAATTCGATAACATAATCCACCCATCTGTTATTTTCGCTTCTCAGTTTGGCTATTGCACGCTTGTCTGATAACGCCTGGCCTGCAAAGTCATCATCCCATGTATGTCTGAAAAAAAGGTTGTTCTGAAAAAAATCGATATGAGAAATGACATGATAGAATATCATTACATTCAGCCAGTCAGGGTTGTTGTCATTATAGAAGGAAATTGCAGGCCTGGTATTGATTACTGTTTCATAAGGATTCCCAGGATAAAGCTCATATTTTCCTTTTTCCTTCAGAACCTCAACATCATGAACCCAATAATCGTAAAGAGTGGGTATCATCATCTTTGGGGACAATTCCAGAAGATCCCTGTTTGTAACAATGTACTCAAGGGTTTCATCCTGAAACTTCAGGCCGGCATCTCTTGCCCTTTCTTTACAGCCTTCCATTATTTTTTTAGTATGCTGATCGATTAATTCCATAACTTCCTCTTGCTATCGTTACCAGACCCCTTTTCTCTGAAACGATCCTCAGATTGAAACTTCTTCTTTTCTCAGTTTAAGAAATGAGACGCTTTATCCCTTCAATCAGCCTGGGTTCATCTGCATCCTTATTCATTGTGTCAAGACGGATTAATTTAGGGTTTTTGGTAAGAAGACCAGACTGTTTCAGATATTTTTCGACTTCGGTTGAGCCGGAAGCACCTGCACCATGTTCTGCAATGGTTATCCCCACCCTATTTGCAAAGGTAAGTGTCTGGGTAATCGCAGGAATAGTCTCTTTTCCTCCAGAATCCCAGTCATCTCCGTCTGTTCCGTGAAAAACATAAATATTGTAATCGCTGGCAAGATTTTCTCTCAAGACTATGTCGTTCACAAGTTTGAAAGCAGAGGCAACCATTGTTCCTCCTGCAACTTTTGAATTGTAATACGTATAGAAATCAGGCACTTCTTTAGCTTCTGTGTCATGAAGTATAAAACGGGATTCAACTTGTTTTTCATACTGGTACAAGAGCCAGCTATAAATCATTACATGCTGTGAAACTACAAGTTCCGTTGGTTTTCCGGACATGGATCCTGAATAATCCCGAAGAAAAAAAATCATTGCCTGGGATTCGTAGTCTTTTTCACGAGAAAGCACACGGTAAATCTTATCAGAAGGGGAGATTAAAAATTCTTTAAGGTCTATATCATTGATGTCAGGGATATTTCCAAGATGTATATTGGTTTCAAGGATTTTTTTGAGAGTGGCTTTTTTATCAAGAAATTGGCCAAAACCCCTATTTATGTCTGTCATGTCATAGGTATATCGGGTAAGAGATCGCTTCTTTCCTTTTTCTTTCAAATTGGGAAGCTCAAATTTTTCTGTAAGTATCTTGCCTAGATCATATGCACTCGATTCCATTTCATGAACATCACCGCCTCCCTGACCAGGACCAGCTCCACTTCCTTCCTGGGGACGAACAGGTTCTTCTCCTATTACTTCCCCTTCTTCGCCTTCTCCTGAGCCACCTGCGGGCGAATCCTCTGAGGCATCCTTAAAAGTGTTATCATGGATAAGTTTTTCTTCAACAGTGGATGGCACGACCACAACCTTGTCCTTGCCACCCTTTCCTGGTTTGATCAGCCTGCCCAGTCGTATCTTGCGGGGAAAGCCATCTTTTTCGCGCTGCTTGTCTCTTTCCAGAAGTTCATCAATGGATCGTATCTGACTTGCCATACTAGCTCCCACAATCGGCATGTTATGATTTGGATTTCATAAGAGGACACTGGCCGCCTTTTAAGCTGGAACCAAAAATTATGGCTATTTTTCATCTTCCTGGGTACAGAAATATTCAATGGTTTTCTGGGCGCAGGTCTTGCAATACCCAAGCTTGTTAAGCATGGTACTTATCATACGATCATGGAGTTTCTGATTTTCTTCGTTAGTACGGTTGGCAAGCGCGCCTATGAGGCTTCCGGCGCCGGCTATGTCAGATTTCAGCCTTACATCTGTAATTGCCTTTACAAGCTCAAGATTGTCCATGAAATCATAATTTGGTTCTACAGAAATTTTCTGTCCGTAGATCTTCCGGATCGATGTTCTGAATGTTTCACGCTGTTCACGAGTCTTGAGACCAATTCGTTCCTCAACGCTGTTAATGTAGCGTTCATCGATCTTTAATGCCTTCAGCTCTCGGGTTTGCGGATCCTTATACTTCCATATCTTGTCCGGACCAAGATTTTCAGCATCTATCCCTATGATCATGTTGACATAGTTCATGACATCTTTTCTTATGGCCATAGGTTCGTCCATGTAGGCATTGAACATTTCTGTCATGATACGTTCCCTGTAAAGACCTTTAGCGATTTTAAGGTCTTCAAGGTATTTGGCCCTGTCATTGGCATCACCGACATAGTCAAGAACAATGCGCTCAAGAGACCTGTATATGTCATATGCAAACATGCACTGCCCCTCATTTGTTTCTGAGCTTTCAACAAGAAGCTGAATAGACCTTCCGAGATTTCTCTGCCCCAGTCCCTTCTGTCCGAATCTTTTAGTAATGTCAGGATCCTGATTAAGCATATCGATAACTTCTGCCAGGGCTTTTATGCTTTTTTCTCCTGCAATCTCTCCTGCAGCAAGCTTCATGGTTTCAACCGGAGTCAGTTTTTCTGAACGGGGAAGCCTTGAAAGTACGGCTGCAACAGACGCTGCATAATTGAGGTTAGGGTCCTGATGCAGATACTCACGGGTCAAGGTAGTGCGGGTTTCGCTTCCTATGGCGTAGGCAGTCAAATCCTTTTGATGCTTGTAATTGGTATTGTGTGTAACATAACTTAGCCTGCACCTGTCGACGATTGGGGCCTCCTCTTTTTCAGAGAGAAATCTGTTGAATTCAGAATTATTGCTGGTAGCAATGATCAAAGTATCAATAGGCCATTTAAAACCGTCTATTTCTATAGTCCTGTTTTGTATGACCCCAAGATAAACCTGAACAAGGTCTTTTTTGTTCTTAAAAATTTCATCGCTGAAATGAATTCCTCCACCTGCAACCCTTGCCAGTGCTCCTCTGCGTAAATCAAAGCGGTATGGATTGTGGATGTCACTGATATGCATGAGTCGCTGAATCGATTCTTCACCAAGAAGATCAACAGCAGAAGATGTTATTTTGTCTTTTGCAGAATATTTTCCTGTTACAGTTCCGAGGCTTTCAATGAGAGGAACCGGTATTATTTCGATAAAATCGAGCATTCCGGCAATATCACCACCTGCATGGTTTCTGATCTCATTCCAAATATAACCAGTGCATGCTCCAAGCGGCCTGTAATTTTCATAAAGGCTTTCCATTTCACCATCTGAAAAGCCTGTCTCACTTGATAAAAAGGCTTTGTTTTCAAGTTCATCATCAAAAAGATTCATGGCAAGAATCATCGGGTCCTCATATGTCTGGGATTCAATGGTCTTGATCTTGCCATAGCTTCCGATCTTGTCCATTTGCACAAAGCGGAAAGTATATTTACGGTTTTCTTCCATGGACAGGAATTGTCTGTATTTTGTGCATAGAAATTCAACAAAAAAAGTCTTTCCGTTCCCAGGTTCTCCCACAAGAACATAAGCCATTTCTTTGGAAGACCCGCCTTCGGCAGCATCCTTGACATAAGAAACAAAACTGTTCAGCTCCTCATACATGCCTATTATATGCTTCTTGCCTGCACGAAAGATATCGAAATCATAAGTGGTTTTGGCATTGACTACAACTTTGCTTATCTCGCTTTCCAGAATCATTCTGGCTACACCCTGAAAGGCGTTTTCAAAGCATCGTTTTCCGGACTTGACAGCATTAAGATGATGGACGAGCGAGTTGGCCTTGTTATTGTCCATTAGATTTCTCCTCATAAGAAAATCCTCATCGCACAAAGAAGGGTGGAAGGAAAAAATTTATGCAAAAAGCCTGTTTCGTTGTGCCGTAACAGACAGTGACAGTTGCAGGCCTGGTACTAAGAAATTTATGCAAAAAGCCTGTTTCGTTGTGCCAGCACCAATCATAGGGGTTTATAAGAATTATAAAGGTTTCGGGCGGATAACCAGAGTATAGGTATTGCCCTTTTCGTAAAACAACTGCTCAACTTCATAGTCTTTTTCAGGAACCAGATCCAGAACGACCCTTGTTTTTGGATTTGGGGAAGGGTGTATTCCGGTTCTTATCCTCTTGACATACCTGCCACTGACATCTATCAGGCGCTGAATGTTCTTTTCCATCCGAACATCAGGGAAATCACAGATTATTCTAGGCTCGTTTCCTTCTATGACATGAGTCTGGGGAGGGAAAAAACCTGTTAAAATTATCGTAACTCTTTCTTCAGATTGTTCTGAGTGATTTGAATGAATCTGAAGAATTTTTTTTACTGGGATCAAAGGTTCAGGAGATCGGGAACCAGGCAATGAATTCTTGGGCTGGGCAGCAGGCACTGGCGCTTTTTGAGCAGATTCTTTTGATATATTCTTTTTTCTTTCCGAAGTTTTTACTTTGGGCTGTGGAACCAGTTCAACAGCTTCTGTAACCGGCAAGGTCTCATGAATTATTTCTGCAACAGGTTTTTCCTTGTGCTGAGACTGCAAATCTGTCTTGATGTTCTGAGGCTTTTCCTCCAGCAACTGAGGAGGTTCAATCTTAAAACGCTGCACCTCAGGCGTTGGCAGGGAGTCTTTCACAGGAAGCTTTTCTGAACCGATAACAATGTTGTCGTGCTGTATTGACAGAAAAAGGCAAAGGCTTAAAACAGCAACTTCAAGAAATTTCCGTATGGCTTGTTTGGCATCATGCAAATAAGTTCTTGTCATACCTTTTGCCTCCCTGCTCTTGAAAAAGCCTTGTTAAGCTGTTTTATTCCCTTTAATAATTAACTGCTTTATGATGTTATTTCAAGTAAATTTTGATGATTACCGTAAAAAGTCAAAATTCAGGCGGCTTTGTAAAAAACCGTCAAATCTTGATTACAATTCAAGGCCTTAATACCATGAAATACATTTCCCCGCGATGCTGGAGATGTCCTGCTGCAAGTTCTGCATAAGCCCCGTTACCCCAGAAAATATCGGCTCGTCCGGGGCCTGTAATAGCACCACCTGTATCCTGATTCAGAGCAAATCTTTCAAATTCTTCCCATTTTGACAACTGCCCATCTTCTGTCAACACCGGCTTTTGAGCCTTAATATACATGAGGGCTGACTGTGGAAAGATTTTCCTGTCAACAGCAATGGATCTGCCCGGAGTCAGTGGAACATTCAGAGATCCGAGAGGACCATCGTTTTCAAACTTAAAAAAAACATAACTTGGATTATAATTCAAGACATCTTCCGTCTCCTGAGGATTTTTCTTGAGATATGATCGTATCGATTGCATGGAAATTTCTGATCTTGGAATCTTGCCCTGATCTATTAAAAGCCTCCCTATACTTCTATATGGATGGCCGTTTGTAACATGATAATTGACATTAAGAACCCTGCCATTATCAAGAACGATTTTCCCGGAGCCCTGAATATGAAGAAAAAACACATCCACAGGATCTTTCACCCAGGCAAGTGCAGGTTTTTTAAAGATTTCACGGTTTTCAATGGTTTTACGATCATAATAGGGAACAACTCTCTGTCCCGCATATCTGCCTATAAGCACATCATTCGGATAATTTGCAGAAAATTCCGAAAGATTTATGGTAACAAGATCATTCGGCTTACTGTATATGGGGCAGCCGTATTCATGCGTTTCTTTGAGGCTTCCTTTTATTATGGGTTCATAATAACCAGTATAAAGCACCTTTCCTGAGGCTTCCTCCCCTGAAGAACGATAGACAAGAAAATCTTTTCTGATCATCTCCCTAATCAACTCAGATGATGGCCTGGATTGAATAATTTTCTGAAAATATTCCATGGAGCGAATCATATGTAAGGCAGAGTAGGAATCTGCTCCAAAAACAAAGACCCGATCCCCTGGAACTCTTCCTAAATATGCCAGACTCATTTTAATGCTTTTATCCAGTCCCTCATAATTCATGTCATCTGTAAATGCGGGATATGCTGAAGGGGAAAGCCTTTCAAGTGGATGCCTGACCTCTGCAACTGCTGGTTCTTTAACAGGAGGAACAGGTTCTTTAAAAAGAGTGCACCCTGACAGCACAAGAAGATTCAGCACTATCAGGATACGAACATGAGAAACCATCTTTCTGTTAGCCCTTTCACAGGATTTAACCAATTTTACGGATACCTCCGCTCCAGAAGAAATTACCATTCAAATCCCGATACCATAGTGGATTGCCATTCACCGGCTCACCGGAATACATTCTAATATTTCTTTGTCGTCCACAAAGATATGGGCAGAAGCACTCTGGTCGTTCCTGCTTCTTTCATAGTAAGAGACGTTGTTTGCTGCAGTTGAGCCAGGGTTTCCTGTATCGTGTGCCACAATAAAACGCACTCCTGGCGACATGGGAATTCCAGATCGCCTCTTTGTGTGAACCTTTTCATCTCTGTTTACCTGGAAGACCCAAACAACTCACGTTTAAGCCATGTCATGCTGAACTTGAGAAGCTCCGTGTCATCATCAAGAAGTCTTTGCCAGTATTCTTCAGTTAAGCTGAAATCCTTTTTCTCGCAATTTTCTGTCATATGCCTGCGGAATCCGTCCAGATCATAACAGGCCATAGAAAATTTAGCACTTGATTTCACTTCCATGGATCCTGGAAGAAGCCTGTTCTTAAGGCTTATGATATCAATCATCATGTCGTTCATTGCATCATAAGGGGCAATACCTTCGGCTTCAATCCATTGCCTTAAAGTCTGAGATTGCTCCTGGACGTGCCCCATGCAATGGGGCTCAACAAGCAGACCGTACTGGATGGTTATCTGACCAGTTTCCCTTGATCTTGAAAGCATTCTTGCCAGAGGATATGTCCTGCAAGAAGATGGTCTGTTTTCATAGACAATGCATCCGCCAGGAGTCACAAAGGGACAGAGGAAGCCTTCTTCCGGACTTGTCCTGAGTGTTACAACAGGAAGTCCGGTTTCAGGTCCGGTGTGCCGGGTAGTATATTTTTTCAGAAATTCCTGAGATGAAAGCCCGAAATGCTGCTTCAGCCGCAGAATATCATACGGCGTTAAAAACTGGTTAACATCTTTGCAGCATTCATTGAAGCATGAAACTTTCTTATTGCATGAGAATCTGAAAGTTTCATCCAAAGTCAGAGGAATCAAGGTATGTTCCATAAAAATCACAAAGCCTTCCTTATGAGATCATTTGTTTCATACTGCCCTTTCATAAGTATCCGGACAGTTGTTCCGTTATTGGCAAAATCGATACTCCTGCCATTTAAATCGAAAATCTCCCTTATGATATCCGTCTCAGGATATCCTTTTGAAACGAGGATTTCAACACTATCCCCCTTGCAGATATTGTTTCTGACTTCACAAAGAACATATGAATCTTCAGATTTTCCAATTATTTTTCCCAAAAACACATGATCCAGAAATGACTTGTAATTATCGAGATTGGGAGCTGTCTCATCTGGATCTCCGAAATAAAAACCAGTACAATAGCCTCTATGGCTTATCCTGAGAAGCTCTCTTATCCATCTTTCATCGACTTCATATCCATCCGAATCCTCATACCAGGAGTCTATGGCTTCCCGATAAGTCTTTACAACCGCAGCCAGATAATGGATTCCTTTCATCCTGCCTTCTATCTTCAGAGATGCTATGCCTGCATTTATCATTTCAGGGATATGTCCGATCATGCAGAGGTCTTTTGAATTAAAAATATAAGTGCCCCTTTCATCTTCCATGACAGGCATGAATTCTTTCGGCCTCATTTCCTCGACTACAGCATAGTTCCACCTGCATGGATGGCAGCACGATCCACGGTTGCTGTCCCTTTTAGCCATGAAGCTGCTCAGAAGACAACGACCTGAATAAGATATGCACATTGAACCATGAACAAAAGCCTCAACCTCTATCAGGGATTCCTTTGCCATTTCAGAAATCTCTGAAAGTGTTATCTCTCTTGCAGCATTTATTCTTTCTGCTCCCATCTCTTTCCAGAACCTGGCGCTTGCAATACTGGTTGTATTTGCCTGTGTGCTTATATGAATCGGGATTTTTGGAATTATGCTCCGTGCTTTAAGGAAAACTCCAGGATCTGCTACTATTACAGCATCAGGTGCTATCCTTCCTATCTGCTCTAAAAAGCCTGAAATTTCATCAAGTTCATGATTTCTAGGGTAGATGTTGCAGGCAACATAGGCTTTTTTCCCAAGATCATGAACATGACGAATTGCATTTTCAAGTTCAGGGATTGTAAAATTTCCGGAAAAATTTCTCAGACTGAAATCCTTACCTGCCATATAAACGGCATCTGCCCCGTAATGAAGGGCAATTTCAAGTTTTTCAAAATTTCCTGCCGGTGCAAGAAGTTCAATTTTGTTTAACATGAATCAAGATCGTTTTATATTTTAGGCAAGCATAAAGGAAATTGTTTTTTCAAGGCTTTCACGCCACGGTTTGGGAAAAATCCCAAAAGTTTTTTGAATCTTTTCACAGTCAAGAGCTGAATAAGCAGGCCGCCTTGCAGTAGCCGGATACTGATCAGAGGTAATAGAATCAGCTCTGACAGTTCTAAGAGGAATCATAGTTTTGGCTATGTCTAAAACAGCCTGAGCAAATTCATGCCATGAAATGACACCTTTCCCGCTGTAGTGATAAGTGCCCCAGGCAATTTCTTCTTTCGAGCCTATGATTTCAGACAGGATAAGCAAGGCTTCAGCAAGGTCCTGTGCACAGGTAGGCGATCCTATTTGATCTGAAACCACCCGCACATTGTCTTTTTCAGCACCAAGCCTCAAGATCGTTCTGACAAAATTATGCCCTTTCAACCCATAAAGCCAGGAAGTTCTGAGAATTATGTGACGCCTTAAAATATTTTTTACAGCAGCCTCGCCAATTGCCTTGCTTTTTCCGTAAACACTTTCCGGCATAGCCTCATCCGTTTCAGTGTAAGGGGTTTTCTTGCTGCCGTCAAAAACAAAATCAGTTGAAATGTGAATCAAGGGGATACGTGACTCTGAACAGACATGAGAAATAATTGCAGGCCCCAAACTGTTTACTTCGAAAGCAAGCCTTTCCTGAGACTCTGCAAGATCAACCTGTGTGAAGGCTGCACAGTTTATGACAAGGGATGCGCTTGAATCCTTGATAGCCTTTCTGACCTGATCAGGGTTTGTTATATCAATATCTGGAAGATCTGCAGGAAAGGAGTTAAAACCCCTTCCCTTGCCCTGACCCATCAATTCCAGGCCAAGCTGCCCTTTTGCTCCTGTTATCAGTATATTCATGAGACGGTATCCTCGCTTCTGGTCAGATGTTGAGTCTTGAGCGCGGACAGGAATGGAAGAAATCTGTCTTTTTCGGATATGATCGGATCAGCTTTTGGCCATTCAATACCAATATCAGGGTCTGACCAGAGTATTCCTCCTTCATCTGAAGACGAATAAAAATCTGAGCATTTGTACATGAATAATGCCGTCTGGCTTAGAACAAAGAATCCATGAGCAAACCCTTCAGGGATAAACAACTGATGCCTGCTCTCACCCGACAGATAAACTCCAGCCCACTTTCCAAATGTTGGGGAGTCTTTCCTTATATCCACAGCAACATCAAATATTTCACCTGAGATTACCTGGACAAGTTTTGCCTGGGGCCTGTTGATCTGAAAATGAAGCCCTCTTAAAGTGTTTTGAACAGAAAAAGAAATGTTGTCCTGGACAAAGACCGAATTAATCCCAGCATTTTTATACCTGTCCTTATGATAGGTTTCCATGAAAAAGCCTCGCTTGTCGCCAAACACTTTTGGTTCAACAATAACTACTTCAGGCAAGGAAGTTGGTATGACTTTCATAGAATCTCCATAAGAAAAATTTATCCTGTGTATTTTATGATCCCATCAGGGCCTTAATATTTCAGGTTTAAAACATGACTTTTTCTTCTACTATCACAGCCTTGCCCCAGTAAACAACCAGAATGTGTTTAATTATCATTGACAAAAGCCAGATTTTGGGGTCTAAGGCACTGATGCAAGAATGGACAGCAATCATAATCCTTGGAATCATCGAAGGAATCACAGAGTTTCTTCCCATATCATCTACTGCTCATCTGCTCATTGCTGAAAACTGGCTGCCGAGGCAGAGTGACCTCTTCAACATAGTCATCCAGAGCGGGGCAGTCATAGCTGTCCTGCCTCTTTTCCCGGAAAGACTTCATCAGTTTGCCTTTCAGTGGCGTGAAAAGTCTACTCAGGATTACGCAATTAAGCTCATGACAGCCTTTATCATCACTGGCATAGGAGGTTTCATTCTCGATAAGGCCGGATTCAAGCTGCCCCATGAGCTCTGGCCTATTGCCTGGGCACTTCTGATAGGCGGGGCAGGTTTTTTGATCATAGAAAAGTGGATAAGAGGAAAAAACCAGACCGGTTACATCACATGGACTGTGGCTGTTGCTGTAGGAATCGGACAGTTGATTGCAGCCGTGTTTCCCGGAGCATCACGCTCAGGAGTGACTATTCTGATGATGCTTATGCTTGGTCTCAGCAGGCCTGCTGCCACGGAATTCTCTTTTCTCGCCGGAATCCCCACTATGCTTGCTGCAGGCGGGCTAAAGATTTTTCGTGAGCTTTATAGTGCACAGCCGGGGGCAGCCCCTGAGAACTGGGGCATGGTGCTGCTAGGGTTCATTGTCTCTGCAATTGTTTCGTTTATTGTTGTAAAGTGGCTTTTAACATATATCCAGTCTCATACCTTCATCGTATTCGGATGGTACCGCATAGCACTTGCAGCAGCGATATTTTTGATGCTTCTTGTTTGATGGTTCATGCACCAGCAACCTGCCTCTAAGATTGTCAGCAGTTCCATATGCATCCGCCACTTCGGTGGCCCAATTCATTGGCCAGGCTGAAGAAATTGAAGCTCTCATCACAGAGGATAAATTGACTCAATTACATGTGGCTATACGGATAGGTGAAGCAGTTGTCGCCAACCCTGCTATCCTTGAAAACTATCTGTTTAATTTCAAAATCATACCGCTGACAAGAGCAATACAACCGCTTGTCATGAAGAGCGGACCTGATCCTATTGTTTCATAAAGATATCCGCTTAGAAAAAATCCTGCCATGAGTCCCATCCCATAACTGACAGCATTGTTGACCGCCTGCCCCAGCGTTCTGGATGAATCCGAAGACATCCCGTCTATGTACAAAATGCTTGCCATGTGAAAAGCCCCGTAAGTAAATGAATGCAGCATCTGTATTCCAAGAATTGCATGGGCACTTGTGGCAAAGGACAGCAGAAACCATCTCGTTGCTGCCATCATGAATGAAAAGAAGAGGATATTTTCAAGAGAAAAGCGTTTAAATATTCTGGCAGAATTTATCATGACGATAATTTCGGATATTGAGGCAAGTGCCCAGGCAAATCCAATAAAAGTTTTTTCAAATCCGATTCTTTCAAGATGGATGGAAAAAAAACCATAATATGCTCCGTGGCTTACAAGCATCAGAAAAGCGCTTGTTAAAAAAACAAGGGTCTTTCTGTTGAATAGATATGTTATTTCAGAAGACAGGCTTAAGTTTTTTTTTAAGGGAAAGGAAGGCATGGGAATTGAAATCAGGGACTGAACAATCCCTCCTGCAAGAACAAGAAAAAGAATGATTTCAATAGGGTAAACATCGATCAGGCGGCCTGAAAGAATCACTACGGAAATAAAGGCAATGGAACCCCATACACGGATCTGGCCATATTGTTTTTTCTCATCTCCAAGAATGTCCATGGTGAATGCTTCGAGAAAGGAGATGATAGGTGAGTAAAAGATTCCGTAGGCAAGGGTAATAAAAGCGATGCACCAGAAATCTGTCGTATATAGATAGAAAATCCAGATTATGGAGCTTGCCATGTTACAAAAAACATAAATGCCTTTTTTGGCCTGAAAACGGTCAGCAACAAGACTCCAGAACACGGGAAAGAGCACCAAAAGGACGGATCGCAATGCAGAAAGAGCACCTATCTGAAAGCTGCTGAAATTAATATGGTGAAGGTAGAGGTTAAAATAAGGCAAAAAAATACCCATGACCCCAAAATACAGAAAATACTGGGATCTTATGATAATTTTAAGCCTGCCTGCAGGTTCAGTTTTCATGATTCTTTTTTGTTTTCAGCTTTCAAATACTCTGAAAGTCTCCTTAACCCTTCTTCTGTAGAGACTTCAGGAACATATCCAAGGTCTTTTCTGGCAGCGGAAATATCGAACCAGTGGGATGTTGCAAGCTCTCTTGCAACAAATCTTGTCATCTGAGGCTCTCCTTTAAGGGAAAATACCGAATAAATCCATTCCAGAACCGCTCCGATCCGCAAAGCTGAATCTAAGGAAATAGATCTCTTGACCGGCTTAAGACCACCTGCCAGAAGAATATCATCAATCATTTTCCAGAGAAAAACAGGTTCTCCCTGGCTGATGAAATAAACATTTCCTGAAAGAGCAGGTTTTCTGATAAGCGCTTCCTCAGCAAGCACATGGGCTTTGGCTGCATTATCAATATAAGTTACATCCACAAGGTTTCTTCCATCCCCTATTTGCCTGAGGCGCTTTGCCCTCTTGAGGATTCTTGGAACAAGGTGGTTGTCTTCAGGCCCCCAGATAAGATGTGGCCTTAAGATAATGGTTTTAAGCTCCGTTGCTGCCTGACGTACTGCTTGCTCTGCAAGGGCTTTTGTTTCAGGATATGCCGCGTGATAGGATGCGGGGTAGGAAACGGTTTCATCAACCCCTTTCATATCTTTTCCGTCAAAAATCACGCTCGGCGAGCTTGTATAAACAAGACAAGAAACCTTGC
The DNA here is from genome assembly GCA_037439445.1 of Desulfobacteraceae bacterium. Lineage (GTDB taxonomy): Bacteria > Desulfobacterota > Desulfobacteria > Desulfobacterales > Desulfatirhabdiaceae > JBBIWB01. Next base: position 19,425 of record JBBIWB010000016.1, on the reverse strand, counting down.
AGGATTTACATGCAGCAATTACGTTGAGAGTTCCCTGGGTATTGGTTCTGTAATAATCCTTATAGTCCCCCCAAACCCCTGGCCTTGCTGCAGCATGATAAACCGAAGACATGCCTTCGCAGGCTTTTTCAACAGTAAGAGAATCTGCAATATCACCTTTAATCTGTTTTACCCCCAGAGCTTCGAGCTCAGGATAAAAACCTCTTGAAAAGCTGTAAACCCTGTCTCCTCTCTTGACAAGAAGCCTTGTTATGGCTTTTCCCAAAAACCCCCCGCCTCCGGTAACCAGTATTGAGCGAGGAAAATATTCATTATTTTTCACAGAATCACTTGCTTCCATTCTTTTGTTTCTTCCGATAAAATTCTTTACGGCCCCAAAAAGCCTGCTCCCGAAAAAAGGATAACTATGATATATATCCTTCTATCCCCCGGGGATACGGCAAGGATTATTAAGAAGACCAAAAAGCAGGCTTATGGCAACCTGAATTGAGCTATCCATGCCTGAAGATATACGATACGCCTTGGTCTGAAAGCAAGAGGATTTTCTTTTTGGATACAATCTCTTCTTATCAAGTTATTCTCATGGTACTGGGCTTTTCTGCTCTTTTGATAGCCATGGCAGCCCTTGTCCTGATCTGGCGTCTTAGAGGGGTTTTTCAATGGAAGAGCTCAATAAAACATGAACTCATGGGATTAAAGGAAGATATTGAATCTGCAGGGCCCTGCAGAAAGAGGGCACTAAATATTGTGCTGGAAAGATGCCAAAAAATATGGGGAGCTGGTTTTCCTGAAGTAAAAGAGATTTATGGCCTTGGCGAATATGTTAAGAAAATTGCTGCTTCATTTCATCCGGATCAGGATAGACCAGAGCTTTGCATAACAGCAGGAAGAATCATAATGACCTCAAACAGTGCTATTTTGAGGCTACAGGAAATAATGGGAAGACCCGGGTTTTCAAGATTTCAACGGATCCGCATAAGGCATATAAGAAAATCCTGGGACTGGTACGAAAAAATCAGTAATTACAAGTCTGTTAAAATTTTTATACGCTATAAAAAATGGATTAGCCGCACCAATCTCATGAGGCTCATTTTTTTGCCTGACCCTTTTTCCTGGCTGATATATTTCTCCAATCAACTGACCATTATATCCATAACCCGCTTCTTTCTGATGGACATTTATCTTTTTGTAGGCAAACAGGCAATTACAGCCTATGATCACGGGAGCCGAAATGATCTATCCCCAGAAGACCCTTACAGGATAGAAGAAGAGCTTTCGGAGCTGGCAGAGATTATAGAATCAGAGCCAAGCCTGCCTGATCCTGAAATTCAGGAGATACGTTCAAGGCTCGTTGGCATGAATGCCATGTTATTTTCAACACCAGGTTATTCAGAATGGAAAGACGGTCTTTTTCAAGCAATAGAGATTATCGCAAGAAAAAATTTTCCGGAAAGTCAGGAACCTATTGAAGAAGCAAGGCTTGGCCCTATTCTTCAAAGATGCCAGTTCTGGCTCAAATCTGTCTCAGGAACAGAAAAAATACCTGTCATAAGCAGGCTTCAAAAGATTGAAATCAGGCATCTTCACAGCATAAAGGCTGTAACTGAACACCCTGTTTTCAGACATGCAGGGATATTTGCCAGAAAATCCTGGGACATCTACAAATTGACGAAATGGCCCAGGCTGCTTTACCGGATCATTAAAAAAACCACTCCTGCAGGCATTGCTGCAACCATGGGATGGATGCTGGCCCGAAAAGGGGCTGTCAACTATCTTAGCCGAAAGACTTTTGATGTGACCATTCAGGAGATGGAAATGATTTATCGCCTTTCCAGTGACAAAAAATCAGAAAAAAGACTCATTCCTGACAAACCGGCAATCAGTGACAAGCCGATCATCACCAGTCTGTTTTTGAGTTAAATCAGGCAGCTCCAACTGAACCCTGTGCAACCCTGCAGCCGATGCCACAGCAAGATATTTTTGAACACCGTTTCCATCAGGATTGCATTGTGTAATTACCCATTCGGTAAGCTTCATGAGAGCAAGTCCGCTTTCAATGATGTTTTTGCTTGCCTCTACCCCTTCCCTGATATCTTTGGCCCTGCCGACGAGATACAGGATAGCTCCTGCATTCAAGCAGGCAAGGTCAATACACTCAGGGTACCCCTTGCCACTTATGACATGCATGAATCTGACAGCTTCTTTGTTCACATCCCCTATAGCAGCAATAGCCCTGTATTCCGAACGCTTCAAACCGACATCTTCCGGAGTCAGTACAAAAGTGTCTTCGTTCCCGTCTGGATAAAATTCATGGATAACTGTTTCTCCGATATTTGAGAGCTCATCCATTCCCTTTTCCATGGAAGAATCATAACCATGCACGACCATGGCTCTCTTATACCCTATCTCTCGCATTATTTTTACCACTTTGGGAATAATTTTTTTTGAATAAACACCCCTGAGCCCGTGGGTTGGCCTGCAAGGGCTTGCAAGTGAGGCTGCAATGTTAAGGGTTGATCCGAAACGGATCTGACTTAATATCCTTGCAAGGGACATTGGATGAATCTTGGGACTCATGCCGTTAAACAAACCGATCCCTGTCTTTTTTATGCTTTTGGCAACAATTCCGACATCGCAATCTACATCTATGCCCAAGGCATCGAGGATATCCACAGTCCCACAGGAAGATGTGAGTGCTCTTGCACCATGCCTTGCAAGCCTTGCGCCTCCTGCAGCAGCCACAATTGCGGCAGCAGAACTGACATTGAACGTCTTGAGCTGATCCATCCCTGTTCCGGAATTCTCAACAAGAGGGTATCCAAGTTCATCATCAACTATATTGGTATCAAGGTCTACGATTGCCTGCCATGCTCCTGCAATCTCCTGGGGTGTCTCTCCTTTTGATGCAAGAGCAGCCAGAAAAGCACCCTGCTGCAAATCAGGCTGAAGGTTCAGTAAAACCTGCCTGAACATGTCATAGCTTTCATTTCTGCAAAGGTCTTTCTTTTCAATGAGCTTCTGTATGTTCCATCCGAAATCTCTAAGTGATTCATCTGTCCCTGTCATCAAAATTTCTCCTTTTACGGATAAAGAAGTATTTTCATGCCCTGGCGATTTTCAACCATATCAAGGGCTATTCCAAGATCATCTAATGTCATTTTATGCGAAATCATGTCTTCCACTGCAACCTGTCCATCCTCAATGAAATTGAGTGCCTGAAGGCCATGGCGATAGCAGCAGCCATAGGCGCCAACAATCATCTGCTCTTTGTAGTGCAGTTGATTGAAACTTACGTTCAGCCTGTCTTCAAAAGGACTAAGTCCGGAAAAAACCACAAGCCTTCCCCTTGGATTAAGTCTTTCCACTGCTTCTTCATATGCAGACCTTGATCCGACTGCAACAATGCATATATCGAAATATCTGTCAGGACATACACATGTTCCCCGAATCAGGTCACGGCGCCTCATATCAATTTCAATGCTGAAGGGCTCAGCCCCTAACGCCTTTGATGCCCTCGAAAGAAGGGTCCCTGCAGGACCGGCTCCCCAGATGGCAACTGATTTACCTTTTCCTGCACCTCCAAGCTCAAGTGCATTCAGGCAGCAAGACAAAGGTTCTGCAAATACCGCCTTCTCTGCCGTCATACCGTCTGGAACCGGAATTAGACTTTTTGCTGGAGCTATGACATATTCTGCGAAGCCTCCGTCACGGTGAAACCCCATAATCTGCATATGAGTACAAAGATTTTCAGCTCCAGCCATGCATTCAGGGCATTTTCCGCACCAGATGCCAGGATAGACATATACAAGATCACCTTTTTTGAAGCCTGTAACAGCTTTTCCGATTTCCTGGACAAGCCCTGCCACTTCTTCGCCTGGTATTCTTGGCAGCACAAGATCACGGTGTCCAGACCTTATAATCTTGAGATCAGTTCTGCAAAGGCCTGTTACCTCAACCTTTATCAAAACCTCGCCATCCAGTGGCATTCGAAGCTCTTTCCGGCTAACTTCAAATGAGCCGATTTCTCTTACCATGATACACTTCATATCCGATGATCCTCCTGAAAAAACAAAAAGGGTCCTAATGGATAACCAACATCCATCAGAACCCTTTTCCATCAGATTCCATAACCTTCAAGTTCGTTGTCGTCTTCTGACTATTCCGGATCATTCGCTCTTGAGTGATCAAACCTTCCCATGAAGGTAATAAAATCATCCATCACAGTGACTTGATCGAAGCGTCCCCGGATACAGCGGCGGGACCGTCACGGATTCTAACCGTGTTCCGTTACAAGAACCTCTCCTTATTCTAATCTTTAACCCGAATAAATTAGCATGTGAAGCCTATCACTAAAAAAGATCTTTTGCAAATAATTCCGACAAGTCTTGCCAGCTCTCAAAAAGCAAAAATTCTGGGTCAGGGCATGAACGGTTGAAGTGTCCTTTTATCTGCCCGGACTGAAACTTAATGAATAAGAGGGCTTGAAAATTTGTTACTATGCATCATTATTGGCAAATGGATTCTCAGTCAATAATCATCCGCGGTGCAAGACAGAATAATCTTAAAAATATAGATCTCGACATTCCCCTGAACCAGATTACAGTAGTGACAGGGGTGAGCGGATCAGGGAAATCTTCTCTTGCCTTTGATACTCTTTATGCAGAAGGGCAAAGGCGATATGTGGAAACTTTTTCACCTTACGCCAGACAGTTCATGGACAGAATGGACAGGCCTGAAGCTGACTCTATCCTGGGAATCCCGCCTGCAATTGCAATTGACCGAAAAGATCCTGTAAAAACATCCCGCTCCACTGTAGGCACAATGACAGAGCTTACTGATTACATCAAGCTTCTGTATGCCCATTTAGGACAGCTTCACTGCAAAATATGCAGGAAACCAGTCCTCCATGAAACCCCTTTCATTGTCTGGGAATCTCTAAAAGGGCTTAAGGAAGGAACTGAAATCCTCATTACTTTTCCTGCAATATTTGATCAGGATACGTTATTATACTGGACACGAATGGGTTTTGACCGCCATGTAAAAGATGGTCAGGTTTTCCCTTTATCAGAGCTTTCTCAGGTTGCCTTGTTACAGCCCCTTGAAATCCTGGTTGACCGCCTCAGATTCAGGAAAGAAGATCAGCCAAGGATAATGGATTCTATAGAACAGGCATTTCAATGGGGATCAGGTAAAATTAATCTCTGGATTGATCTGGTAAATAAACTTGCTTTCAGCAGAGGGCTTGAGTGTGCTTCATGCAATATTTCCTACAATCCGCCTTTTCCCAATCTCTTTTCCTTCAACAGCCCTGCCGGAGCCTGTGAAACCTGCCGCGGATTCGGCAAAACCATCGACATAGACTGGGATCTTGTCATTCCCGATCCTTCAAAATCTCTGGAACAGGGTGCAATCAAGCCATGGGGAAATGGCAGGGAGCAAAGAGTCGAGTTTTACGAACTGATGGAGTTTTGCAGGAAAGAAGGAATTCCGGTCAATGTTTCATTTCAGGAACTGACTCCAGTTCAAAAAAATGCCGTTCTTGAAGGAACCTCGTCCTATTACGGGGTACGCGGTTTTTTCAACTGGCTTGAAACGAAGACTTACAAAATGACCGTACGGGTCTTCTTATCCCGCTACCGCTCTTACAACACCTGCCAGAGCTGCAATGGCACGAGGTTCAAGCCTGAAACCCTTCTTTACAGGATAGTCGGACTTACAATCGCCGATGTATATTCAAAGAATGTGGATGAAGCACATCAGTTTTTCTTATCACTCAATATGAACCCTTCAGATAACGCTGCCAGGATTATCCATAATGAAATCCTATCGAGGCTTAATTTTCTCCAGGAAGTGGGGCTAGGATACCTGACTCTTGACCGCCAGTCCAGAACCCTTTCAGGAGGAGAGGTTCAGCGAGTTGCCCTTGCATCAAGCCTTGGATCAACCATGACAAATTCCCTCTATGTACTGGATGAACCAAGCATCGGCCTTCACCCAAGGGACTGCAGCCGTCTCATTCGCATTCTAAAAAGGCTGAGAGATCTTCCGAATACTATAGTAGTTGTTGAACACGATCCTGAAATCATACTTGAGTCAGACAGGATACTAGACATTGGCCCGAAAGCAGGTGAAAAAGGCGGAAATATTATGTATCATGGCCCTGCCGCCGGCATATCAGGCACTGTTACCTCTGACTATCTTTCAGGAAAGCGTAGCATTCCCATACCAAAGCATCGTGAATTCCCGGGTCCTGATTCATGGATACGCATTGAAGAGGCATCTGAAAACAATCTGAAAAAAATAAGCTTAGATATTCCCCTTGGTGTCATGACCTGCGTTACAGGAGTTTCAGGGTCAGGAAAATCCACACTAGTTGAAGATGTACTTTTTAAGGCTATTCAGTGGATAAAAGGAAAGATCAGCGAAAGACCGGGACAGCACAAATCAATACTGGGGGTTGAGAAGATATCTGAAGCAGTGCTTGTGGATCAGCATTCTATCGGAAAATCTCCAAGAGCAAACATCCTTACTTATACAGGGGCAATGGATTACATAAGGAAGCTTTTAACAGACACCACAATTGCGCGCGAAAAAGGGCTTTCACCAGGATATTTTTCATTTAATGTCCAGGGTGGTCGCTGTGAAACATGTAAAGGCGAAGGGTTTGAAAAAATCGAAATGCAGTTTCTCTCAGATGTCTATGTAAGCTGTCCGAATTGCGCAGGAAAGCGCTATACTGGAGAAGCACTTGAATTCAAATACAATGACCTCAATATTTCAGACATTTTTAATCTTACTGTGGATGAAGCCTTAGTATTTTTCTCAGATATTACCCGGATAACTTCTCTTTTAAGTTTTCTTTCTGATGTAGGCCTTGGCTATCTCCGTCTCGGTCAGCCTATAAACACCTTATCTGGAGGAGAAGCACAGCGTTTGAAACTATCCAGATTTATTAAGGAGAAAAAGACCGAAAACCGTCTCTTTATTCTTGATGAGCCTACCACAGGGCTTCATTTCCAGGATATTGAGAGGCTTATTGAAGTATTTCAGCGCCTCACTGCAGTTGGTCATACTGTGTTATTGATCGAGCATAACATGGATGTGATAAAAACCGCCGACTGGGTGATCGATCTCGGGCCTGAAGGTGGAGATAATGGCGGAAATGTTGTGGTTACAGGCACACCAGAAAAAGTATCAGAATGTGAAAGTTCCCATACAGGAAGGTATTTAAGAAAATATCTGAGAAAAGACAAGCTATTAGCCTTACACCTGACTTCTGAATCTGTTTCAGAAAAACCTTCTGTATGGGGCGGATCGATTCTTGTCAGTGGAGCAAGAGAACATAATTTAAAAAATATAACCGTTTCCATTCCTCGCAATCAGCTTGTTGCGCTGACAGGAATTTCCGGGTCCGGGAAATCATCTCTTGCATTTGATGTTCTTTTTGCAGAAGGCCAGAGAAGATATCTTGAAAGCCTTTCTCCTTATGTGCGTCAGTACATGAAAATCCTGGAGCGCCCTGATGTGGACAGGATAACAGGGCTTTCACCTGCAGTTGCCATTGAGCAGCGGATAAGCCATTCAAGCCGGAGATCGACTGTGGCAACCCTCACAGAAATCTATCATTTTCTGAGGCTTCTTTACAGCAAGGTCGGAGAGCGCCACTGTCCAGGATGCGGCAAAAGGCTGACAGCTCAATCCAGAGATGCCATCATGGATGAAATTCTTCAGAGGTATTCTGAAATTCCTGCCTCCATACTCACTCCAAGAGTGGCTGGAAGGAAAGGTTTTCATAGAGACATTCTGGCGAAGGCAAGAAAAAATGGAATAAGAAGGGCAAAGATTGACGGCAAATGGACAGAGTTAAAACCCGATATGGCTCTTTCCCGTTATCATGAACATACTATAGAGCTGGAAACCGGTCATTGGACTTCCGGCCAGCTGAATCGGGATATCCTGACTCCACTGGTTGATGCAGCACTTTCCAACGGGAAAGGCAGTTTTACTGTTGTAGAGGCTGAAGGAAACGAAACTGTATTCAGCCTTAAAGGAATTTGTCCAACCTGTGGAAAAGGGATAGAGCCATTAGACCCAAGACTTTTTTCTTTCAACAGCCCTCAAGGAGCATGTTTACACTGTGAAGGATTGGGGCAAAAAGAAGAACCGGAAAACGCGATGCATGTTGTATGCCCCAAATGTCATGGAAGCAGGTTAAGGCCTCTTGCGCTTTCAGTTACTATAAGAGGTTTTTCGATATGGGACCTCATGCAGATGACTGCATTGAAGCTGGCAAACACCTTAAAGGGTTTTTTTTTCAAAGATCAGGAAAAGCCAGTTGCAGTGCCGGTCATAAATGAAATACTGTCGAGACTATCCATCCTGAACCAGTTAGGGCTCTCCTACATGTCCTTAGGCAGAAGTGCTGACACCCTGTCAGGAGGAGAAGCACAGAGGGTGAGGCTTGCCTCACAACTTGGTTCAAATCTCACAGGAATCCTCTATATTCTTGATGAACCAACAATAGGGCTTCACCCCAGAGATAACGGGCTTCTGATAAATGCTCTTAAAATCCTTCGCGATCGTGGAAACACAGTGCTTGTTGTAGAACATGACGAAGAAACAATCATGCAGGCAGATACCATAATCGATCTAGGGCCAGGTGCAGGCCAGGAAGGGGGTTACATAGTCGCAATAGGAAACCAGGACCTAATTCAAAAAACCGAAAATTCTGTAACAGGAAAATACCTGAAAAAAATAAAGAGGAATGTAACAAGCAGGATGAGGCCAATAAGCAACAGGTCAAAGATTGAAATAGAAGGAGCGTCTCTCAACAATCTCAAGTCCATAGATGCTGCCTTTCCCCTTAATGCCCTGATTTCAGTTACAGGGGTTTCAGGATCAGGAAAGTCTACTATAGTAAAGGAAACTCTTTATGAAGCAGTCAGGTGTAAAATTGAAGGACGGCCTGTTCCGGAAAGACTTTGCAGAAAAATTAATGGCTGGGAGAAGGTCAAAAGAATTCTGGAGGTTGATCACAGCCCGATAGGTAAGACCCCGCGTTCTGTACCGGCATCTTATGTAGGATTTTATTCTGACATAAGGAAGCTTTTTGCCATGACCCCTGCTGCGAGAACCCGCGGATTTACTCCTGGAAGGTTTTCTTTTAATGTCGAAGAAGGCCGCTGTCCTGACTGCAAGGGGCAGGGGCATAACAAAATTGAAATGAGTTTTCTTCCGGATGTATATGTTCCATGCAATGTCTGCCAGGGAAAAAGGTTTAATCCTGAAACCCTGATGGTTGAATACAAGAAGAAAAACATATTTGAAGTTCTGGATTTCACTTTTGAACAGGGTTTGAGTTTTTTTGCACCTGTCTCTTCAATAGCCAAGGCACTGTCTCTTGTTTGCGATATAGGCCTCGGTTATCTTCGTTTGGGACAGCCTAGTCCTACACTTTCAGGAGGGGAGGCCCAGAGAATAAAGATAGCTCATCAGCTCGCCAAGTCTTCACAAGGTCATACCCTGTATATTCTGGACGAACCTTCCACAGGACTTCACCCGTCTGATGTGGAGCGTCTCATCAAGGTTTTGCAGTCTCTGGTTGACAAGGGAAACACGGTTGTAGTCATAGAGCACAATCAGGAGATTATTCTGGCATCAGATTATGTAATTGACATAGGACCTGAAGGCGGCAGCTCAGGCGGACAAATTGTGGCAGCATGCACTCCTGATGAAATCCTGTCATTTACCGGCAAATCCCATACGGCAAAATATCTGAAACAGTACCTTGGATGACAAGGACACAGGACAATAAATGACAACCGACCACAATGATTTAACATGCACCGGAAAGATAATTTCACCCAGCCATAGTGGGCAATCACCAGCGCAACCTTGATTTCAGCAGAAGTCACGCTGAATAACCTTTCTGGCATGCAGGGTAATCATTGACATATTCAATGAATTATGGTAAAAATGCGGAAACTTAAATGTGGTTGTCTTTTGTTTATTCACTAGGCTTAATTAATGGTTAAATTTTCCAGACACGAATCTCCCAGCCAGTTTGCTTTTCCTGTTGCGGCTGCTGGGTATCCCCTGATTATAGGTTTTGCATTTGCAACTAGCGTGTTAGCCCTTCTAGAGCTGACGTTTCTGGCACTAACAGGGCTTGTCGCAACTTTTTTCACAGCTTTTTTTTTCAGGGATCCGGATCGTGTTGTACCTGTTGCAGCAGGTGCAGTTGTTGCCCCTGCCGACGGAAAAGTGGTTTTTTCAGGAAGGGTGGAGAATACCATTTTTTTTGAAGGTTCTTGTCAGAAGGTCAGCATATTCATGTCGGTTTTCAATGTTCATGTTAATCGGATTCCCCATGAAGGTCTGGTAGAAAGAATCGATTACAAGCCGGGCAAGTTCTTTAACGCCAGCCTTGACAAGGCTTCTGAAGATAATGAAAGAAATGCCGTTTTTATAAGAACGGAAAACGGCAAAAAAATTTGTGTAGTTCAGATCGCGGGCCTTATTGCAAGACGAATCATATGCCAGATTCAGGAAGGCGAAACAGTGCATAGGGGCCGTCGTTTTGGCATGATTTGTTTTGGATCAAGGCTTGATATTTATCTTCCCCCTGAGGCTGTAATCAACGTCTCAGCAGGTGACAGGGTCATGGCAGGAACTACAACAGTGGGGTATATGAAATGAAAAATCATAAGAGATTCGAAAGATCAAGGCTTAAGAAAGGCATTTATATTATTCCCAACATTTTTACATCCCTCAATATTTTCTGTGGATTTTATGTTGTAATAGCATCCATTGATGGTGAGTTTGTGTCTGCTGCTGTAGCAATTCTCATAGCCGCTGTTTTTGATGTGTTAGACGGAAAAATTGCAAGGGTAACAAATTCCACAAGTAAATTCGGCGTTGAATATGATTCTCTGGCTGATGTCATTTCTTTTGGGCTGGCTCCAGGAGTTATGATGTACCTGTGGGCGTTGCATCCAATGGGTAGAATAGGCTGGCTGGCGTCTTTTCTGTTCATGGTATGCGGGGCTCTGCGCCTTGCCAGATTCAATTCACAGGTTGGCACGGTCAGCAGCGATTATTTCGTAGGCCTTCCAATTCCTGGTGCTGCATGTATGGCTGCAACGACTGTATTGTTTTTTAATCAACTCGGAATTCAAGGAAGCAACTATCCGGTTGCCATCCTTATTTTACTCTATATTCTGTCGTTTCTGATGATCAGCACCATCCGTTATTACAGCTTGAAAACGCCGGGGCTTTTTCATAGAATGAGATTCAATGTTCTGGTTACTGCGGTGCTTATATTAATTTTCATTGCTGCCCAGCCACAAATTGCTCTTTTTTCGTTCGGAATTATTTATCTTATTTCAGGCTCCTACAGCAATATGAAATACCGTAGAAGCCTAAAAAAACTTCCTGATATTAAAGAAGAACCAAAAACAAGTACCCTTTAAAACTGATTGTCGAAAGTTTTTGATACCCGTGATCCTTGATGCAGATATCATCGGCATTAAGGATCATGTTTTTTTATTGACAAAGAGGTGACTGTAATGGCTAAAAAGGAATTTAATGTTGCAGTGGCTGGAGCATCCGGGGCAGTGGGAAATCAAATGATTGCCTGCCTGGAAGAGAGGAATTTTCCCGTAAAATCAATTAAATATCTAGCCTCTTCCAGGTCGGCTGGGAAAACTCTTTTTTTCAAAAAGAAACCTGTAGTTATTGAAGAAATGACTGAAAGCTCTTTTGAAGGCATGGACATAGCCTTGTTTTCAGCAGGTGGCAGTACAAGTGAAAAATTTGCACCCGCTGCCGCCAAATCTGGCTGCATCGTTATTGACAATTCAAGCGCATGGAGAATGGACCCGCATGTTCCGCTGATTGTTCCTGAAGTAAACAGCCATGCCATTTCCGGTTATACACAGAAAGGCATCATTGCAAACCCCAACTGCTCGACAATTCAGATGGTAGTGGCCTTAAATCCCATTCACCTGAAGTACGGCATCAAAAGAATAGTAGTATCTACTTACCAGGCAGTTTCAGGCACAGGCCAAAAAGCAATCGTTGAACTTGAAAACCAGACCCGTGCTTTAATGAATGAAGAGTCTTTCGAACAAAAAGTTTATCCCCATCGAATTGCCTTTAACTGTCTTCCTCATATTGATGTGTTTCTCGATAACGGCTATACCAAGGAAGAAATGAAAATGGTTCATGAAACACACAAAATCATGGAAGATTATTCCATTGGTATTACTGCAACAACGGTTCGAATCCCTGTGTTTTATGGGCATAGTGAATCCATAAATATTGAAACACGTCTTCCGGTTACTCCTGAAGAAGTAAGAGAATTGCTTGCTGCCTCTCCCGGGGTTAAAGTGATTGATGATCTTAAAAGCAAACAATATCCCATGCCTATAAATGCTGCCGGACAGGATTTAACGCATGTGGGAAGGATAAGAAAAGATGAATCCATTCCGAACGGCATAAATATGTGGGTTGTGGCCGATAACATCAGAAAAGGGGCAGCAACAAACGCAGTTCAAATTGCCGAGATTTTAGCTGAATCCCATCTTTAATAACGATTTTCAACAGGACAGATGAGTTATCAGAAAACCATCTGCCCCAATTTTCAGGAGAAACATGTTTTGGATAGAATACCCATGACAAAAGAGGGTTATGCTGCCCTGCAGAATGAGTTGAATCATCTGAAAAAAGTCGAAAGACCAAAGAACATAAAAGCAATAGAAGAAGCCAGGGCTCACGGGGATTTGTCAGAAAATGCCGAGTATGCGGCTGCTAAAGATCGCCAGAGTTTTCTTGAAGGCAGAATCAGGGAACTTGCCTTCAAATTGTCGAGTGCCGAAATCATTGATCCGAGTAAACTCCCCAAAGACAGGGCTTCTTTCGGCTGCCAGGTGCTGCTCGAAAATGTCGATACAGGAGAAACTGTTCGATATCAGCTCGTAGGACCAGAAGAATCGAATATAGAAGAAGGCCGCATTTCCATAACTTCCCCGCTGGGACAGGCTATTCTTGGGAAAAAAGCATCCGATGAACTTGTGCTGAACGCACCCGGCGGCAAAAGATGCTATGAACTTGTGGATATTTTTTAGAATGACTCAATCGAGCTTAAAACTGGAGGTCAATTAGTGGCACGCATTACAGTAGACGATTGCCTTAAGAGGGTCCCAAACAGATTTCTTCTTACCAACATAGTAGCTAAGAGGGTTCGTCAGATAAGAGAAGGTTCTGAATATCTTGTCAGCTCTCCCAAGAATGAAGACATAGTCATTTCATTAAGAGAAGTTGCAGCAGGGAAAATCAAGGTGATTAATGAAAACCAGGATGAAGAATAAAAGCGCCTGAAGAGGGAAATTTTTGTTCAAATCATTTAAAACCTTGAACAAGGAGTTTGGCAAAGCTGTCCATCAGTATGACATGATTAAGGACGGGGATAGTATTGCAGTCGGGCTTTCAGGCGGCTTCGACAGCCTTACCCTCCTGTGGCTGCTCAAAGAACGGTTGGACAGGATTCGCATTCATTATGAAATCCATCCTGTTTTCATTGATCCAGGCTTTGATGATGGTTTTACAGACACCTTGATAGATTTCTGCAGCCAGTGGGGTTTTGATCTTCGTGTAGATTACACAGATCACGGCATTATTGCACACAGCGAAAAGAACTCTGAAAACCCTTGTTTTCTTTGCTCCCACCTTCGCAGAAAGAGGCTCTTTGAGATTGCAGATGAACTAAATTGCAGCAAACTCGCATTGGGACACAACAAGGACGATATAATAGAAACACTGTTTTTGAACATATGTTATGCCGGCCGGATATGCACCATGATGCCATCCCAGACATTATTTCAGAAAAAAATTACAGTCATAAGACCACTGGCCTTTTCGGATTCTGACGTAATACGCAGATTTGCAGGAGAAAATGAGTTCCCTGTTTTTACTAACCCATGTCCAACATCAAAGACATCCAAACGAAAAGAAGTCAAGGGGATGCTTAACCAGCTTTATCAGGGAAACCGTAATATCAAGGGGAATATTTTCAGATCATTGAGTCATGTTAAAACAGACTATCTGCTGAAAAATAAATCAAACTGCAACAAAGAAAAGGCAGGCTGACATGAATCATCAGAATCACTGGAACGAGGAAGTTTCATCTGTGCTTCCTTGTAGCCCTGAAATGAAAGATGTTCAGAATGAGCGCGATGACCGCAATATACCCATAGACAAAGTCGGGATTAAGAACATCCGCTATCCGATCACGGTACTTGACCGCCGCAACAGCAGACAGCATACTGTTGCTTCAATCAACATGTATGTTGATTTACCGCACAAGTACAAGGGCACTCACATGAGCCGTTTCGTAGAGCTTTTGCATCTGTTCCGGCCTGAAATCTCTCTCAAGCGAATGTCAGAAGTTCTCCGGGAGATGAAAAAACACCTGAATGCTGCATCAGCCCACATAGAAGTGACGTTTCCCTATTTCATTGAAAAAAAAGCCCCTGTAAGCGGTGCTCCTGGGCTTATGGATTATACATGCAGGATTCTGGGCTCAAGCGATCCAGAGGAAAAAATCGACGTTGTTTCAGAGGTGATTGTTCCGATATCATCTGTATGCCCTTGCTCCAAGGAAATAAGCGATGTAGGCGCACACAATCAGCGCGGTGAGGTTCGGCTGAGTACAAGATTCAAGAGATTTATCTGGATGGAAGACATGATAGAACTGGTTGAATCCTGCTCTTCGTGTGAAGTCTATTCCATTCTAAAGCGCCTGGATGAAAAACACGTTACGGAGAAAGGCTTTACCAATCCAAAATTTGTGGAAGACATAGTAAGGGACATAGCCAAAAGGCTTTACGAAGACAGCAATATCACATGGTTTTCAGTAAGTGCTGAAAATTTTGAATCCATTCACAATCATAGTGCTTATGCCCATATAAACAGCAGCAACCCGGTCAGAGCTGATTAAAAATATTTCAAATGACTCTTGCAATATTTTCATGTGCCGGAACAACCTGAAATGGGATGAAAGCTTAATAATCCATCCCTACTGCCTGCTGCCGGTCCTGTCTTTTTCAGATACAAGTCTTCGTATGACTTCCATTGCCTGATCAGCCGTCTTTCCTGGTGTATTGATCATTACCACAAACCTGTAATAACCTCCTTTTCCACTGTCTATATATCCTGCTCTGGTTCTTACATCGCTGAGTGTTCCTGTTTTATAGAATTCTCCGTTTTGACTTTTCATAAGATAATGGAATGGCGAAAAATAGATGAGCAGTTGATCCAGGTTTAATGCAGAAATCTTGTTCTTTCTGGATATTCCTGAGCCTTCAGCCACCTGAATGTTACTTAGTTTCAGAACGTTGTGAAGGTATTCCTGGGTAGCCCTGATGCCTTTTTCCATTGTCCCGGGAAGACCGTATGCCTTAATGCCTGAGGCAACAAAGAGCTGGTTTGCAATGAAATTATTCGAAAAATCCATGAGCCTAGCAATGACTTCGGTGAGGGCATAAGGTGAGATGAAACGACATAGAAAACGATCCCTGGGGCTTTCAACAAGACCGGTACGAACCCGTCCCTTCACAGAAACCCCATTATCCTTGAGAAACCAGGCAATGAGGTGACCTGCATAAAGAGCACTTTCATCATCAGCATTACTAAAAACGATTCGGCCGGAATCAACTCCTGAGGAACGAATACGGGATAATGCAAAGGGTACAAGCGGAGTCTGTGGCTCGAGGCTAATGAAGTTACCTTTAGCCGTTTCCTTGAAACTAATGGTGTTGAAGTTGGCTGAAATGGCACCATTAGGTGCATTATAAGGCTCTATTGTCAAGCCAACACCGTGAATTTTGAGTGGTTTATGAAAAGCCTTATCATCCAGCACAATATCGTTAATATGATCTATACGGGTTTTGATATTCCGTGCAAAATCGGGCATCACTTCAGAAACAAGCAGTGGATCGCCATAACCTTTAATCGTTATGTTATTATTGTCATCTATATAGCATTCTGTTGAAAACCTGTAATCTTCTCCTAAGTAGTGAAGCGCCACAAGAGCAGTCAATATCTTGATGGCAGATGCCGGAACAAGCGGTTTTTCGGCATTCTTTGATGCAATGACCCTCCCGTTCTGATCCGTAAGATAAACAGAATCCTGATCCCCAATAAGCGACAGCAGGCGTGAAACTGACTGGGTCTGCTCTGCAATTGCAAGGTTCTTGAAACAAGCTGAAACAAAAAAAAGAATTACCAACGATAAAGGTAAGATTGAAAAATGGTATTTTTTCATGATTCCTTAAGAAGTTTTTGAAATGTTGAAACTATCCACGATCAAAGTTACAGGCCCGTCGTTAATAAGCGAAACATCCATCATCGCACGGAATTGTCCGGTCTCGACCGAAATGTTTTTTTTTCTCACCTCTTGAACAAAATATTCATATAGATGAATGGCTTTTTCAGGGCAGGCAGCCTTTGCATAGGAAGGACGTCTTCCCCTGCTGCAATCTCCCAATAAGGTGAACTGGGATACAACAAGCATTTCTCCCCCTGTATCCAGGATGGACAAGTTCATTTTCCCTTTTTCATCCTCAAAAATCCTTAACTGAGAAATCTTTTCAGCAAGAAAAACAGCATCCCTTTCATCATCTGTTTCACTGACCCCGATAAGCACTAATAGCCCTTTCCCTATTCTGCTGATAATGAGATCATCAATTGCAACAGAACTTTCCCTTACTCTTTGAACTACTGCGCGCATGCAAATACCCTTGTCATTCAATCAGAAAAAAGGCCTTGGTGAAAAGTAACAGGCCTTGTCAGCGCTTATTCCTACAATCCCAAAGTCAAGAGACGGACCAAAATCTGCTATCAAACCAGGATCACCGTTTAGCACAGCAAACTCTGCCAGTAAACAAAAAGATATGATTCTCTCAACTGCTTCATGAAAAAGATCATCCATACCGGCAGATTTTCCTTCACCAGTTACAGGATTTCTATAGTAAAACTTCCCATCGAGTTCGGAAAGTCTGGACACAAGTTGAGGCGAATCAAAAATTGCTGCAATTTCCCTTGCTCTGTCAGATAAAAAAGGATGGGCAAGGCGAAGCAGGCTTCCAAGAATTCTCCTTCTTGAAATATATTGAAGAAACTGAAAGTTCTTCAAGGACTTCAATGCAGCAAGGTGAAAATCATTTAGAAACACCCCTTGGCTGCTGCTGTGCGGAAGACGTTCAATCAGACAGTGAAACGGAATTTCAAGCCCTGAAACTACTGATTTCAGCAAAAAGGCTTTTTTTCCCGTGAAGGAGCGCAAAGAAAAACGCATATCCATCAGTGTTTCGAATCGCCTGTGATTTTGCACAGCACGAGTTTTCACAAAAGGATCCGTATCGTTGTAGTTGCCTGTAAAATAGTAAACGAGCGGGTGAAAGACACTGTCTGAATGAATGTGCATTATCCAGCCTGCACAAAAAGCCCTGATCTGTCCTATAAAGGGATCTTTCTCAGGAAGCTTGATCAAATGCCTGAGAATCGTGTATGTATCCTCTCCATGATTTCCATGATATGCGTTTGCAAGTTCAAGATAATGCCTGCTGTTTCTGTAGCCTCCAATATAGAAGAACAGATCAGGAAAAACCGCTCCCAGCCTGAGGCAGTTCGGAAATGCTGATGCAGCTTTGCCCAAAGCACTCCCATTAAGCTTTTTTACGGCTTCATCGGCAATCATCCAGTGCAAAATTTCTTTTGGCACTTCAGGTTAATTCCCAACAAGGTGATTGATGCCTGTATAGCTTATCATCTCTCTATTTTCCACGGATCATGACAAGAAGCATTTTAAACTGAGTCTTTGCAAAAAGAGCATGAGAAATATTTGCCGGCATGATAAGCATCTGACCAGCCTTAACTGTCTGCATTTCCCCGCCTATTGTGATTTCTGCCTCACCATCAAGCACTTGGACAACAGCATCATAGGGAGAAGTATGCTCTGAGAGCCCCTGCCCCTTGTCGAATGAAAAAAGAGTAATATTGCCTGTATCTTTCTTAAGAAGAGTCTTGCTCACGACAGAGCCGATTCCATAGGTGACATTTTCTTTCAGGTCAAAGGCAATGCCTTTTGTTACAAATGAATTGATGTTCATGATGTTTTTCCTCTTCAGAGTCTGCATCTATATTTTTTCAATAAATCTATAGGGTTATAAGAAAGTTTTGCCTTGCGCAGCCCCTCGTCATCGAGATCCTGTTCACGATTGACTAAAAGATTGCCGCCTTTGTAATTTTCTTTAAAACCAGTCAAAAACATATTATTTATTGCCTGATAAACCCCCTTGTAGTCAGGATTGCCTTTTTCAAAATGAATGACAAGAGTATCAGCACTTATCATCTCAGCAACTGTATAGGCAACTATAACATCATTTACAAAAATTGCTCCTCCTGTAAGACCTTTCAGATTCACCCAGTTTTTAAGTATTTTCTCAATGACACGGTTTTCAGAAGCTAAAATTTCGTGAGAATCGCAGTCCTTCCATGTACACCAGTCATCTTGAAGCGACAAGGCTTTTTCAGATTTTGATTCATCGAGCATGGTATAGGTAAACTGATAGGCTGAAACAAACTGGCTTATCAGATTTTTTTTCTTGTGATACCTGTTTCCCTTCAGTTCTACCAGTTCTGTTGCTGAATACAGGTAGTCGAAGTGTCCCCTGACAGGTTCAATGGATAATTGCTCAATATTATCTTTCCATAATTCTGCCAGTTTCTCAGGAACACGTGTAAATTCTGTGCCACAGGAAAAATGCCTCGAAAAGATTTCCTTCCAGTTTACATTTTCCCAGTCTCCAACAGGGGCCCAATAAAGAGGTGCCGGAACATTCTGCTTTATCCATACTATACGATCTTCCCATGCCCACTCCAATCCGTATTCATCTGCCCACCCCCATAGATTTACAAAGCTGTAATCCGAAGCAGGCTGGATTGATTCAGCAAGCAGCAAGGCATAGGCTTCCTGTTTATCTATGCTTATGGGTTCAAACCTGACAGGCATGTCTTATCCTTCTTGACGGCATCGTAAAAAGGCCGGATGCTGCGTTGCACTGCATCCTTCGTCATTGCGGCGTACCATAAGTACGCCTCATTCCTCAGGATTTGTGCGCCTTGCCTGCGGCCTTTTTACAAAGCCGTCCGAATATTGACTTTTTACGAGTTCATCCTTCTTGAGTGATGACAAATTGAATGTTATATAGAAACAAGGCAATATGGATAATCAAATGGAAACCTTTGCCAATGCTCCTCTCGATACTGATTCACCTTTGTGATGTCTTTTGACATATTTCAAATATATTATATGATTAATCTTTATTTTAAGTCTGAGTCAACAGGATTTTCATTGCAGGAATC